>NZ_JAMYRC010000011.1:0-160657 GCF_040321205.1 Mesorhizobium sp. M0496 | reverse complement strand
TTATATGTACCAGATACTTTTCCAGGCGGAACTCGCTGCCGCCTTTTTCGGCTATCTATATATGGTCTACTTATTAATCGTCGCGGTGTCCCATGCGCCCCCGCTTCTTCATTCAAGGTCTTTGCAGATTGTCGCCTCAGTTGGTCGCGGGCTTTGACTTGTCCTGATCCTTGAGCTGGCTCCAGGCATTCTGCTGGGCCAGCATCTGGCGCAGATAGGCGACATTGGCCTGCGCCTGTTCGGGCGAGAGTTCCTGCGAAGCGATCTTTTCGGCTTCGTCGAAACGGCCCTGCAGCCCGACGACCAGCGCCAGGTTCTGGCGGACCCGGCTGTCCGCGTTGGGCTGCTGCGCGGCCGAGCGCATATAGGTTTCGGCGGTGCGCAGGTCCCCTTCCAGCACATAGGACATGCCAAGATTGGAGAGCACCGAAGGCTCGTTCGGCTTGAGTTCGAGCGCCTTGCGATAGAGCTGGCGCGCATCGGCCTTCTGGCCGATCTGGTCGAGAATGGCCGCTTCGGCCGACACTAGCCTCCAGTCGGGATATTCCGGCGTCTGAGCGCGGCGCACGGCGTCGAGTGCCGGCTCGAATTGGCCATTGGCCGCCAGTGCCTTGCCGTAGGAGGCAAGCACGTCACGATCCTTCGGCAGAGCGATCGCCAGTTTGCGCATCACGGCGAGCGATTGGTCGGCGTCGCCATCCATCTGCAATGCCGCCGCATAATTTGTCGCTATCCGCTTGTCGTTGGGGTTCCTGGCATAGGATTGGCCAAGTGCGCCGGTGGCATTGTGCAGTTCTCCGGCCGACATGGTTTCCAGAGGTTTGCCGCCGCTGCGTCCGATAGAGCCGGTGGAGAGCTTGTCGGTTCCGCAACCGGCAACGCCCGCCGCGAGCGCCAGCACAAGGGCCGTGGTGATGAGCCGTTTTCCCCTGGCGTTGATCCTGCGGTTAGTCGGCATCGGCCCCGGGCCTCCATTCATGCGCGGCCATTGCGTGGCCGTCTTCCCTCCCGCAGAAATATTCTGTTAACCCTAACGGACAGTTAAGAACGGCGACTCGGGGGCCGCCGCATGGAGAACATCGAATGCCTGTCGAACTGGTCGAGAAGAAACTGCCGGGCGCACTGCCGGTTCATCTGGTCGCCAGGGACGGCCTGGACGCAGCCGGTCTTGCGCCAGCCGCTGTCGCCTGGGCCAGAGCCAACGGCTTTTCCGGCGAGGCAGGCAGGACGCTGGTCGTGCCTGGCGAAAACGGAGCACTCGGCGGCGCCTTGTTCGGTATCGGCGATGGCGAAGGCGCGCTCGCCCTCGGCGCGTTGTCGAAAGCCCTGCCTGAAGGCGACTGGCATTTCGCCTCGGCGCCGGCCGAGCCGGAACTCGCGGCAATCGCGCTGATGCTCGGCGGCTATGTCTTCACCCGCTATGGCAGGAAACCCGGCAAGGCGCTGCGCTTCGGCCTGCCTGCCGGCGTCGATGCGGGGCGCGTTCGCCGCATCGCCGATGGCGTTTTCCTGACACGCGATCTGGTCAACACGCCGACCAGCGACATGGGGCCGGAGGACTTGGAGAAGGCGGTCCGGACCTTGGCCGGCAGGCACAAGGCCGAAGTCTCGGTGGTCAAGGGTGACGATCTCCTGGAGCAGAACTTCCCGATGATCCATGCCGTCGGCCGTGCGTCGGCCGGTGCGCCACGCCTGATCGACATGCGATGGGGGCAGCAAGGCGCACCGAAGGTGACGCTGGTCGGCAAGGGTGTCTGTTTCGACACTGGCGGTCTCGACATCAAGCCGTCGTCCGGCATGCTGTTGATGAAGAAGGACATGGGCGGTGCCGCCAATGTTCTTGGTCTGGCCTCGATGATCATGGCCGCCGGGCTGAATTTGCGGCTGCGCGTGCTCATTCCCGCGGTCGAGAATTCGATTGCCGGCAACGCCTTCCGACCCGGCGACGTGCTAGAGAGCCGCAAGGGCATGTCCGTCGAGATCGGCAACACGGACGCCGAAGGACGGCTGGTGCTGGCCGATGCCCTGGCGCTGGCCGATGACGAGGAGCCGCAGCTTCTGGTCGACATGGCGACGCTGACAGGGGCTGCCCGCGTCGCGCTAGGCCCCGATCTTCCGCCATTCTATACCGGCGACGAAGCGCTGGCATCCGACCTCGCGGCGGCTTCCGTTGCGGCCGAGGATCCGCTGTGGCGCATGCCGTTATGGCGGCCTTACGATGCAAAATTGTCGTCGAAGATCGCCGACATCAACAACGTCACCACGGACGGTTTCGCCGGCTCGATCACGGCGGCGCTGTTCCTGAAGCGCTTTGTCGAAAAGACCGTTGGCTGGGCGCATTTCGATATCTTCGCCTGGAATCCCGCCGACCGCCCGCATGGCCCCGCAGGCGGCGAGGCGCAAGGCATCCGCGCTCTGGAGCGGATCATCTCGAAACGTTACGGGGGATAGCTCCAAGCAGAGCCGGCAAATCGCCGCAACTGAAACGGAACCGAAACAATTTGCCGTCATGCTGCTCGGATGTCGATTGCGATGCGCCCGAGCCAGGCCTTGCGACTGTGGCAGCAAGTGATGCTGTCGCAGGTGCGCGACGACGCGCCCGATCTGACGATGCGCCAGACCGCGATCCTATTCACCATCTATCTCGATCCGCCGCCGCACACCGTGCGCGGGCTTGCCGCCCGGCTCAATGTCACAAAGCCGGTGATCACCCGCGCGCTCGACACGATGGGCGCGCTGAAGCTGGTGTCGCGCCATCGCGATGAACTCGACAAGCGCAATGTGCTGATCAGGCGCACGGTCGAGGGTGCGCTCTTTGTCGAGCGCTTCGGCGATGGTATCATCGCCAAGGCTCACGAGTTACCCATCTAATTTCAGAGTTGCCGATTTGACTGCCAGGGATGCCCGCCTTCACGCTTTCCGTTCCGACCTTGCCGATGCACGGCTGAAGGGCGAGGTCGCGGCCGACCGCTTCGTTGCCGGTCGGCCGGCGCGGGTCACCGTGTCCGTGGCCGACATCCGCAAGGCGCCGCGGCCGGATGCCGGCGTCAACACGCAAGCCCTGTTTGGCGACGATGTCCTCGTCTTCGAGGTCTCTGAGGGCTGGGCCTGGGTCCAGGCCGAACGCGACGGCTATGTCGGCTATGTCGCCGACACCATGCTGGGCGGGCGGGACCATGCGCCTACTCACATCATCTCGGCACCACGCACTTTTCTTTATCCTGGACCCGATCTGCGCTTTCCGATCGCAGGACAATTGTCGATGGGGTCGACGGTGGCGGTGACGGGCGCCGCCCAGACCCGCGGCACGCACTATGCCGTCCTGCCCTCCGGCGAGGCGATCATCGCAGGCCATCTGCGGCCTCTCGGTGATGTGGCCGCCGATTATGTTTCGGTGGCTGAGATGTTTCTCGGCACACCCTATCTCTGGGGCGGCGCTTCCGGCTTCGGCATCGACTGTTCGGGCCTGGTGCAACTGGCGATGCGCATGGCCGGCAGGAACGTGCTGCGCGATTCCGACATGCAGGCGGCGGCGCTCGGCAAGTCGCTGGAGCCGGGACCTGATTTCTCGGGACTGCGGCGCGGCGATCTGGTGTTCTGGAAGGGCCATGTCGCCGTCATGACCGACGCCGACACGATGATCCACGCCAACGGCCACACCATGCTGGTGTCGCGCGAAGGGCTGAAGGACGCCGTTGCCCGCATCGGCTACCTCTATGGCGGCCCGACGGGGTTTCGGCGGCCGTAGGGAAAGAACGATCCCCTTTTGTTCCGATTCTTCTTGGCGATTGACTGCGGTCGCGCTACCTCTGGCGGGTGACAGAGCAGCCGCGCCTTGCCGAACAGAATGCCACAGTGGCCCTGCCCGAACCATTCATCCGATGGTTTGGTGAAAAGGGCTGGTCGTCGCGCGCCCATCAGATTGAACTTCTGGCGAAAGCCCAGGCCGGACAGTCGGTCCTGCTGATCGCGCCGAC
This sequence comes from Mesorhizobium sp. M0496, assembly GCF_040321205.1. NCBI lineage: Bacteria > Pseudomonadati > Pseudomonadota > Alphaproteobacteria > Hyphomicrobiales > Phyllobacteriaceae > Mesorhizobium > Mesorhizobium sp. M0496. The sequence goes on along the minus strand of NZ_JAMYRC010000011.1, from coordinate 156,680 downwards.
CGGCGCCGGCAAGACACTGGCCGGGTTCCTGCCCTCGCTGACCGAATTGGCCAACCGGCCAAGGCGAAAGCCGGGCCAGGCGCATCGCGGCATCCACACGCTCTACATCTCGCCGCTGAAGGCGCTGGCCGTCGATATCGAACGCAATCTCGGCAAGCCGGTGGAGGAGATCGGCCTGCCTGTCAGCATCGAGACGCGCACCGGCGACACCCCCGCCCACAAGCGCCAGCGGCAGAAGCTGGTGCCGCCCGACATCCTGTTGACCACGCCCGAGCAGTTGGCGCTGCTGATCGCGGCGCCCGACGCCCGACGCTTCTTCGAGGATCTGCGCTATGTCGTGCTCGACGAGTTGCATTCGCTGGTGACGTCGAAGCGCGGGCATCTGCTGGCGTTAGGACTGGCGCGGCTGCGCAGCTACGTGCCTGGCCTGCAGACGATCGGTTTGTCGGCAACGGTCGCCGAGCCCGACGAACTGCGGCGCTGGCTGGTCGGCCAGAATCCGCCAGGCGCCCAGAATCTGCCAGGCCCGATGGCCGGCCTGATCACCGTGGCCGGTGGGGCCAAGCCCGACATCTCCATTCTCGACTCGGAACAGCATGTGCCGTGGTCTGGCCATTCGGCCCGCTACGCCATTCCTGAAATCTATGAGGCGATCAAGCGGCACCGCACAACGATCCTGTTCGTCAACACACGCAGCCAGGCGGAACTCCTGTTCCAGGAACTGTGGCGGGCAAATGAGGACTCGCTGCCGATTGCCTTGCATCACGGCTCGCTCGATGTCGGCCAGCGTCGGCGCGTCGAGAAGGCAATGGGCGAGAATGCGCTGCGCGCCATCGTCGCGACGTCGACGCTGGATCTCGGCATCGACTGGGGCGATGTCGATCTTGTCGTGCATGTCGGTGCGCCGAAGGGTGCGAGCCGGCTGGCGCAGCGCATCGGCCGCGCCAACCACCGCATGGATGAACCGTCCAAGGCGATCCTCATCCCGGCCAACCGTTTCGAGGTGCTGGAATGCCGGGCCGCCCTCGACGCCAATTATCTTGGCGCACAGGACACGCCGCCGCTGATCACCGGCGCGCTCGACGTGCTGTCACAGCATGTGCTGGGCGTCGCCTGCGGTGCGCCCTTCGATGCCGATCTGCTGTTCGAAGAGGTGCGCAGTGCCGCGCCCTATGCCGGGCTGGCGCGTGAGACCTTCGACCGCGTCGTCGATTTCGTCGCCACCGGCGGCTACGCGCTGAAGAATTACGAGCGCTACGCCCGCATTCGAAAGACGGTCGACGGGCTGTGGCGGGTCTCGCATCCGCGCATCGCGCAGCAATACCGGCTCAATGTCGGCACCATCGTCGAAATGCCGGAGCTCAATGTCCGCTATGTCCGGCAGGGCCGCGGCATGGCGGGGCGCGGCGGGCCGGTGCTGGGCAAGGTCGAGGAGTATTTCGCCGAGACGCTGCGGCCCGGTGACAACTTCCTGTTCGCCGGCAAGGTGCTGCGCTTCGAGGGTATCCGCGAGAACGAATGCGTCGTGTCCAACGGCGCCGGCGCCAACATCATCGTGCCGTCCTATGCCGGCGGCAAGTTTCCGCTGTCGACCTATCTGGCTGATCAGGTGCGCGGCATGCTGGCCGACAGCGACCGCTGGCAGGCGCTGCCCGAACAGGTCGCCGACTGGCTGCGGTTGCAGAAGGAAAAGTCGGTGCTGCCGAAGCGCGGCGACCTTCTGGTCGAGACCTTTCCACGCGGCAACCGCCACTACATGGTTGCCTATCCCTTCGAGGGCAGGCTGGCGCACCAGACGCTCGGCATGCTTTTGACGCGGCGGCTGGAGCGGGCCAACGCCCGCCCACTCGGCTTCGTCGCCACCGACTATTCGCTGGCCGTCTGGGCGCTGGACGACATGGCGGCACTGTTCAAGGCGAAGAAGCCGTCATTGGCCGCCTTGTTCGACGAGGATATGCTGGGCGACGATCTCGAGGCCTGGCTGAACGACAGCTGGATGCTGAAACGGACGTTTCGTACCTGCGCTGTCATCGCCGGGTTGATCGAGAAACGCTTTCCTGGCCAGGAGAAGAGCGGCCGCCAGGTGACGGTGTCGGCGGACCTCATCTATGACGTGCTGCGCAGCCACGAACCGGACCATATCCTCCTGCAGGCAACGCGCACCGATGCGGCGGCCGGACTGCTCGATGTCAGCAGACTTGCCGAGATGCTCTCGCGCGTGCGTGGTCGAATCATGCATAAGCATCTCGACCAGATTTCACCGCTGGCGGTGCCGATCATGCTGGAGATTGGCAAGGAATCGGTGAATGGAGGCGCCAATGAGTCCTTGCTCATGGAAGCCGCCGATCTGGTCGAGGAGGCCATGGGCCAAAGATGAGTCTGATTTCGAGATGAACTTTTCGCTGGCGCACGCATCGCTGATCGCCGAGGCCGATCTTGTCGGCATCGCCGGCGAGCGCGCCGTTTGCGACCCGCGCGGCGTGCTCTATTTTCCGGATCTGCGGCTTCTGGCGGTGTCCGACCTGCATCTGGAAAAGGGGTCGTCGCTGGCAAGGCGCGGCGCATTGATCCCGCCCTATGACACCGGCGCGACCTTGCTGAGACTGCAGGCGGTGATATCAGACTACCAGCCGTCGATCGTCATCAGCCTGGGCGACAGTTTTCATGATGGCGGCGGTGCCGAACGCATGCATCCGAGCTTCCGTGAACGGCTGGAGGCGCTGATGGCAGGCCGCGACTGGTTCTGGGTTGCCGGCAATCACGATCCGGAAGCGCCGGCCGACTTGCCTGGCGAGACGGTGCGGGAACTCGCCATCGGCTCGCTGCTGTTCCGGCACGAGCCGTCGAAGGTACGCGTCGAAGGCGAAATAGCGGGCCATCTGCATCCGTGCGCCCGCATCGTGCAGCGCGGCCGTTCGGTGCGGCGACGCTGCTTTGCCGGCGATGGCGGCCGCATGATCATGCCGGCTTTCGGCGCCTATACCGGCTCGCTCAACGTGCTCGACAGCGCCTATGCCGGGCTGTTCCGCCTGGAAACGCTGATGGCCTATATGCTTGGCGCGGACCGCATTTTTGCCATCTCCCGCTCGATGCTCAGGCCCGGCTGAAACAGTCCTACCTGCCGTAATAGAGCATGACGGTGTGCTTCGCCTCGGCGAAGAACAGCCATCTTTCGACCAGCATGCCGGCGAACTGTGCGATGGCCGCGAGCACCGACAGCAACGCTGCGAGCGGCCAGGACAGGGCGAACACAATGGCGAGCAGCAGGAGGGGCAAGGCGAAGGCCAGACCCTGTGCGATCTGGCGCAGCCGCGCGCTGTGTTTGCGTGCGATGCGAAAGCCCATTTCCTTGAGCAGGTAGTTTTCCTCGGTGTGCGGCCATTCTACCGACCGCACCGTGCCGCCGGCCAGCCCCGTCGCGGTGTTGGCATTGGTTGCGATCTCCAGCCGGTCATTGTAGCGCCAGGTCGCCAGCTTCCAGCCCCAGCCGAGCACGGTCAGAAGCACGGAAGCCACCAGGATCGTTTTCGAGCCGAGAGAAAATCCCTGTAGCAGCGCGTTCAGCAGCACACTGCCGGTCATCGCCGAGAAGATGAGATAGGCCGGTAGAGTGTGGCGGCTGTGCCACTGGGCGATCGGCTTCAGCGACGCATAGATCATGCCCGTGGTGCAGACGGTGATGATCGCGCCGCAGGCGGCCAGCAGTCCAGCAATGGCCACCCAGCCACTGGTGCGGCCAAAAAATACCCAACCGATGCCGAACAGCCCCGCCGGGATGAAGGTGATGACCGAGGCGACGCCTTCGCGCGACAGCCATGAACTGCGCCACTGCGAGAATGCCCGCCAGGCGCGTTCGGGTCTGCCGAGGTGGCCGGTCGACGATAACAGGCCGGCCGCGATCAGGCCGAGTGCCAGCCCAAGGCCGATGAAGCCCAGCCAGAAATCGGGAGGGATGATCTGGAATCCTCCGAGCACGCCCAGTAGTGCGAGCAGCCCATAGCCGGCGCCCGTGGCGGTGGTGAAGAAGACGACGGAGAAGGCTGGATGCATGGCTAGTTCGAAAGCATGCGGTCGACCCAGCCGAGGAAACCGCCTTCGGCCCGCACCGATTCAAGGGCCGGCGCGGCCACCGAAGCGGCACGCGTGGTATGAGCGCGCGGCGGCAGGTATTTGTTGGTCGGGCGATAGCCGAGCTCCGGCATCAGGTCGACGCCGCCGCGCTCCGCCACCAGTTGCGAGACAGCCGACAGCGGATCGCCGAGATCGCCGAAATGCCTGGCGCTGGTCGGGCAAGCGGCGACGCAGGCCGGTACGCGGTCTTCCTCTGCCAGATTGTCATTGTAGATGCGGTCGACGCACAGCGTGCACTTCTTCATGACGCCGACATCGGTGTCGAATTCGCGTGCGCCGTAAGGACAGGCCCAGCTGCACAATTTGCAGCCGATGCACTTGTCCTCGTCGATCAGCACGATGCCGTCCGAAGCCCGTTTGTAGGAGGCGCCGGTCGGGCAGACGGTGACACAAGCCGGCGTCTCGCAATGCAGGCAGGAGCGGGGAAAATTGACGGTGCGCCCGCCCATCTCGGTGGTGTGTTCGTAGCTGTGCACGCGGTTGAACCAGACGCCGTCGACATGGCCGCCATAAGGGTCGATGTCGGTCAGCGGCGCCATGTGGCCGCCGGTGTTCCATTCCTTGCAGGCGGTGACGCAGGCCTGGCAGCCGACGCAGGTGTCGAGATCGATGACCAGACCGAGCTTCTTGCCGCTTTGACTTGGCAGACAGGTCATTCGGCCGCCTCTCTTGCCCTGCGGAATTCAGCGCCGAAAGTCAGCTTGTGGGGCGAGGGTTCGAAATGCGGCGGCTGCTGGAAACGCTCGAACTGCGGCTCGGTAAAGCCGGCTTCCTCGGCCGCGCATTTGACGATGCGCACGCGCAGATCGAACCATGCCGCCTGGCCGGTGACCGGATCGGAGTTTGAATAGCGTTTGCCCTGAGCGTCGGCCGAGGCCTGGTCGCCGATGATATGGTTGAGAAGGAAGCCACGGTTGGATTCAGCCGCGTCGTCCTTCAGCCCCCAGCTGCCGCGCCGCTTGCCGATGGCGTTCCAGGTCCAGATCGTGCTTTCGTTCACCCCGTCGATCAGTTTGATCTGCCCCTTAACCCTGCCATTGATGCTTTCGATCCACACCCAGTCGTCATCGACAAGACCGAGGCCAGCCGCCGTCCGGTGATGCACGAACAGCCGGTTCTGGCTGGTGATCTGCCGCAGCCAAGCATTCTGCGATCCCCACGAATGGTACATGTGCATCGGCCGCTGCGTCAGCGCGTGCAGCGGATATTTTTCAAGGTCGACGACCGCTTCCTCGAAGGGCATGTACCAGAAGGGCAGCGGGTCCATGTAGGTCTCGATGCGCTGGCGATCACCCTTTGGCGGCAATACGGAGCCATGGCCACGCGCGGCAAGACGGAAGCGTTGCATCGGCTCGCAATAGAGCTGGAAGACGATTGGCTCCGCCTTGGGAATGAAGCCCATCTGCTCCGCGAAGTGGAGGTAGGAGCGGTTGGCCATCTTGTAGTAGCGCTGGTCGTCAGCGAAGTCCTGGTGCCAGAAGCCGCCATTGTCGATGTAGCGTTGCAACTGGTCCGGGTTGGCTTCGCCCCTGCCGGTCGATGTCCCGCCCTTGCCACGCCAGCCGGCGAGCGGCCCGATACCGGGCGTGCGCTCATGATTGACGATGTAGTCGGCATAGTCGCGGTACTTGGCCGTGCCGTCGTTCTCGACGAAGCCGGGTAGGCCGAGCCGCGCGCCGAGTTCGATCAGCACCGACTGGAACGGCCGGACATCGCGATCCGGCTCGACGACGGGATGGCGGATGGCGTCGCCCGGTCCGTCGGCATGGCTGATCGGCCGGTCGAGCAGACTGATGCAGTCATGCCGCTCGAGATAGGTCGTATCCGGCAGCACGAGGTCGGCGAACGGCACGGTCTCGGAATAATAGGCGTCGGAATAGATGATGAAGGGGATCTTGTAGTTGCCAGCGTCATCATGGTCGGTCAGCATGGCAATGGTCTCGACGGTGTTCATCGAGGAATTCCACGCCATGTTCGACATATACATCATCAGCGTGTCGATCCTGTAGGGATCGCCGGCCCAGGCGTTGCGGATGACGGTATGCATCAGGCCATGCGCCGCCAGCGGCGCGTCCCAGGAATAGGCCTTGTCGATACGAACGGGCGTACCGGCCCCATCGACCAGCAGGTCGTCCGGCCCGCAGACGAAACCGAGCGGCATGCCATCAAGCGGCGTCATCGGCTTGACGATCTTGCCCGCCGGTTTCGGCCCCGGCGGCGCGGATCGGGGGTAGGGCGGCTTGAAGCGGAAGCCGCCGGGGACATCCACTGTGCCCAGCAGCACTTGAAGCAAATGGATGGCGCGGCATGTATGAAAACCGTTCGAGTGAGCGGAGATACCGCGCATGGCGTGCATCGAGACAGGCCGCCCCTTGATCGTCTCGTGCCGGCGCCCGGCCCAGTCGGTCCAGGCGATCGGCAGTTCGATCGTCTGTTCGAAGGCGACATGCGCGAGTTCGGCGGCGATCCTGCGGATCGTATCGGCTGCAATGCCGCAGCGCTCGGCGACCGCATCCGGTGCATAGTTCTCATCGAGGTAGCGGTCGGCGATCAACTGGAACACCGGAACGCAGGGGCGCCCGTCGATCGTGAAGCTGCCGGTCAGTGCCGGTTTCGCACCGGCATCGGTGGCGCTGACCGGTCTTTTGGCCACTCTGTCCCAGGCCAGTGGATTGCCGTCGGCATCGCGCAGGAACAACCCGTCATCGGCGGCACCTAGCTCCTGCACGACGAGGACATGGGCATTGGTGTAGCGCAGCAAATACTCGAGATCGACGCGGCCGGCTTTCAGCAATTCGTGGATGAGGGCGAACACGAACAGGCCGTCGGTGCCGGGCCGGATACCGATCCAGTCGTCGGCAATCGCATTGTAACCAGTGCGGCACGGATTGATCGACACCACCTTGGCGCCACGTGCCTTGAGCTTGCCGAGGCCGATCTTGATCGGGTTGGAATCATGATCCTCGGCGACCCCGAACAACATGAAGTACTTGGTGTTGTCCCAATCGGGCTCGCCGAACTCCCAGAACGAGCCGCCGATCGTGTAGAGGCCGCCCGCCGCCATGTTGACCGAACAGAAGCCGCCATGGGCGGCGAAATTCGGCGTGCCGAACTGGCTCGCCCACCAGCCGGTCAAGGATTGGGATTGATCGCGGCCGGTGAAGAAGGCCAGTTTCTTGGGGTCGGTCCGGCGGATGTTGGAAAGTCGCCCCGTCGCGATCGAGAACGCCTCTTCCCACTCGATCTCGCGGAACTCGCCCGAGCCGCGCGGGCCGGTGCGCAGCAATGGCTTCTTCAGCCTTGCCGGGCTGTAGTGCTGCATGATGCCGGCGCTGCCCTTGCCGCAGATCACGCCGCGATTGACCGGATGGTCCTTGTTGCCGTTGATGTAGCGGACCTTGCCATCCTTGATGTGCACGTCGATGCCGCAGCGGCAGGCACACATGTAGCAGGTCGTCTTGGCAATGCTGTCGGAAACGTCAGGCGAGGTGTCGACGCCATCGCCTTCATCCGGTGCGCGCGTGTCGGCAAGCGGGCGTTGCGATGGTGCCGAATTCACGCCGCGCGGCGGTCCCTGCTTCATGATCCCAGGGTATCCGCGCGGCTTGCGGATTTGGCTCGTGTTTTTGGTCCGGGGCCGCGCATGTAGTGCTCTTCCGGGTGATAGCGATCGCCGGCCAGCCGCCGCCTTATGCCGCGGGTCCAATGCGCAAGCAGGGATCTGAACCGCCCGATCATCCTGCTCTCTGCGATCTCTCGGCGAATTTTTTCTAACTTCTCCCGAAAACTTAGAATAAAGATATCGATCCGTCTAATCAGTTGTTCTTGTAGATTCGATCGATATTGGTTCTTAATGCGCCCATGACCCTGGACCAGTTGCGGATTTTTGTCGCCGTCGCCGAGCGCGGCCATATGACCAAGGCGGCGGAACTGCTGGGCATTTCGCAGTCGGCCGCATCGGCGGCCATCCGGGCGCTTGAAGAACAGCACGGCGTCCATCTGTTCAACCGCGTCGGCCGCAACATAGAGCTTGCTCAGACCGGACACCGGTTCCTGCCCGAAGCCAAGGCAGTGCTCGAACGGGCGGCTGCCGCGCGCAATGTGCTGGAGCATGTCTCGCAGACGGTCACCGGCAGCCTCTCGATCGCCGCCAGCCAGACCATCGCCAGCTACTGGCTGCCGCGCCGGCTGGCTTCCTTCCACGAAGCCTATCCCGCCGTCAGGCTGAGCGTCACAATCGGCAACACCAGGCAGGTCGAGGCCAATGTCCTTGATGGCGCGGCCGACCTCGGCCTGGTCGAGGGGCGCACCGAGTCCGACATATTGCGCCGCGCCAAGGTCGACGTCGACAGGCTCATGCTGGTCGTTGCCAGCTCGCATCCGGAGATCGCCGAAGCTACGCCCGGCCACCCCGACATCAAGGGCCTGCGCTGGATCATCCGCGAGGGCGGTTCGGGCACGCGCGAAGTGCTGGAGGATCTGGCGCGTCGCGAAGGAATTTCGCTTGCCGATTTACAGATATTCCTGGTGCTGCCGAGCAACGAAGCTATCCGCCAGGCGGTCGAGGCGGGAGCCGGCGCTACCATTATCTCGGAGCTTGTCGTGGCCCGCGCCGTGGCCGAAGGCAGTCTCAGGTCAGTGCCGCTCGACTTGCCGAAACGCGACTTCGCCATGATCACCCATCGCGATCGCCAGGCAAGTCTGGCCCAGATGGCGCTCAAGGCGCATCTCCGCGCCGGCGTCGACGAAACGGTGCCTGCCCGCTCGTGAGTGGGCAGCGTCAGGCGAACTTCCGTTGGGCATCCAGCGCCAGGCCAAGTCCGACCGAGCCGAACATGTCGCCCTCGATGACGGATGCCTGCGGCACCAGCGACAGGATCTCTCGCCTTGCCAGCGGGATCGCGGTCGATCCGCCGGTCAGGAACACCGCGGTGATGTCGGACGGCCTGACCTGGGCGTCCCGGATGGTCTGCCCCACCGTTGCGGTGACCCGCTCGATATCCCCAGCGATCGTGGCGTCCAGCCCGTTACGCATCATCTCAGCGGCGAACTCCGCGCCCGGCAGCTTCACCGCCACCTCTGCGGACGATCTGTCGGTCAGCTCTATCTTGGCCTTCTCGACAAGGGCTGCCAGCGCGTGTCCGTAGCGGTGTTCGACGATGTGGATGAAACGGTCGACCAGGTCGGCGCGCTCGGCCTCGTAGCGGATCTGGCGCAGATGGGTCATCGCCTTGGCGGTGTAGACCAGGTTGATGCGCTGCCATGTCGCGAGGTCGATGAAGTAGCTGGCCGGTAGATTGCGCTTGCCGTCCTTGGTTGGAGAGAGATAACCGAGCTGCGGCATCACATGGGCGATGCTCAGCAGCCGGTCGAAATCCGTGCCGCCAATATGGATGCCCCGGCTGGCCAGGATGTCGTCCTTGCGGTCGAGCGAACGGGAGCGCTGCGGTGAAACGCGCACGATCGAGAAGTCCGACGTGCCGCCGCCCATGTCGATGATCAGCGCCAGTTCCTCGCGCGTCACCTTCTGCTCGTAGTCGAGCGCCGCGGCGATCGGCTCGAACTGGAAAGCGATATGCTTGAAGCCCTGGGCGCGCGCGGCGTTTTCGAGTTCGCTTTGCGCCTTTGCGTCGGCCTCAGTATCGTCGTCGACGAACTGCACCGGCCGGCCGAGCACCACGGTTTCGACCGTGTCGCCGGCATCCACCTCCAGCTTCTTCTTGAGATGGCCGAGGAACATGGCGACGATCTCCATGAAGCCGATCGAGCGGGCCTTGATGCGGGTCTTCTCGTGGGCAAGTGAACTGCCGAGCACGCTCTTCAGGGAACGCATCAACCGGCCTTCGACGCTGTCGGTGTAGTTGGCGATGGCATGGCGGCCAAAACAGGTGCGGTTGTCCTCGAAATTGAAGAACACGGCACTGGGTAGCGTGACCTGGCCGTCTTCAAGCGCGACGAGGCGCGGCTGCCCGTTCCTGACCACACCGACGGTGGAGTTTGAAGTGCCGAAGTCGATGCCGCCGAAGGCTGGTCGCATGACAAGTTCCTGTATTTGTCTTTGGCGAGCCGATAGACGCCACGAGAAATCGCGCACTGCCCGGGGACGGACTGCTCTGCCGAACCGAATTGTTTGTGTCTGCCAGTTGGCTGGGGAGCGCGGTCTACCGCATGCTCCTGCAAAGGGAAACCACTTTTCGGGAAAAGTTCTAAAGCGCGTCGCGTTGAAACGGATTCACGCGACGCGCTTTAGGTCTTGATTCGATGCATGTCGTTCTCCCAAAACCGGCACCACTTTTGGGCGACTTGCATTAATCTCGCCGGAAGATCAGCCTTCCGAGCCAGCCGGTCAGCATGGCCAGTGAGATCGCGAAGACGCCATAGAGGAAGGAATAATTGTGCGCGACACGGAAGATCGACTGTTCGAAACCGGATTTGCGGATTTCGAGCTGGGCCGAGCTTTCCTTGATGAACAGGCCGCTCTTGAACAGGAAGGCACGTGCCTTGTGGGTGCCGACCGGAACATTCGGCGCCAGCCTGACGGTGGCGCGGAACAGATTCTGCGACAGGAATTGCACGCCGCCGACATTCTCGCTGTAAAGGCCGGTCGCCGACTTGCGTTCCCGCAACGCCGCCGTGAATTCCTCGATCGTCGCCGGGCTGTCGCCGGCATCGGCGGGCTGCATGTAGAGGTTGGAGGCGCCGAGCGACAGCTGCTTGTAACTGTTGGGTTCGGTGATGTCCTGCAGCGGCCGCGTCGTCGCCACCGAATAGGACATCGGCACGTTCTCGAAGGTCTCGGAGTCCAGATTGACCCAGACGCCGAGCACACGGTCCTTGCGGCGCACCACCACCGGTTTGGGCGGACCCTCGAGCACGACGATGACATCGTAACGGCCCTGGCGCGCGACGAGCGGATCGGGATTTTCCAGCGAACCGAAGATGGTCAGGTCGGCGCCGGAAAAGCCGGCGGTGATCGAGACATTGTCGGTGGAGAGCCCGATCTGGATGCCTTCTGTCAGCGGGACCTGTGCCTTCGCCGGTACGGCAGCTGCAAGCAGCGACAGGAAAATGGCGGTTGCGAACGTGCTCGGAGCCCTCATCAGTTGAGGCCCGCGGCGGACAGCGAATAAAGATTAGGCGGGGTGACGAAAAGACCGATGGCCAATCGTATCGCCACCGCCAGCACCAGCAGCGCCAGCAAGGCCCTGAGCTGTTCGCCACGCAGCCTCTGGCCGGCCTTGGCGCCATATTGCGCGCCGGCCACCCCGCCCGCCATCAGCAGGAAGGCCAGCACGACGTCGACCGTCTGGTTGGTGGTGGCGTGGACCAGCGTCGTATAGGCGGAGGTAAAGATGATCTGGAACAGCGAGGTACCGATGACGACATTGGTAGGCACTTTCAGGAGATAGATCAGCGCCGGCACCATGATGAAGCCGCCGCCGACGCCCATGATCGACGACAGGAAGCCGATGCCGGCGCCAAGGCCAAGCACCGGGATGACGCTGACGAACAGTTTCGAGGCCCTGAAGCGCATCTTCAGCGGCAAGCGGTGGATCCAGTTGTGCTGCCCGGATTTCTTCAGCACCGGTGCCGCACCGCTGCGCGTGGCGCGCAGCGCATTGACGCTTTCGACCAGCATCAGCCCGCCGACGGTGCCGAGCAGCACGACGTAAAGCAGCGAAATGAACAGATCGAGCTGGCCGAGCCTGCGCAGGAAGGCGAAGACATAGATGCCGCCAGTGGACCCGATGATGCCGCCGGCCAGCAACACCCCACCGAGCTTGAAGTCGAGAGTCCCTCGCTTCATGTGCGAAAGGACGCCGGAGACGGAAGAGGCGATGACCTGGTTGGCGCCCGTGGCGACCGCGATCGCGGGGGGTATGTTGTAGAAGATCAGCAGCGGCGTGATGAGGAAGCCGCCTCCGACGCCGAACATGCCCGACAGGAAACCCACCGCCGCACCCATGGCCAGCAGGACGAAGACGTTGACGGAAATTTCCGCGATCGGGAGATAGATGCCCACCCGTCAGTCTCGATCAGTTCTGCCTGTCGGCGAATGCAACCGTTGCGGGCATCTTGGACCGACAAGCCAATTCGTTCTTGCGCCGGAGGTGCTGCGAAGTCAAACCGCGCTACGCCGCCGAAACAAAAAACATCTCAATCAGTTAACAGGCAAATGTGTGGCAAGGGCGTCGTGGAAACGACGCCTCTGCCGTTATTTGCGCGCCAGCAGCGCCTTGACCAGTTCTTCATCGACCGTGCCGGTCGCCGGCATCTTGTTGTCGGCCTGGAAAGCCATGATAGCGGTCTTCGTCTTCTGCCCCATCTTGCCGTCGGCGCCGCCGGCATCGTAGCCGTTCTTGTTGAGAATGCGCTGGATGTTCTGGACGGCCTTCTTCATGTCGATGCTGGCCGTCGTCTGCGGTGCGCCGTCCTGCCACGATTCGGGAACATCGGCCGAATTGGCTGCCGCGTCCAGCGGCTTGGGCTTCCACAGTTCGGTCGCGGCGCGGGCGCGTTCGAGCTGCTCGGGCCGCAGCGCATTGGCGATCTCGTCACGCTTGGCCGCCGCATCCTTGTCGCCGGTCTTGGCGACGAGCGCGAACCATTTGTAGGACTCCTCAAGGTTCTGCTTCATGCCGACGCCCTTGGCTGCGAGGATGCCGAGGTTGAACTGGCTGTCCTTGACGCCGACGTCGGCCGCCGCCTGGAACCAGTGCGCGGCCGATTCATTGTCGGTCACGCCGTCCGCGGCCATGGCGAACAGCACGGCCAGATTGTGCATGCCGCTGGCGTTGCCCTGCTCCGCGGAAAGCTGGTACCAGGTCTTCGCCTTCTTGATGTCGCGCGCGACGCCGATGCCCTTTTCGTAGAAATTGCCGATGCGGTATTCGGCCGGCGCGAAGCCGAGTTCCGCCGACTTCTCGTACCATTTGGCCGCTGCCGCCATGTCTTCCTTGACGCCGCGCGACTCGGCATAGCGCGAACCGATCTCGAACAGCGCCTTGGCATCGCCACTGGAGGCGGCATCGCGCAAGGCGACCGGGCCGGCGTCGGCGGGAATGTCGATCTTGGCTGTGGTCGCCGCCGGCGAAGCGTCCGTTGGCGGAACCGCGCCCGTGGTGTCCTTGGCGGTGGCCGGCTGGGCCGCCATCGGCTGGGTGCCGGTGTCGGCATCCGTATCCGTAGCGGTTGAAACAGTCGGGGCCGGAGCAGTTGGGGCCGGCACAGCCGAAGCTGCCGTGTCGGATGTCGCCGCGCTGGTATCGGCGGGCGTAGCCGAGACGACGGGCGCAGGAGACGGCTCGGCTGCCGGCACGGCATCCATCGACGGCTCGACGCCTAGCGGCGTGGCCATCGTGCTTTGCGCGGCCATGTCGTCCTTGGTTACCGGTTCGGACGGCTCGGCCTGTCTGACGGGTCGGTCCGGCGCGCTTTCCACTGCCGCGGGCTGAACGTCCGTCTTCGGCTGGCCGGCGGCGTCGAACGAGGCGGTTTTCACCGGTTGCGAGGCGACGATCGGCGCGGCGTCGTTGCTTGCCACTTGCGTCGGATCGGCAAAAAAGGCCTTGCCCAGTTGCAGGCCGCTCAGGGCCAGCAGGATCGCGGTTGTCCCCATCAGGATCGGCTTGCGCCGTGCCTTGAGCAGGTCGCCGATCCGCAGCGCCTTCACCGGTCCGGTCATTGTCGACTGGCGTTTCATCGCGTCGGCCTCGGCGGCGGCTGCCTGCGCCGCGCGCCGGGCTGCGGCGATGAAATCCGATTTCGCGGCATCGGTATCGCTGGGCTTGGCCGGCTGGCCGCGCTCGTCACGCACGCGCTTCATGATGGCATTGAGGTCAGGTGCGCCGGAGCCGGGCTCCAGCGGCCGGTTGGCCATTTTCGGATCGAGCGGCTCGTCGAGATCGACACTCGGTACCGGGGCACTTGGCGCCGAGCCGGCCAGCGGCGGAATGTCCGCCTCCTTCTTGCCCTTGAATGCGCGGGCCAGGCCGCCGAACAACGATTTGCGGCCGCCTGCCTGTCCGCTTTTCTCGGCGATCGTGTCGGAACCCAGCGCAGCCATGGCCGCGGCAGCGGCAGCCTCGGCGGGCGTGCGCGTGCCCATACCCAGGCCGCCATGCGTGCCCAGGCCGCCATGCGTGCCCAGGTCGCTGCGAGCACCTGGCTCATTGCGCAGGAGGGCGGCGGCGCGGCCATCGAGATCGGCCATGTCCCCAGTCAATGGCAGGGGCTGATCGATATCCATCGACGGCGCCTCGACGGCCATCTTGGGCCGCCGTGCGCTGCGCCAGTTGCTCGGCTCGACCGCTGCCGCATCCAGCAATTCGCTCATCGCCTCGACCGGTTCGCCGGGTTCCAGCGAGCCCAGCCGGTCGACGATCTTGAGCAGCGTGTCGTGGATGGCCTCGAACGTTCTTGAGTTGCGCTCGACGGAGCGCCGTGTCAGCGTTTCAAGCGTCTTCAAATCCTGGGCAAGGCCGGAAACAGCGGTCGTGTTGGCGCTCGAACCGGCGAGCGATTGCACCGCGTTCTCGGCCGCTTCGCGCGCTGCGCCAAGGATGGAATCGCGGGTTCCGGCCAGCGACTTCTCGATTTCGTTGAGGCGTGGGCTGATGTCCTCGAATTCCGGCAGCGGCGTGCTGGGCTTGGAAAGATGGGCGGACAGGCCGGCGACCTGCGCCTCCAGGCTGCGGATCAGCGCCGGATCGATACCGGCCACCTGGGCGGCCGACGCATCCAGCCGGCTTGAAATGTCTTCGAGCCGGCTTTCCAGGCCGCGGATCGCCGCTTCGCCCGCGGGATCGGGAATGCGCGTTTCCATGCGCTTGGCCAGCGCGGTGAAGCGGGCATCGATGGCATCCATAATGCCGGCGCTGTCGACTTGCGGCATCCGCTGGTCAAGCCTGTCGGCAACCTCGTCAAGCCGGCGTTCGAGATCGCGAAACAGCATGTTGCCCTGTTCGATGGCGTCGCCCTGGCGGCGTTCCATCATGCCGGACAGCACGTCGAAGCGTTGCTCCAGGCCGTGGAAGATGTAGTCGGCGTCAGGCATTGCAGGCGCCTGGTCGATCTTGTCGGCGATGAGTGCGATCTGCATGGCCAGGCGCTCCATTGCCTGCTCGGGCAGATTGGCGCGACCGGCGAGTTCGTCGACCCGGCTCGACAGCGTGCTCAGCCGGTCCATGACCGCGTTGCCGGGCCGATCCTGCGCCACTTCCTCGATCTGGTGGGCAAGCGAGTCGATCCGCTTCTCGATGCGCTCGAAAGCCTCGTGGTCGAATGAATTGGCTTGCGCCGCGACCGTCGATGCAACGATGGCGCGGGAAATCTCGTCCAGCCGCTCGTCGATCATGCCAAGCGTGTCGCTGCCGCGATTGTCCTGCTGGCTGGCGAAGTGATCGACGGCGCCGGCAAGCGTGCGCACCTTCTCTTCCAGCGAGCGCAGCGACAGCGATTCGGGCAGGTTGTTGACGGCATTGCTGATCTGCTCCAGCCGGTCGGTCAGCATCGAAAGGCCTGGGTCGTCCGAGCGCTTGCGCTGATCGGCGTCGACGCGATCTTCGAAAGCCGTCCAGCGGCGATCGAAATCGTCCCAGCGGCGGTCGACCTTCTGCACGCTCTCTTCGCGCGCCAGTGTATCGAGCGCGGCTTTGACCTGTTCGAGCTCGAGCCGCAGCATGTTGACGCTTCTGTCGTCGCTCTTCTCGGCCAGCGTCTGGATAGCGCCGGAAAGCCGTTCGAATTCAAGGCCGAGTTCGGCGCTGCCCTTGGCCGAGGCACCGGGCTTGGCGCCTGACTGGAAGGCCCGCTCTATGTCTTTGCGCAGCGCTTCGAATTCACGCTGCAGCCCCGCGGTCATCTGGTGGCGCAATTCCTCGCGCATGCCGCGCAGTTCGCCGGCTATCTTGCCGACCATGGCAACGCCGTCTTCCTGGCCGCGCACACGATCGATGTCGCGGGCAATGGCCTGGTAATTCTGCCCGAAAGCGGTGGCACCCTGCATCGGGGTCTTCGGGCGCGGCGCGGGCTGCGGATCCTCATACCAGCGTTGCTGTCCGGCGGGTCGGACGGCGGGATAACGCGCATCGGCGCCATATTGACGGGGATCGGGTTGGCGGGGATCGGGACGTGCCATCGGGTCCTCGCGCGTCCGCTCCAGCCGCTGCTCCAGCGTCTCCAGCGACCGGTTCAACTGCTCGAGCGTGGTCTGCGGCCTGCGCTGCCTGCCGGCGTTGAGTGTATCGAGATAGGACCGCTTGCTGTTCATAGGTGCGTCCGTCTTTCAGAATGGCTGGCTCGCGGCCAACTCCCCAAGCCCCTGTCGGAACGAAGGTGACCAGCGGCTATGCCGCGGTGGAAGACGAGCTTCCCAGGTTCTCACCCGCACTCCGAAAAACCGTGAAAAATTCGATACAGGATAAACACGGGTAGCCGACGCGCCCACATTTCGCCCAACGTAGTAAACAACGCGTTAACCAAACTTAAGAAGTTGCAAGGATGTTCGATGTCGGCCTGACGGTGCGGCATAAAGTTCGGCGCGCAGAACGCCCTTGCGTCATGAGGCGGCAATCGGTATAGAATTGACGTAAACGTAAAAGGCGCGTCGAGCGTGCTGTTTTGCGATTTGTTTGTTGAAACCACGACTGGAAGCAGGCCCCCGCTTCCAGTCAGGCGACGCACGGTCCAGGACCGCGACGCCACCAGACGGGGAAAGCCAGTGACCATGAAGCTTATCTCGGCCGGCGAGACCGCGGCCAATACCAATATGTCTGTCGAAGCCGGCGAGGATCTTGTCCGCATCGGTGAGATGGCGAAAAAATACGGAGTGACGCTGCGCACGCTGCGTTTCTACGAAGACAAGGGCCTGCTCAACCCGCAGCGTGACGGTTCGACCCGTCTCTACACGCGCCGCGACAAGGCCCGGCTGAAGCTGATCCTGCTTGGCCGCAAGGTCGGGTTCTCGCTGCGCGACGTCAAACAGATGATGGACCTCTACGATCCGACCGGTTCAAACACCAAGCAGCTGCGGCTGGCGTTGGACAAGTCGGAAAAGCAGCTTGCCCGCCTGCAGAAGCAGCGGGCGCTGATCGATGACGCCATCAACGAGCTTAGCGGCTCGATGTCGGCGGTGCGCCAGATGCTGGCCGAGCGTTCGGCGCCGCAAGCGAGCGCCGCGAACTAAGCAATTCCAGGAAAAGTGTGAAACGGTTTTCTGTTCGGAATTGCGTCAAACTCTCCAAAGCAATTCCAGGAAAAGTGTGAAACGGTTTTCCCGGGAAAAAGGCGCATAGCGCTTTCTCTTGGGAATTGCGTCGAGCTCCAAGTCATCTGCTGATTGTCTGACTATCAAAGCCGTGTGGTCCAGCCGCACGGCTTTTCGTTGTCTTGGCCTCGCCCCTACAGCTTTCGACGCTGGCTTGCGCGACGCCTCGCCGCTACGCTCATCGCCGCAATAGGCGGGAAATCTTGTCGCATCGAAAAAATTGACGTTTACGCAAACGTCAATTTTTGCTATCCCGCTTCCAACATGGGTCCGCATGCCGCCCCTGGCTTGTCTTCGGGGCGTTCGGACCGGGTTCGCAGGGTGGAGAAAAAGCATGCCGACATACAGGGCTCCCGTCCAGGATACGCTGTTCGTGCTCAACGAGGTGCTGGGTTACCAGCGCTATTCGAACCTTCCCGGATTTTCCGACGCTACGCCCGATGTTCTCGAGGCGATCCTCGCCGAAGGCGCCAAGCTCGCCGAAAACGTCATGCATCCGCTGAACCGTGTCGGCGACATGGAAGGCTGCGTACGTCATGACGATGGCTCGGTGACGACGCCCAAGGGCTTCAAGGAGGCCTTCGACCAGTATCGCGAGGGCGGCTGGATGGGATTGGCCGCACCGGTCGAGTTCGGCGGCCAGGGCCTGCCCTATGCCGTGCACACCGCCGTCGCCGAATACATGGTCTCGGCCAACATGTCGCTAATGATGTATCCGGGCCTGACGCAAGGCGCGATCGCGGCGATCATCACCCACGGCACCGACGAGCAGAAGGCCCGGTGGCTGCCCAGGATGATCGAAGGCGTCTGGACCGGCACCATGAACCTGACCGAGCCGCATTGCGGCACCGATCTCGGCCTGCTGCGCACCAAGGCGGTGCCGAATGGCGATGGCACCTACAAGATATCGGGCCAGAAGATCTTCATCTCGGCCGGCGAGCACGACATGTCGGACAACATCGTTCATCTGGTGCTGGCCCGCATCGAGGGCGCGCCGGAAGGCGTCAAGGGCATTTCGCTGTTCATCGTGCCGAAGCTCATGCTCGACGCATCGGGCAATCCGGACGAGAGGAACACTGTCTCCTGCGGCTCGATCGAGGAGAAGATGGGCATCCACGGCAATTCGACCTGCGTCATGAATTATGACGAGGCGCAAGGCACGCTGCTCGGCGAGGCCAATGGTGGCCTGAAGGCGATGTTCACGATGATGAACGAGGCGCGCCTCGGCGTCGGCCTGCAAGGGCTGTCGCTGTCGGAGATCGCCTACCAGAACGCCGTTGCCTACGCCAAGGACCGCCTGCAGGGCCGCTCATTGTCGGGGCCGAAGGCGCCGGACAAGAAGGCCGACCCGATCATCGTCCATCCCGATATCCGCCGCAGCCTGATGACCATGAAAGCCTTCAACGAGGCCGGCCGCGCGCTGGCGCTGTGGACGGCGATCAAGTCCGATGTTGCTCACCGCTCGGGTGACGACAAGGACCGTCAGGCGGCCGACGACTACACCGGCCTGATGACGCCGGTCGTCAAGGGCGTGCTCACCGACAAGGGCTTCGACCATGCGGTCATGGCGCAGCAGGTGTTCGGCGGTCACGGCTATATCGAAGAGCATGGCATGAGCCAGTTCGTGCGCGATGCCCGCATCGCCATGATCTATGAAGGCGCCAACGGCATCCAGGCGCTCGACCTCGTCGGCCGCAAGCTCGGTTTGAATGGCGGCCGCGCCGTGCAAGCCTTCTTCAAGGAGGTCGGCGAATTCTGCGAGGAGAACCGCTCCGGCGAGAAGATGGCGCCGTTCACCAAGGCCTTGAAGAAGGGTCTCAACGATCTGCAGGCCGCCACCATGTGGCTGGTGCAGAACGGCATGGCCAAGCCCGACAATGCGGGCGCCGCCTCGACCGACTACATGCATCTCTTCGGCCTGGTGGCGCTGGGATACATGTGGGCGCAAATGGCCAAGGCCGCGCTTGGCAAGGCGGGCGCCAACGGTTCCCAGTCTTTCTACGACAATAAGGTTGTGACGGCGCGTTTCTTCATGGAGCGGATCATGCCGGAAACCGGCGCTCACCTCGCCCGCATTTCGAGTGGCGCCGACACATTGATGGCACTGCCGGCGGAAGCGTTCTAAAGATAGTTCCCCTCCCCCTTGAGGGGGGGTGGCCCGAAGGGCCGGGTGGGGTCCTGCGTGAAGCGCGCCGACTTCAACTCTCTGGGAGGAGTATCATACCAGCATGACCAACCCAGCCGAAATCCTTGGCCTGCCGAAGCCCGCCTGGGCGGCGGACGAGGTCGGCATGCTCTACGACATGGCGCACCGCTTCATGTCGGAGGAGATCGCGCCGCGCTATGACGAGTTCGAGAAGAACGAGATGGTCGATCGCGAAAGCTGGCTGAAGGCCGGTGCGGCCGGTCTGCTCTGCGCTTCGATGCCCGAGGAATATGGCGGCTCGGGCGGCACCTTCGCGCATGAGAGCGCCATCATCGAGGCCATCGGCCATGTCGGTGTCGATGGTTTCGGCATCGGCCTGCATAACTCGATCGTCGCCCCCTACATCCTTCATTACGGCTCCGAAGAGCAGAAGAAGAAATGGCTGCCGAAGCTGGCGGCAGGCGAGCTGATCGGCGCCATCGCCATGACCGAACCCGGCGCCGGCTCCGACCTGCAAGGCGTCAAGACGCGGGCGCAGAAGGATGGCAATCAGTACAAGATCAACGGTTCCAAGACCTTCATCACCAATGGCCAGCTTGCAAACTTCATCATCGTCGTCACCAAGACCGATCCGGAGAAGGGCGCCAAGGGCACCTCGCTGATCGTCGTCGAGACTGATGAGGTCGAAGGGTTCGAGCGTGGCCGCAACCTCGACAAGATCGGCTTGAAAGCCAACGACACGTCGGAACTGTTCTTCAACGATATGCGCGTTCCGACCTCCAATCTGCTCGGCCATGAGGAAGGGCAGGGCTTCGTCCAACTGATGCAGCAATTGCCGCAGGAGCGGTTGCAGATCGGCACCGGGGCGATCGCCATGATCGAGCGGGCGCTGGCGCTCACTATCGACTACGTCAAGGAGCGCAAGGCGTTTGGCAAAGCGATCATCGATTTCCAGAACACCCAGTTCAAGCTGGCCGAACTCAAGACCGAGGCCACCATCGGTCGCGTCTTCTACAATGATTGCGTCACCCGCCACATCGCCGGCGGCCTTGATCCTGTGACCGCGTCGATGGCCAAATACTGGCTCAGCGACCTGCAGGGAAAAGTCGTCGACGAATGCCTTCAATTGCATGGGGGCTATGGCTACATGAATGAATATCCGATCGCCCGCATGTTCCGCGACGCCCGCGTCCAGCGCATCTATGGCGGCACTAACGAGATTATGAAATTGCTGATCGGACGCTCGCTCTGATGCATGTCGCCCAAAAGTGGATCCGGTTTTGGGAGATCGACATGCATCAGTCTAAAGCCGTTCGATAAACCCAAGGAGCAAGAAAATGGCCGAAGCTTATGTCTATGACGCCGTGCGCACGCCGCGTGGCAAGGGCAAGAAGGACGGATCGCTGCACGAGGTGCCGGCGGTGCGGCTTGCCGCCAAGACGCTCGAGGCGTTGCGCGATCGCAATGGGCTGGACACCGGCAATGTCGACGACATCATCTTCGGCTGCGTCGATCCGGTCGGCGAGGCGGGCTCGGTCATTCCACGTGCCGCCGCCTTCGAGGCCGGCTACGACACCAAGGCGCCTGGCATGCAGATCTCGCGCTTCTGCGCTTCGGGGCTGGACGCCATCAATTTCGGCGCTGCCAAGATCGCGCAGGGCGCAGACGAGATCGTCATCGCCGGTGGCGTCGAATCGATGTCGCGCGTCGGCATGGGCGCCTCCGGCGGCGCCTGGTTCATGGATCCCTCGGTCGGCCTGCCTGGCTGGTTCGTGCCGCAAGGCATCTCGGCCGACCTGATCGCCACCAAATACGGCTTCAGCAGAGACGACGTCGACGCCTATGCGGTCGAGAGCCAGAAGCGTGCCGCTAAATCCTGGGCCGACGGCCGTTTCAAGAAATCCGTCATTCCGATCAAGGACCAGAATGGCCTGACCATCCTCGACCATGACGAGCACATGCGACCGTCGACCGACATGCAGTCGCTGGCCTCGCTCAATCCGTCCTTCGTCATGCCTGGCGAAATGGGCGGCTTCGACGCGGTCGCCGTGCAGAAGCATCCCGAGGTGGAAGAGGTCAACCACGTCCACCATGCCGGCAATTCGTCCGGCATCGTCGACGGCGCCGCAGCCGTGCTGCTCGGTTCGAAGAAGGCCGGCAAGGCGATGGGACTAAAGCCGCGCGCGCGTATCCGCACCTTCGCCAATATCGGTTCGGAACCGGTGCTGATGCTGACCGGTCCGGTCGACGTCACCGAGAAGCTGTTGAAGCGCGCCAAGATGAAGCTCTCCGACATCGACCTGTTCGAGCTCAACGAGGCATTCGCCTCCGTGGTGCTGCGCTACATGCAGGCTTTCGACATTCCGCATGACAAGATCAACGTCAATGGCGGCGCCATCGCCATGGGCCATCCGCTCGGTGCCACCGGCGCGATGATCTTGGGCACGGTGCTGGACGAACTCGAGCGTCGTGATTTGAACACCGCCTTGGTGACGCTGTGCATCGGTGCCGGCATGGGCACCGCAACGATCATCGAACGCGTCTGACGGGGAGAGAAACGATGAGCTACACCAATTTCACCCTCGACATCGACGCCGACGGCATTGCGCTGGTCACCTGGGACATGCCGGGCCGTTCGATGAACGTGTTCACCGAGGAAGCGATGCGGGAACTGAACGCCATTGTCGATCATGTGGCGGGTGACGCCGCCATCAAGGGCGCCGTGATCACCTCCGGCAAGGACACCTTCTCCGGCGGTGCCGACATCACCCTGCTGCAGAAGATGCTGGTCACCTTCGCCGCTGAAAAGGGCAAGGACGCCGAAAAAGCCACCAAGGCGCTGTTCGACAATGCCGGCATGATGACCGGCCTGTTCCGCAAGCTGGAGACATCAGGCAAGCCATGGGTTTCGGCAATCAACGGCACCTGCATGGGCGGCGCCTTCGAGATGTCGCTCGCCTGCCACGGCCGTGTCGCCGCCGACAGCGACAAGGTGAAGATGGCGCTTCCCGAGGTGAAGATCGGCATCTTCCCCGGCGCCGGCGGCACCCAGCGCGTGCCACGGCTGACCGATCAGCAGCAGGCGCTGCAGATGCTGACCTCGGGCCAGACCCTGTCGTCGCAGAAGGCAAAGTCGATGGGCCTGATCCACGAGATCGCCGAGCCGGCCAGGCTGGTCGAGGCCGCCAAGACGATGATCAGGAATGGCCTGAAGGCGGTTCAGCCATGGGACGAGAAGGGCTTTAAGCTGCCCGGTGGTCAGATCTATTCGCCCGCCGGCTTCAATCTGTGGCCGCCGGCCATCGCCATCCTGCGTCGCGAGACCTATGGCAACTATCCGGCCGCCGCCGCGATCCTCAAATGCGTCTATGAAGGCCTGCTGGTGCCGTTCGACACCGCCTTGCGCATCGAGCAGCGCTATTTCACCGAGATCATGCAGACCAGGGAAGCGGCGGCGATGATCCGCTCGCTGTTCGTGTCGCTGCAGGAACTGAACAAGGGCGCCCGCCGCCCGGCCGGAGTGTCGGAAACCAAATTCAAGAAGATCGGCATTCTCGGCGCCGGCTTCATGGGCGCCGGCATCGCCTATGTCACCGCCAAGGCCGGCATCCCGGTGGTGCTGCTCGACCGCGACATGGAGTCGGCCGCCAAGGGCAAGGCGCATTCCGATAGCCTGATCTCGGATCAGGTGAAGAAGGGCCGCGCCAAGCCGGAGGACAAGGACAAATTGCTGTCGCTGATCACGCCGACGGCCGACTATGCCGACCTTGCCGGCTGCGATCTGGTGGTCGAGGCGGTGTTCGAGGATTCGGCCGTCAAGAAGAGCGCCACCGAGCAGGCGGAAGCCGTGTTGAAGCCATCGGCGATCTTCGCCTCGAACACCTCCACCATCCCGATCTCGGCGCTGGCCAAGAATTCGGCGCGGCCGAAGAACTTCATCGGCATCCACTTCTTCTCGCCTGTCGACAAGATGATGCTGGTCGAGATCATTTTGGGCAAGAAGACCGGCGACAAGGCGCTGGCCACTGCGATCGATTTCGTCCGTGCCATCAAGAAGACGCCGATCGTCGTCAACGACACGCGCGGCTTCTATGTCAATCGCTGCGTGCTGCGCTACATGTCGGAAGCCTACAAGATGCTGATCGAAGGTGTCCCGGCGCCGATGATCGAGAATGCCGCGAAGGCCGCAGGCATGCCGGTCGGACCCTTGGCGCTGACCGACGAAACAGCCATCGACCTTGCCCAGAAGATCATGAAGCAGACCATTAGGGACCTCGGCGACAAGGCGGTCGATCCGAAGCAGATGGCGCTGATCAACACCATGGTCGACGATCACGGCCGCTTCGGCCGCAAGAACGGCAAGGGTTTTTATGACTATCCGGCAAAGCCCGCCAAGAAGAAGCTATGGCCGGGGCTCAAGGAGCTCTATCCGCAGCTTGCGCCCGAGAAGGTCGACTATGAGGAGTTGCAGCAGCGGCTGCTCGTCACCATCGCACTGGAAGCGGCCCGGGTGATGGAAGAGGGTATCGTCACCGACCCGCGCGAGGCCGATGTAGGCTCGATCCTGGCCTTCGGTTTCGCGCCCTACACCGGCGGTGCGCTGTCCTATATCGACGGCATCGGCGCCAAGGCGTTCGTCAAGATCGCAAAGAGCCTGCAGAAGAAGTACGGCGCCGAGTTCAAGACGCCCAAGCTGCTGCTCGACATGGCCGAGAAGGGCGAGAGCTTCTACCAGCGTTTCGATCCCTATGCGAAAGGCGAGACGAGAAAGGCGGCGTGAGCCAACCTTGGACTGTAGACAAGATGGTGGCTCGGGGTTAGAACGGAAAAGGTATTTTTTCCTGTTGAAGGAGAGCAAGAATGCTCTCGCATGACCGTGTCTGGGCCGCCATCGATGCTCTTGCCGAGCGCTATTCGCTTTCGGCCTCGGGTCTGGCCAAGCGTGCGGGGCTCGATTCCACCGCCTTCAACAAGTCGAAGCGTCTGTCGTCGGATGGTCGACCGCGCTGGCCTTCGACCGAATCACTGGCCAAGATCATCGAGGCGACGGGCGCTTCGCTCGATGAATTCACCGATCTGATCGAAGGCCGGCCCGAGATCAGCAATGGTGCTTCGATCGGCCATGGCGCCTCGGTCGCCCGCAAACGCTCGGTGCCGTTGCTCGGCTTTGCCCAGGCCGGCGCCGGCGGCTTCTTCGACGATGCCGGCTTTCCGGTCGGGCAGGGCTGGGATCTGATCGAACTGCCGACGCAATCGACAGAAAGCTCCTATGCGCTGCAGGTGCAGGGCGATTCCATGCTGCCGCTCTACCGCAATGGCGATGTCCTCATCGTCGAACCTGGCGCCATCACCCGCAAGGGCGATCGCGTCGTCGTCAAGACCACTGCCGGCGAGGTTATGGCCAAGGTGCTCGAGCGCCAGACCGTCAAGTCGATTGCGCTGGTCTCGCTCAATCCCGATCATCCCGACCGCGATATTCCCATGCGCGATGTCGAATGGGTGGCGCGGATTGTATGGGCAAGCCAGTAGGTCCGACCGGTGCGGCTCCTTCATCTTGCCCTGTCGGTTCTGATGGTCCCGGTAATGGCGGCCATGGTCGTCGGCGGCGGTCGCACGCTGAAAGGAAGTGACAGCGTCGTCACGGTGGACCAGGTCGATCCGGGCGCCGATACGATCGCGCAGCAGGGCACCGACACGGTGCCCGACGAGCCGGCCACATCGGCCATAGCAGCTCCACAGCCGCCAAAGCCGGCGCCGCATTCGAGGGCGATCGATCCAGAAATTGTCGCGCCACCGGAATTGCCCGCCGACGGGCTTGAACGGGTCGAGCCGCGCGAACCGTTGAGCAAGCTCGCACTGGCCGTGCCGCCCAAGCCGAAAATGCCCGATGACTGGAACGGCACAAAGCTGTTCCAGCCGGTCGCGCCGGCCGCCGGCCTGATCGAGGCGAAGGGTTACTCGGTCGCGGTTTCCGGCATCGACATCGTCAGGCAGGACGAGACCTGTAGCGATGACGGCAAATCCTGGCCGTGCGGCGTCCGGGCGCGGACGGCGTTCCGCGCCTTCCTCCGCGGCCGCGCGGTGGTCTGCACCGTGCCGCCAGAGGGCGGCCGCGACCTGGTCGCCGCCGAATGCCGGATCGGCAAGCAGGATGTCGGCCAATGGCTGGTCGAAAACGGCTGGGCGCGCGCCGCCAAGGGTGGGCCCTATGTCGATGCCGGCGACAAGGCGCGCATGGCGAAGAAGGGCATTTTCGGATCGGCGCCTGATCTGTCCGGCATGCCGGCAATGCCGGCCGCACCAAGCCCGGCGCCTCAGGCGCCGAGTTCGATCCTGGAAGAAGTCGACGGCGTGCTCAAGCCAGCTGACCAGCCAGCGCCCGCTCAATAAGTGCCCGCGTCTCGGCAACGCCATACAGCGCGGCGAACGAACCGAAGCGTGGACCGCGCTCCTGGCCAATCAGCACCTGATAGATCATCTGGAAGAAGGCGCCCGATACGCCGGGGCCGCCTTCCGGGCTCTGCTTGGAATGGTCCTGATAACGTTCGATCTTGCGTGCGACGTTGAGCGATGCGTTCTGGATCGCTTCGCCGTCGGCGTCCGCCGGCAGTTCGCCAAGCGCCGTGTCGAGGGCTTGCAGTGCCTCGCGCTCGACTTCGTCGGCCGGACGGAAGGTTTTCGTCGGCTTCACGAAATCGTCGAAATAGCGGATCGCGTGGCCGACCAGCCGGTCGAGTTCGGGATGCGTCTTCGGTGTTACCCCCACCGTATGGCGCGAGATGAAGCCCCACAGCACATCCTTGTTCTGCGCGTTGGAAGCGCTGACCAGATTGAGCAGCAGCGAGAACGGCACCGGCATGTCGATGGCGGGCGGGTTACCGTCATGCATATGCCAGACCGGGTTGCCCAGCCGTTCCTTCCAGTCTTGCCGGGGATACGTGGCGAGGAAGGTATAGTATTCGTCCACGGCCCGCGGGATGACGTCGAAATACAGCTTCTTGGCCTGCCGCGGCCGCTGGTACATGTAGAGCCCCAGGCTCTCGGTCGGCGCATAGGTAAGCCACTCGTCGATGGTCAGCCCGTTGCCCTTCGACTTCGAGATCTTCTGGCCGTTCTCGTCCAGGAACAGTTCGTAGACGAAATGCTCCGGCGCGCGCCCACCCAGAATGTTGCAGATGCGGTCATAGACCACCGCGTTGGTCTGGTGGTCCTTGCCGAACATCTCGAAGTCGACGCCAAGCGCTGCCCAGCGCATGCCGAAATCCGGCTTCCACTGCAGCTTGACGCGGCCGCCGGTGATTGAAAGCGTGGTCTCGGTGCCTTCGTCGTCGAAGGTGATGGTGCCGGCCTTGGCGTCGACATGCTTCATCGGGACGTAAAGCACGCGACCGCTCTTCGGCGAAATCGGCAGGAACGGGCTGTAGGTCGCCTGCCGCTCGGAGCCGAGTGTCGGCAGCATCACCGCCATGATCTGATCATAGCGTTCGGCGGCGCGCAGCAGCATCGCGTCGAATCGGCCCGACTTGTAGTATTGCGTCGCGCTGGCGAACTCGTAGTCGAATCCGAATGTATCCAGGAAACGGCAAAGCATCGCGTTGTTGTGGTCGGCGAAGCTCGCATAGTCGCCGCCGAATGGATTGGGGACCGACGACAGCGGCTTGTGCAGGTGCTGCTCGAGTGCGGCGCGATCCGGCACGCTGTCGGGGATCTTGCGCATGCCGTCCATGTCGTCGGAAAAGCACAGCAGCTTGGTTGCAACCTTGTCCTGCGTCAGGACGCGGAAGGCATGGCGCACCATCGATGTCCGCGCCACCTCGCCGAACGTGCCGATATGCGGCAGGCCGGACGGTCCGTACCCGGTCTCGAACAGGATCGTTTGGGGAAAGTCGGCGCCTTTGTAGCGTTCGATTATCTTTTTGGCTTCCTCGAACGGCCACGCCTTGCTCTCAGCCGCGGCCGCCAGCACCTCGGGATTGAGATCGATGATGTTTGATCCCGCCATGTCACTGTTTCCAAATCATTCGCCGGGCCCAAATCCTTCGAAGACGGGCCGGCGCCAAGGGGTTTTTCAACCGGTCTCTAGGCGTGCGTGGCCGGAGCGTCAACGCGTGGGGCGCTTTTTCCTTGCGGTGCGGATAGTGCATTCCTACCTTCGAAGTCCGGTTCAAGGAGAAAAAATTGCCGACGCCGCATGAAGCCCTGATCTACCTGATGGTCATCACCTCGGCCTCCGATCGCGATATGACCGATGTCGAACTGGCCAGGATCGGCGACGTCGTCCGCTCGTGGCCGGTGTTCGAGGATTTCAACCACGACCGGCTGGTTGGCGTCGCCCAGGCCTGCCAGAAGCGCCTGCACGAAAAGGATGGGCTGGAAGGCGTTCTGGCTGAAGTCGCCGAGGCCCTGCCAGAGCGCTTGCGCGACACCGCCTACGCCGCCGCCTTCGAGGTGGCCGCCGTCGATCTCGAAATGCGCATGGAAGAAGTGCGGGTGCTGCAGCTGATCCGGCGTCAGCTCGATCTCGACACGCTGACCGTCGCCGCCATCGGCCGCGCGGCCAAGGCGCGGCTGCGTACGCTCACCTGAATATCAGCAGCGCGCTGGAAAAGGCTGACGGGAACCGAATCAGAAAAAACTGACCGGGAAATAGCGCAAATAAAATTCGGCAAACGTGCCTTTCATCGAAATCTCCTGCAGTGCGTAGTCGAGCGCGGCGGCCAGCGCCGGATTGTCCGCTTGAGTGGCGATGGCCATGCCCGAGCCCAGATATTCAGGCGCCAGATAGGGGCCGCCGGCAAAGCGGCAGCAGCCCGCTGCATCCGAGCCGCCCAGCCAGAAAGCCAGCCGCATGCCGTCGCCGAAGGCCGCGTCGAGCTTGCCGGCCTTGAGATCGGTATAAAGGTCTTCCGGTTTGTCGAAGGGGATGATCTGAACCGTATTGAAATAGTCGCGCAACATGCGCTCGTGCGCCGAGCCGGCGTCCACGCCGACACGCTTGCCGCGCAATTTGGCAAAGATCGGTTCGGTCAGCGCTTTGCTCTTCGGCATGATGAAGCGCGCCGGGAACTGCAGGTAGGAGCGCGAGAAGGCATAGGTCGCGCGCGATTCCGGCGTTGCGGCGATGCCAGCGATGATCGCCTCGCCTTCGCCTTTCCGCAGCGCGCCTTCCAGTTCGGCCCAGGGCAGTGCCTGGATCTGGCATTTTTCGACGATGCCGAGTTCGGCGCAAATGGCGCGAGCCAGATCGATGTGGAAACCGGACAGCTTCCCCGAGCCGTCGAGGAAATTGAAGGGCGGGAAATCCGTGGTCGTCAGGAAGCGGAGCCGCGGCAGCGCCGAAAGGTCCGGCTTGGGCAGCCGCTCCTTGGCATCCCACAGAACCGGAACCTGAGGCGCCGCGGCGCCCGCGCCATAGGTGGACGACAGCAATGCGATCAGCATCGCAAAAGCGAAGGACCTCCACTGGAACGCCAAGATAAAACTCCGCAACAGTCGTGTTTGCACCGGTTTTGGTACGAAAGTGACACAGGCACAATGGTTTTTGATTTCAACACGCCGATTTCAGGATATGATTTAGCCGGTTTGCAAATCAGCTTTGGCCGCCTTGGTGAGAGAATCGAGGTCGGAGCCACAGAATAAGCATGCGATTTGCAATCCATGGTCGGTGGCGAAGTGTAAATCAGGCACGCATCATTGGCCGCAACGCATGAGGCAACATGGGGTTGATGTTGCGATGAGTCAGTTCGATCGTACGCTGGAATTCATCGACCAGCTGCAGCACGCCGCAACGGCGGCCGCGGTCTGCGAAAGGCTGCTGGGCATAACGTCGGATTTCGGTCTCACCGCACTGATGGCGGGAACCGTACCGCAGCCTGGCACGCCGGCCGGCCAGCAAAAGCAGCATGTGCTTCTCTGCGATTGGCCTGGCGAGTGGCTGGAGCGCTATGTCGCGCGCAACTATGTCGATCACGACCCGGTCGTCAGCCATATGAAACAGTTGCAGGCGCCCTTCCAGTGGCGCGAGGCGTCGCAGAGCATCCGCATAGACAAGAGCAGCGGCGAAGTGATGGGCGATGCCGGTGTCTTCAAACTGCGTGATGGACTGGCCTTCCCGCTGATCACGCTCGACGGCCAGATCGTCATGGTGTCGCTTGGCGGCGAGGCGGTGGAATTGTCCGCTGCCGAGTTCGGCCAGGTGTCGCTGGTGTCGACCTACGCCGTCGGTCGCGCCATGCAGCTCCACACGATGGCGAGCAAGACCATCGACCAGATCGTGCTGACGCCGCGCGAACGCGAATGCCTGCAATGGGCCGCCGTCGGCAAGTCGGAATGGGAGATTTCGCAAATCCTCGGCATCTCCGAACACACCTCGGAGAAACATCTTCTTAACGCCAAAAGCAAACTCGGTGCCGTCAACCGGGTGCAGGCCGTCGCGGAAGCGATCCGGCGGGGCTACATTAGTTAGGTCGGCCGTGCCGACCTAGAAATTCTTGCCTACGCGATCACGCAATTTTCTCATCCAAGCACGGCCGTATCTTCCTCTGAACACAGGAGACGGCGGAATGCTTTTTTCCCTTACAACCCAGGAATTGATGGAACGTCCCGACCTTTGGGAGGCCGTCCATCGGCTGCGCTACAAGATATTTGTCGAGGAGATGGGGTGGGATGATCTCCGGCGTCCCGACGGGCTTGAACTCGACCAGTTCGATCATGACGAGGCGGTGCATCAGATTGTCATCAGAGGTGACGAAGTCGCAGGCTATCAAAGGATGTTGCCGACCACGCGGCCACATCTGCTGACCGAGGTCTTGACCGACCTTTCGGAAGGAACGCCGCCATCGGGCCCAAACATCTGGGAATTGACCCGCTATGCGGTGGCTCCCGGTTTTCGCGATGGCCGCCGCGGCGTTTCAACCGTCGGCACCGAATTGATCGCGGGCTTCGTCGAGTGGGGGCTGAAGCGCGGCGTCGACAAGGTGATCATCGAGTTCGAGCCGATGTGGGTGCTGCGCGCCTTGCAGCTGCATTTCCTGGCGACCCCGCTTGGCTATCAGCGCACCTATGGCAACCAGCAGGTCGTAGCAACCCTGCTCACCTTCAACGAGCACACCCTCGATGTGGTGCGTTCGCGCCGCAATCATTTTGCTCCAGTGCTGGCCAGGGGATACCCCGACATGCTCGGGCAAAGGCGTGCGTCATGAGATCGGAGACAGTCATGAGCACACACCCGCAACCTGAACTTCGCAACCACACGCTGGTGGTCACCGTGTCGTCGAGTGACGGCCGGCCGGTGCTGGACAGGAGAGCCTATGAAAGCCTGGCAAAGACCTTCCATGAAGCCGCCGACAATGAGGAGGTTCGCGTCGTCGTGCTGCGCGGCCTGGCGGGTTGTTTCTGTCTCGGCGGCGACTTCTCCGAATTCCTCGACGCCACCAAGCACCGGAAACTGATCGCCGCCGTCACCGACCTGTTCCGCACGCTGGCGACATTTCCCAAGCCCATCCTTGCCTGCGTCGACGGCGATGCCGTCGGCGTCGGCTGCACCATCCTGTTCCATTGCGACATGGTGATCGCGTCCGACAAAAGCACGTTCCGGGTGCCGTTCGTCGATTTCGGCCTGGTTCCGGATGCGGCGACCAGCATCCTGGCGCCGCAGAAGCTCGGATACGCCGGTGCTTTCCGCTTCTTCTGCCTCGGCGACACGCTTCGCGCCGAAGACGCCAGGGCGCTCGGCCTCGTCGCCGAGATCGTGCCGGGCGGCGGCGTCGAGGAAGCGGCTCTTGGCCGGGCGAGACAGCTTGCCAAGAAGCCGGTCGCCGCCCTGCTGCACACGCGCGGCCTGCTGAAGGGGAACACCCAGGCGCTCTGCGACCGCATCGACCAGGAAATTTCACTTTTCCAGCAGGCGCTGCAGGACGACACGACCCTGCGGCGATTGCAGCGCATCGCCCGGCTGGCGGCTTAATGCATGTCGCTCAAAAGTGGTCCCGGTTTTGAGACAACGACATGCATGGAAGCAAAGATCTAAAGCGCGGCGCATGAGTCCGCTTCGACGCGACGCGCTTTAGGAGCCGCGAGGAGAAAAGCATCGCCGCGCGGCCTTGGCTGCGCGGCGCAAAATGCGTCAGTCCTGTCTGCCCAGGCCAGCCTATTCTTTCAAAAACGACGGCCCTTCGCCGATGATCTTCTTGTCCTCCTTGCCGATCACGGCGAGATCGCGCCCATCATAGGGCAGCGACGACAGGATGCGCCGCATGACCGCCAGCCGCGCGCGCCGCTTGTCATTGGCCCGCACGATGATCCACGGCGCGAACTCCTTGTGGGTGTGCTCGAACATGGTGTCGCGCACCTCCGTGTAATCATCCCACTTGGTGATGCCGGCAACGTCGATCGGCGAAAACTTCCAGCTCTTCAGCGGGCTGTAGCGGCGATCGTGAAAGCGTTCGAGCTGGGTTTCCCGGCCTATGTTCAGCCAGAATTTGAAGAAGTGGATGCCCTCGTTGGAGATCATCCGCTCGAAATGCGGCGTCTCGTCGAGAAACTGCTCGTGCTGCTGCGGCGTGCAGAAACCCATCACCGGCTCGACGCCGGCGCGGTTGTACCAGGATCGGTCGAAGGTGACGAACTCGCCCGATGTCGGAAAATGATCGACATAGCGCTGGTAGTACCATTGCCCCAGCTCGGTCGGGGTAGGCTTGGTCAGCGCTACGTTGCGTGCCGTGCGCGGGTTGAGGTACTGGCGCACCACGAAGATCGTGCCGCCTTTGCCGGCGGCGTCGCGGCCTTCGAACAGCGCCATCACCCGTTTGCCGGTCGACTGCAGCCAGGCCTGCGCCTTGACCAGCTCGATCTGCAACTTCTCGAGCGTCTCGTCATATTCGTCGCTTTTCATCTTCTTGTCGTAGGGATAGCCGCCGGCGGTCAGCTTGTTGTCCTCGACCCAGTCGGGAAGCACGGGGTTCTCGATGTCGAACTCCCGCTCCTTGCCGTCGATCCTGATCTTCAGCGGTCCCGAAGTCGGCGGCGCAGAACTTTCCTTGGCTTTTTTCATCGAGACGAACCCTTTCCAGCTTCCGGACTCATGCTATTGGGAGCCTCCGGAGCGGTCCAGCGGAAGTTTCCGCCGCCGCTCGACCGGCGAATGCATAGGGCGCGGGGCGCGCGAGCGAATGGCTGACCTGGAGCAGAAAGGTGTGGCGCAAACCCTGGCCATACGGCTGTGGAACAGCCGTTGGCTGCTTGCGGCTGGCGTGGTTGCTGTTTTGATCGCCTTTGCCTTTGCGGGTATTTCTGCCTACGCCCTGTTGCCGGCGCTGCTTCTACTGCTTGCTGCAGCAATGCTGCCGGCCGCCGGCGCGCGCCAATCCACCGAGAGCGGCGCTGCCATTGAGGCCATCGGCTTGCAGCGGCTCTCCGGTGAATATCTGGCGGCTGCCGTCGCCGATCCGCTGATCATCTTCGACCGGACCGCCACCATCGTGCATGCCAATGCCGCTGCTTTCGCCGCCTTTGGCGGGATCGCGCCGGGCATGTCGCTGTCGTTGAAGTTCCGGGCGCCGGAAATGCAGGCTCTGCTGGACGGCGTGCTGTCGGGCGATGTCGCCTCCGATGTGGTCGACTATACGGAGAAGCTGCCGGTCGAACGGGCTTACCGGGTGAGCGCATCCTCGGTCGGTCACGCCACCGATCTCTATGTGCTGGTGTTCAAGGACCAGAGCGAAACGCGCAGGATCGACCGCATGCGCGCCGACTTCATCGCCAATGCCAGCCACGAGCTGCGCACGCCGCTCGCCTCCATCGCCGGCTTCATCGAAACGCTACGCGGCCCGGCCCGCAACGACCCGGCGGCGCGCGATCAGTTCCTGCAGATCATGCAGAGCCAGACCGGTCGCATGGCGCGTCTGATCGACGATTTGTTGTCGCTGTCGCGGCTGGAGATGAAGCCTTATCTGAAGCCGGGAACCGAGGTCGATCTGCGCGAGACAGTCGACAGCGTCATCGATTCGCTCGGACCGCTGGCCAGGGAAAACAGCGTTGCCATCGAGCGGGATTATGCCGACGAGCCGCTCGATGTGCCGGGAGATCGCGACGAGCTTTTCCAGGTTTTCGAGAACCTCCTGGAAAACGCCTGCAAGTACGGGCAGTCGGGCGGGCGCGTCGTGGTGTCGATCGCGCATAGCGATGCCGGCTCGGAGCCCGGCATCGACGTAACCATCAGGGATTTTGGCCCCGGCATTCCCGAGGAGCACATTCCGCGCATCACCGAGCGCTTCTACCGCGTCGATGTCGAGACCAGCCGGACCCAGAAGGGCACCGGCCTTGGCCTGTCGATCGTCAAGCATATCCTGACGCGCCACAATGCCAGGCTTTCGATCAAGTCGGAGGTTGGCAAGGGCGCCGCCTTCTCGGTTCATTTGCCGACGCACTAATATCGCCCTAGTTTAGGGGGGCTGTTTCTTTTTTCTGTCATCCGGCTAGCGTATCAGCGGGGATTCGAGGAAACGACTCAAAATCAAAACACCCCATGGGAAGGCATATTGCCATGCAGTCCGTGCACATCGTCAGCGCCTATGACGACGAGCTGAAATATCTGTCGAAGCGCATCGCTGCGATGGGCGGCCATGCCGAGCGCATGGTCGAGCAGGCTATCACCGCTTTGGTCAATGCCGATCCCAGCCTCGCTGAGAAGGTCATCCACGACGATGCCGTGCTGGATGAAGGGCAACGCGAAATCGACGATAAGGCGATCATCATCATTGCCAGGCGTCAGCCGATGGCGACGGATTTGCGCGAGATCGTCGGGACCATTCGCATCTCCGCCGACCTCGAACGGGTTGGCGACCTCGCCAAGAACGTTGCCAAGCGGGTGGTCGCCGTCACCGACGGACGCCAGCCGACCAGCCTGTTCCGCGGCCTCGAGGCCCTGGCCAATCTGGCGCTGACCCAGCTCAAGGAAGTGCTCGACGTCTACGCATCCCGCTCGGTGGAGAAAATCGGCTTCGTGCGCGACCGCGACGACCAGATCGACGCCATGTACACGTCGCTGTTTCGCGAATTGCTGACCTACATGATGGAAGATCCGCGCAACATCACGCCCTGCACGCATCTGCTGTTCTGCGCCAAGAACATCGAGCGTATCGGCGATCACGCCACCAACATCGCCGAGACCATCTACTACATCGTCACCGGCGAGCAGTTGCCGGCTGAGCGGCCCAAGGGCGACAAGACCGACAAGATCGGCCTTTCCGAGACGCTGCCAGTGAAGTGAACGGTCGCCTCTCGAACCGTCACCCGAAATAAGCTAAGCTTTCTAGGCTTTGCCTCTATCCTCGTCCGTGGATTTTCTTCGGGAGGTCGTGATGGAAAATGTTCGGAACCTGACCCCGGCGTCTGCGCCTGCATCCGGCATTATCGCTTGCGGCGTCTACACAGCCGGGCGTCGCATCGCCGACATCCCCATCGAGGAAGCCGGCGAATGGGCGAAAAAATCCGGTCATGTCGTCTGGATTGGCTTGCTCGAGCCCGACCGCAATCTCTTGCTGCGCGTCCAGGCGCAGTTTCACCTGCATGAGCTGGCAATCGAGGATGCCGAGCACCCGCACCAGCGGCCGAAGATCGAGCAATATGGCGATGCGCTGTTCATCGTCGCCCGCACCGCGCAGCTGATCGACGGCCGGGTGACCTTCGGCGAGACCCATTTGTTCGTCGGCAGCGGCTACATTGTCAGCGTCAGGCACGGCCCTTCCACCTCCTACGCCGCCGTTCGTCAGCATTGGGAAAGCTGCCCGCATTCGTTGGCCAAGGGCGAGGATTTCGTCCTCTACGCCATTCTCGATTTCATCGTCGACAATTACATGCCGGTGCTCGAGCAGATCGAGGACGAGGTCGAGGCGATCGAGGACAAGATTCTGTTGAAGCCGATGACCGGGCCCGACATCGAGCGGCTCTATATGCTGCGCCGCGATCTTTTGCGCCTGCGCAATGCGGCGCTGCCGCTGGTGGAAGTCTGCCGCCGGCTGACCAGTGCCGAACTGCCGCAGATCCATACGGCCATGCATCCGTTGTTTCGCGACGTCACCGATCACATCCGCACCGTCCAGGAAAAGATCGACAGCCTGCGCGAGGTGCTGGCATTCGCTTTCGAAGCCAGTCTGCTGGTCGGCCAGAGTCAGGAAACGGCGAACACCAAGAAGCTCGCCTCCTGGGCCGCCATCCTGGCGGTGCCGACGGCGCTCGCCGGCATCTACGGCATGAATTTCAGCGATATGCCGGAACTGAAGATGGAATACGGCTACCCAATGGTGCTGGCCACGATCGCGCTGATCTGCGCGTTTCTCTACTGGCGGTTTCGCAAGAATGGATGGCTGTGAGAGTAGGCAGCAGGCAGCAGGCAGTAGGCAGTAGGCAGTAGGCAGTAGGCAGTAGGCAGTAGGCAGTAGGCAGTAGGCAGTAGGCAGTAGGCAGTAGGCAGTAGGGTAAGAAGTTCAGAGCATATTGCCCTACTGCCTATTCCCTACTGCCTAATCCCTAACTACCGGCTCCGCCGCCGCTCCGATGCCGGCTGGAACGCCACGCGGGCGTGGTACTTGCAGTAGGGGCCGGTTTCGGCGGCCTCGTTGCCGCAGAAATGGAAGTCCTCCGAAAGCGGATCGCCGTTCGGCCATTTGCAGGTCCGCTCGGTCAGCTCGACGAGCTGCAGGTGTCGCGAGATCGGCAACACGACATTCTCGACCGGGCGGATGTAGTGGCGTGCCACCGGTTCGGCGTCGAACTGCGTCTGCAACGCAGTCGCGCCGATCGACGTCGTGACGTGGCGTGTCGCGGTTGCGGCGCGCGATACCGATTTCTGAACGGTCGATCCTTGCGCCGCCTTCTTCTGGCGTGCCGGCGCGGCGGTCGAGCGTCCGCGGCCCGACAGTTTCAGCCGATGCACCTTGCCGATGACCGCATTGCGGCTGACCCCCCCAAGCTGCGCAGCAATCTGGCTTGCGCTCAGACCCTCCGACCACAGTTTCCTCAAGAGTTCTACCCGCTCGTCAGTCCAGTTCATGAGACCGCGCTCCTGCTAAGCGTGCGGCAATCGGAATCCACTCCCGACCCGGCACTATTTGCCGGGGCAGACACCACATATATCTGGTGATTAGGTCCGCCGCACGAAATCTAGTTATTTCTCGTCTACAACTACTCTATGCGCTGACTCGGTGACAAGAGTCCCAAGTGCAACACGAATCGGTTTTTTCGGTTTTCCCCAACTTGCCCGGTCGCTTATGAGCCGGCGTCTCGTCAGAGGGCTTGCCGCGCGGCACTACGCGACGTTTTCGTTGACTTCATGGCCGAAAAACACGATAAGCCGCACAGGCCGCCGCTTTGGCGGCTTTTTTGATTTTCCGGTACCGGAGACGCATATAATGAGCGGTTCGGCGCTTTACGAGACCTTTGCTCGCGCACCCCTGGCCTTCGACCACGGGGAAGGCACCTGGCTGATTACCGACAAGGGCGAGCGATATCTCGATTTCGCCGGCGGCATCGCCGTCAATTCGCTGGGCCACAGCCATCCGCACCTGGTGGCAGCACTCACCGAACAGGCCGCCAAGCTCTGGCATGTCTCCAATCTCTATGAGATTCCGGGGCAGAGCCGGCTCGGCGAACGGCTGGTCGACGCCACTTTCGCCGACAAGGTGTTCTTCACCAATTCCGGCGCCGAGGCGCTGGAATGCGCAATCAAGACGGCGCGGCGCTATCAGTTCGTCAACGGCCACGCCGAGCGCTTCCGCGTCATCACCTTCGAAGGCGCCTTCCATGGCCGCACGCTGGCGACCATCGCGGCCGGCGGCCAGTACAAATATCTCGAAGGCTTCGGCCCCAAGGTCGAAGGTTTCGATCAGGTCGGTTTCGACGACATCGACGCCGCCGAAAAGGCGATCACGCCGGAGACGGCCGCCATCCTGATCGAGCCGGTGCAGGGCGAGGGCGGTATCCGTCCGGTGCCGACGCAATCGCTGAAGCGGCTCAGGCAATTGTGCGAACAGCACGGCCTGCTGCTGATCTTCGACGAGGTCCAGTGCGGCATCGGCCGCACCGGCAAGCTGTTCGCGCATGAATGGTCAGGGGTTACGCCAGACATCATGGCGATCGCCAAGGGCATTGGCGGCGGTTTCCCGATGGGCGCCTGCCTTGCCACGGACGAAGCGGCCGTCGGCATGACCGCAGGCGTGCATGGCACCACGTTCGGCGGCAACCCGCTGGCCATGGCGGTCGGCAACGCCGTGCTCGATGTGGTGCTGGAAGACGGCTTCCTCGAAGACGTCCAGCGCAAGGCGCTGCTGATGAAGCAGGGGCTTGCGTCGGTCGCCGACGAGTTTCCCGAGGTCATCGAGGACATCAGGGGCACCGGGCTGATGCTCGGCCTCAAATGCGCCATGCCCAACACCAAGGTGAACATGGCATTGCGCGACCAGCACCTGCTTACGGTTCCGGCCGGCGACAACGTCATTCGCCTGTTGCCGCCGCTCACCGTCACCGACGCCGAGATCCACGACGCGCTCAACCGCATCCGCGCCGGCGCCAAGGGCCTGGCGGGGGCCCTCGCCGCCGCCGCCGCGAAGTAATCCCGGAACCATTGCTGATGTCAGTTCGCCATTTCACCGATCTTTCCGCCGTCTCCGAAGGCGATCTGCGCTTCATGCTGGACGATGCAGTGGTGCGAAAGGCACGCCTCAAGGCCGGCGAGCGGACCAAGCCGCTCGAAGGCAAGGTGCTGGCGATGATCTTCGACAAGCCGTCGACGCGCACGCGCGTCTCCTTCGACGTCGGCATGCGTCAGCTTGGCGGCGAGACCATCATGCTGACCGGCACCGAGATGCAGCTCGGCCGTTCCGAGACCATCGCCGACACCGCCAAGGTGCTGTCGCGCTATGTCGATGCGATCATGATCCGTACCACCTCGCATGAGCGGCTGCTGGAGCTGACCGAGAACGCTACCGTTCCGGTGATCAACGGACTGACCGACGACACCCATCCCTGCCAGCTGATGGCTGATATCATGACCTTCGAAGAGCATCGCGGTCCGGTCGCCGGCAAGACCATCGCGTGGACCGGCGACGGCAACAATGTGCTGCATTCCTTGCTCGAAGCCTCGGCCCAGTTCCGCTTCAACCTCAACGTCGCCGTGCCCGAGGGCAGCGAGCCGGCGCAGAAGCATATCGACTGGTCGCAGGCGCATGGCGGCAAGCTGCACTTCACCCGCTCGCCCGAGGAAGCCGTCGATCAGGCCGACTGCATCGTCACCGATTGCTGGGTGTCGATGGGCCAGGAGCATCGCGCCCGCGGCCACAACGTATTCTCGCCCTACCAGGTCAATGCCAAGCTGATGGCCAAGGCCAAGCCGGACGCGCTGTTCATGCACTGCCTGCCGGCGCATCGCGGCGAGGAAGTGACCGACGAGGTCATCGACGGGCCGCATTCGGTGGTCTTCGACGAGGCCGAGAACCGGCTCCACGCCCAGAAGGCCGTGCTCGCCTGGTGTCTCGGCGCTTGAGCCCTGGGAGCTTGATCTGCCGGGGTGTGATGCCTATTTGCGCCACATCACGCAAATCAAGCGCGTTTCGACGCATGCTCCCGACAGGGCGGCATGGCCGCGCCCTGGAGCTTTGTTATGTTGGAAACCTATCAAGTGACTGAACATCACCCCAAACTCGGCGAATTCGGCTACGCCGGCGACGATCACGTCGTGCCCTTCGAGGTCGGCCCGCTCGACGTGCGCGGCCGCACCGTCCAGCTCGGGCCAATGCTCGACGCTATCCTTAGCCGCCACGACTATCCCGAGCCGGTCGCCCGCCTGCTGGCGGAAGCCTGTGTGCTGACGGTGCTGCTTGGCACCTCGCTCAAGTTCGAGGGCAAGTTCATCCTGCAGACCCGCACCGATGGGCCTGTCGACATGCTGGTCGCGGATTTTTCCACGCCCTCGGCGCTGCGCGCCTATGCGCGTTTCGATGCCGACCGGCTGGAAGCGCTGGTCGCGGCGGGCGAAACGTCCCAGCAGACCCTGCTCGGCACCGGCGTGCTGGCGCTGACCATCGATCAGGGCGCTCACACGCAGCGCTATCAGGGTATCGTCCAGCTCGATGGCGAGACGCTGGAAGATGCAGCACGCACCTATTTCCGTCAGTCGGAGCAGATTCCGACCGATCTCAGGCTTTCGGTGGCCAAGCTGCTGACGCCCGGCCCTGGCGGCGCCCGCGAGCAGTGGCGCGCCGGTGGCATCCTGGCGCAGTTCCTGCCGCAATCGCCAGAGCGCATGCGCGTGCCGGACCTGCCGGGCGGCGATGGCGATCCGCGCGAGGAGATCCACGATCCGGCCGACAATTCCTGGCAGGAGTTGCTGGCGCTGCTCGGCACCATCGAGCCGACCGAACTGATCGACCCGACGATCGGCGCCGAGCGGCTGCTCTACAGGCTGTTCCACGAGCATGGCGTGCGCGTCTTTGGCGGCGTTCCGGTCGCCGACCGGTGCTCGTGCTCCCGGGACAAGATCCGCGGCATCCTCGAGGGTTTCTCCGCGCAGGAGATCAAGGACAGCACCGAAGATGGCGGCATCCACGTCGCCTGCGAATTCTGCTCGAAGCAATACGACTTCGACCCGGCGGAATTTGCGGCTCAGTAGAGAAAAACACGCCTCGCCAGCTGCCTCGCGGCCGGCGAGGCAAATTAGTTCACCGTCCGCCGCGTCCCCGGCAGGTCGAGTGAAAAGGCGGGGATGGCGATGTCGAACGTCTCGCCCCGCTCGTTGCGCATCGTGTAGTGCCCGACCATGATGCCGGACGGTGTCGAGAGCGGGCAACCGGACGTGTATTGGTAGCTGTCGCCGGGATTGAGTTCGGGCTGGTCGCCGACGACGCCTGGGCCGCGTACCTCTTCGACCCGGCCGGTGCCGTCGGTGATGTGCCAATAGCGCGACAACAGCTGCACGAAGTCGTCCGACTGATTGTCGATCGTTATCTGATAGCCCCAGACATAGCGGTTCTCGGACGGATCCGAGCGGTCCTCCAGATAGAACGGCCTGACCTGCACTTCGATGTTGCGCGTGACGGCGCTGTACATAAGCGGCTCCAAAACAATCCTGTAACTTTCGGCGCTTCGTGGTGGCCGGTCAACGGTACGCATCCTATCATCGCGGTCTGACGTGCAGGTGCCGGCCAAGAATGTCATTTAAGTGACACGTGACAATGGTCAATGATGGTGTGTGCCGATCAATGCCGCGCGACTCGGGCGCTCTGTCGAACTGTTGAGATCTGTCGTCATGCCCCTAGATTGTTCTGGTGGGCGGCTTTCCTGGAGCTACCGGATCTCGATGGAACTCACTCTCATAGCCGCCGCGCTTTCAACTGCTCTCATCCTCTCAAATCTCGCCAGCATCGTGCTTGCCGCGTCGCGTCTGAAACGGCGCCGCATCATAGCGCCGCCCGTCGGCAAGCCGCGGCCGGTGTCGATCGTCGTGCCGTCGCGTGGCGTGGAACCCTTCACGCACGAGACGCTGGAGCGCGCCTTTTCGCTCGACTGGCCGCGCTACGAGCTGGTCTTCTGCGTCGCCCATGCCGACGATCCGGTGGTCAAACTGATAAACAGGGCGATTGTCCTGTTTCCCAAGGTGCCGGCCCGGCTGTTGATCGGCAACGACCGCGTCAGCGCCAATCCGAAACTCAACAATTGCGTCAAGGGCTGGGAAGCGGTGCGGCACGATTGGGTGATCCTGGCCGATTCCAACGTGTTGATGCCGAGAGACTACGTCCAGCACCTGATGGCTGCATGGCGGCCGGACACCGGCCTTGTCTGCTCGACGCCGATCGGTTCGCGGCCGGCCGGCTTCTGGGCTGAAGTCGAATGCGCTTTCCTCAACACGCTGCAGGCACGCTGGCAATATTCGGGCGAGGCGCTTGGCCTTGGCTTTGCCCAAGGCAAGAGCATGCTCTGGAACAAGCCGATGCTCGATGCCAATGGCGGCATCCGCGCGCTGGCCGCCGAGATCGCCGAGGACGCCGCCGCGACCAAGCTGGTCAATGGCCTCGGCCTGCGCGTCAATCTCGTCGCCGCGCCCTTCGAGCAGCCGCTCGGTCTGCGCACATTTGGCGAGATCTGGTCGCGCCAGGCCCGTTGGGCTCGCCTGCGCCGCGTCACCTTCCCGCTGTTCTTCGCGCCTGAAATCCTGACTGGCGCGGTGGTGCCGCTGGTGCTGGCGCTGATTGCGACGGCAAGCGCCGGCTTCAGCCTCTGGGCAACCGCCATTGCCGTGCTGGCAGCCTTCTACCTTCCCGAGTGCATTCTGGCCCGCTCAAAGGGCTGGTACCTGTCGCCACGCATGGTCGCGGCGATGGCAATGCGCGACCTGATTCTGCCGGCGATGTGGGCGCGCGGCTGGCTCGGCGGTGCCGTCGAGTGGCGCGGCAATGCGATGACGATCGGCACCAAGGCGGCCGAGCTGGAAGAGACGCCATCCGGCGCCTGAAAGCCAAAGGCCTCCTATTTGGCCTTCAGCGCTTGCGCGATATCCTCCAGCAGATCGTCGGTGTCTTCCAGGCCGACCGACAGCCTGAGCGTGCCCGGCCCGATGCCGAGTTCAGCACGCGCTTCGTCGCTCAAATTCTTGTGCGTCGTCGTCGCCGGATGGGTGATCAGGCTCTTGGCGTCACCGAGATTGTTGGAGATCAGCACGATGTCGAGCGCGTTCTGCAGGGCGAAGGCCGCCTGCTTGCCGCCCTTGACGTCCAGGCAGATCAGAGTCGAGCCGCCCGACATCTGCTTCTTGACGACATCGGCCTGCGGGTGGTCGGCCCGGCCGGGATAGATGACGCGGGCGATTTCCGGCCGCTCGGCCAGGAAATCCGCGATCCGGCCTGCGCTTTCCGTCTGCTGGCGTACGCGCAGCGGCAGCGTCTCCAAGCCCTTCAGCAGCGTCCAGGCGTTGAAAGGCGACAGGCTAGGCCCGGTGTGGCGAAAATAGTCGTGCAGGTTCTCGTCGATCCACTTCTTGTCCGACAAGATGACGCCGCCGAGACAGCGCCCCTGGCCGTCAATGTGCTTGGTCGCCGAATAGACGACGATGTGGGCGCCAAGCTGCAGCGGCTTTTGCTGCAAGGGCGTGGCGAAGACATTGTCGACGATCAGCCTGGCACCGATCGAATTGGCAAGCGAGGCAACCGCGGCGATGTCGACGACTTCCAGCGTCGGGTTGGTCGGGCTTTCCAAGAAGAACAGCTTGGTGTTCGGCTTGACCGCCTTTTCCCAGTTGGCGATGTCGGTGCCGTCGACCAGTGTTGCCTCGATGCCGTATTTCGGCGCCAGCGTCTCGACCACCCAGCGGCAGGAGCCGAACAGCGCGCGCGCCGCCACGATATGGTCACCGGCCTTGGCGCTGCACAGAAGCGCTGCCGTCACCGCAGCCATACCGGAGGCGGTGGCGCGGGCGTCCTCCGCACCTTCCAGCGCGCACATGCGCTTTTCGAACATGTCGACGGTCGGATTGGCGTAGCGCGAATAGATGAAGCCCGGCTCCTCACCCTTGAAACGGGCTTCGGCGGCCTGCGCCGTTTCGTAGACGTAGCCCTGGGTGAGGTAAATCGCTTCCGACGTTTCGCCGAAACCGGAACGCAGCGTTCCGCTGTGCACGAGTGCCGTCTGAGGCTTCCAGTTGCGCTTGTTGGTGCTCATCGCTCTTCTTCCAGACACAAAAAAACCGGCCGCGAAAGTCGCAACCGGTCCATACGGCCTTGCGGCCCGACGGTCCTTTAGCGACTTGTTTAACGTGGCTGCAAGCCGACCGGCCAAATCACCACGGGATAATGACCCTTTAGACCCGTGCCACGCTTGCGTCAATTGCCGGCTTCATTAAGAGGTTTGTACCAAGCAGGTTCCGAAAAAGCCTGCCCTCTAGGAGCAGAGCCTTGCGGCAGACAGGCATTCTTCCCGATCAGGACATCTCGGCGCTGTTCCAGTCCGGCGCGCTGAAGTCGGCGCGTGCGCTCGATGCCGACCAGATCCAGCCGGCCAGCCTTGATCTCAGGCTCGGCGACAAGGCCTGGCGTGTGCGTGCCTCCTTCCTGCCGGGTCCCAACCACAAGGTTTCGGAAAAGCTCGACCGGCTGCAGCTGCACGAGATCGACCTGGCCGAGGGCGCGGTGCTGGAGACCGGCTGCGTCTATATCGTGCCCTTGCTCGAAAGCCTGGCATTGCCGGCGGACATTTCGGCTTCGGCCAATCCCAAGAGTTCGACCGGGCGGCTCGACATCTTCACCCGCGTC
The DNA here is from genome assembly GCF_040321205.1 of Mesorhizobium sp. M0496. Classification (NCBI taxonomy): domain Bacteria; kingdom Pseudomonadati; phylum Pseudomonadota; class Alphaproteobacteria; order Hyphomicrobiales; family Phyllobacteriaceae; genus Mesorhizobium; species Mesorhizobium sp. M0496. The sequence continues at coordinate 112,843 of NZ_JAMYRC010000011.1, read as the reverse complement.
ATGACCGATCGCGGCCACGAGTTCGACAAGATCGCCGCCGGCTATCACGGGCCGCTCTATCTGGAAGTCAGCCCGCGCACCTTCCCGATCGTCGCGCGCACCGGTTCGCGCCTGTCGCAGATACGCTTCCGTACCGGCAATGCGCTGTTGTCGGAGGCCGAACTGCACCAGTTGCATCGCGCGCAGATCTTGGTTGCCACCGAGCCGCCCAACATTTCCGGCGGCGGCATCGCGCTGTCGATCGACCTCAACGGCGATCAAAACGGGCTTGTCGGCTATCGCGGCAAGCATCACACCGGTCTCGTCGACGTCGACAAGCGCGCCGCACAGGAGGTCGTCGACTTCTGGGAGCCGATCCACAAGAGCGGCGCCGGCGAGTTGGTGCTCGACCCTGATGAATTCTACATCCTCGTCAGCCAGGAAGCGGTGCATGTGCCGCCGCTCTACGCCGCCGAGATGACGCCTTTCGATCCGCTGGTCGGCGAGTTCCGGGTCCACTATGCCGGCTTCTTCGATCCGGGCTTCGGCCATTCGGCGTCCGGCGGCACAGGCAGCCGGGCGGTATTGGAAGTGCGCAGCCACGAGGTGCCGTTCATCCTCGACCATGGCCAGATCGTCGGCCGGCTGGTCTACGAGCACATGCTGAAGCGGCCGCAGGCACTCTATGGCACCGATCTCGGCTCCAACTACCAGGCGCAGGGCCTGAAGCTGTCCAAGCATTTCCGCCCCGCACGCTGAACCCATCACCCCCAGGCAAAATACTTGCCTGCACTGGCTCGCCATGCTTGGCTGCCTTGCTGGTCGTCAAGCTGGCGGCGTTCAAGGGGAACCAAGAAAATGCAGATTTCGAAATGGATCATATCGGCAGCAGGCGCTGCCATGCTGGTGTTGGCGGCCGGCTCTCTATCGGTGCAGGCAGCCGAGAAAATCAAGATCGGCACCGAGGGCGCCTATCCGCCGTTCAACACCATCACTTCGGACGGCAAGGTCGAAGGCTTCGATATCGACATCGCCAATGCGCTGTGCGCGCAGATGAAGGTCGAGTGCGAAATCGTCACCCAGGATTGGGACGGCATCATTCCCGCCCTGCAGGCGAAGAAGTTCGACGCCATCATCGCTTCGATGAGCATCACCGAGGAGCGCAAGAAGCAGGTCTCCTTCACCAACAAATACTATACGACACCGCTCGCTTTGGTGGCGCCGAAGGACAGCGATCTCGCCTCGACCGAACCGGCAGCGCTTGCCGGCAAGACGGTCGGCGCGCAGGCCTCGACCACGCAGGCCGACTATGCCCAGAATGAATATGGCAAGGCGGGCGCCGAGGCAAAACTCTACCCGACCCAGGAAGAAGCGATCACCGACCTGACGAACGGCCGGCTTGACGCTGTGATCTCGGACAAGTTCGTGCTGATGGACTGGCTGAAGAAGGCAAGCGACGGCTGCTGCAAGCTGGTTGGCGACGTCAAGGGCACGGAGACACAAGCCGGCATTGCCGTCCGCCTGGAAGACACGGCACTACGCGACAAACTCAATGCGGCCATCGACGCGATTGTTGCCGACGGCACCTACAAGAAGATCCAGGCCAAGTATTTCGACTTCGATATCTATTGAGGCGTTGAAGCCGCCAATCTCCCCCCTCGTGGGGGAGATGCCCGGCAGGGCAGAGGGGGGCGCGAAGGATCGCCAGCCTCTCTGCATCAGCAGACTGGTTCGAAAGAAAAACCAAGTAGGATGGAGACATTGGCGGGACAGCGCCCCCCTCTGGCCTGCCGGCCATCTCCCCCACGAGGGGGGAGATCACGCTGTCATCGACGCCTCACAGCGCCTTCACCGCCACCTGCACCGGCTGTTCGATCTCGAGTGGATTGCGCAGCGGCAGGCCGAAATCCTTGGCCTCGATCTCGAACACGTCGCCGGCTTCAGTACTGATGCCGTCGGCGAAGGACAGCGTTGCCGTGCCGAACATGTGCACATGCACGTCGCCCGGCTGGCGGAAAGCCGCATATTTGAAGTGGTGATGTTCGAGATTGGCGATGGTGTGCGACATGTTCGCTTCGCCGGACAGGAACGGCTTTTCCCACAGCACATCGTTGTCGCGCACGATGCGCGAGGTGCCTCTGATATCGGACGGCAGATCGCCGATCAGGATCTCCGGCCCGAACGAAGCGTTGCGCAGCTTGGAATGGGCGAGGAACAGATAGTTCACGCGCTCGGTGACGTGGTCGGAAAACTCGTTCGACAGCGTGAAGCCGACGCGGAACGGCGCGCCGTCGTCGCCGATGACGTAGATGCCGGCGACCTCGGGCTCTTCGCCGGCGTCCTTGGCGAAAGCCGGTGACAGGAGTGCCGCACCTGGCGCCACTGCCATCGTGCCGTTGCCCTTGTAGAACCATTCCGGCTGCACGCCGATCTGGCCTTTCGCGGGCTTGCCGCCCTCCAACCCCATGCGGAACATCTTCATGGAATCGGTTAGCTGTTCTTCACCGTCGGCACTGAGCTTCTTGTGCATGGAATCGCGTGTCGCCGCTGAGCCGAGATGCGTCAGTCCGGTGCCGGTCAGGTGCAGATGCGCCGGGTCTGGATGGTTGATCGGCGACAGCAGCCGGCCCTTCTTATAGGCGGCCTCGAGATCGACCGTCTCGCCAAGCCCCTTGCGTTCGATCAGCGCGACAAGGCCGACGCCGGTGCGGGCGGCCTCCATCGCCAGCGAGTAGACGCTGCGGGCGCCGTTGATGATCCGGGTCTTGCCGCCGTTGCGGGCAACGACGCGGATGGTCTCGGCGTCATCGAGAATCTGGGAGATCAGCATGATGAATCCTCTCTTTGTCTTGACCCGGTTGCCATTTGGCAAACCCTAACCTGCGCGGCACGGACCTCGCCGCGCCACGGGTTGAACTCTTCGTCCGGATTGCGCTCGCGAGCTTGGTCCCTGAGGGACTTCTTGACGCCGGCGGGTTGCCGGCAGCATCGCGATCTGGACCCGTATGCCTTCCTCGTTGCCTCGTTGCCTCGTTGCCTCGCTGGCCCGTCAGGCCTTGTTCTTGTTGTAGACGTCGAAGATCACGGCGCCGAGCAGCACCAGGCCTTTGACCACCTGCTGCCAGTCAACATTGACGCCCATGATCGACATGCCGTTGTTCATCACGCCCATGATGAAGCCGCCGACCACCGCGCCGATGACCTGGCCGACACCGCCCATCGCCGAGGCACCGCCGATGAAGACGGCCGCGATCACATCGAGCTCGCTGCCGAGGCCGGCAGCCGGAACCGCCTGTCCCAGCCGCGCCGCGATGATTAGGCCGCCAAGTGCCGACAGCACGCCCATGTTGACGAACACCATCAGCGTCAGCCGTTCTGTCTTGATACCTGACAGTTGCGCGGCTTTGGCGTTGCCGCCCATTGCATAGATGCGGCGGCCGATGGTCATGCGCTTCGTGACGAAGACGAATAGCGAGATCAGCACGCCCATGACGAGCAGCACCACCGGCAGGCCCCTGTAGCTGGCGAACTGATAGACCAGGAACAGCGCCAGCGCGCTACCGACCAGCGTCTTGATGACGAACAGGGGAAAGGGCTCGGCCTCATAGCCATGGCGTTCGCGTTTGCGGCGTGTTCTCAGCCCGAAATAGGCGTAGGCCAGCACGGCGATCAGGCCCAGCACGATCGTCGTCATGTGCAGCGTCAGGCCGCTGCCGATGATGGTCTTGCCGGCCGCGTTCACTGTCGGCGGGATGAGCGTCAGGGGCCCGATGACATCCGGGATGAAGCCGGAGCTGAGCGCCTTGAAGCCGGCGGGAAGCGGCCCCACCGAGGACCCGCCGCCCAGCAGCGCCTGGCAGATGCCGCGGAAGATCAGCATGCCGGCCAGCGTGACGATAAAGCTCGGTATTCGGTGATAGGCGATCCAGTAGCCTTGCGCCGCGCCGATCGCGCCACCCACGATGAGGCAGATGATCGACACCACCAGCGGATTGCTCAATGGGCCGAGCGGCCAGATGACCATCATCATCGCCGCCAGTGCGCCGATAAAGCCGGCGACGGAGCCTACGCTGAGATCGATGTGGCCGGAGACGATCACCAGCAACATGCCCAGCGCCATCACGATGATGAACGAGTTCTGCTGCACCAGGTTGCTCAGGTTCACCGGCTTGAACAGCGTTCCGGAAGTGGTGAACTGGAAGAACACCATGATGGCGATCAGCGCCAGGATCAGGCCGTATTCGCGCAGGTTCGTCGTCAGCGCCGAGACGGCGATGCGTGGACGCTGCGGCACGTCTTCGGCGACGTTGCTCTGCGGGGCGGGGGCGCTTTCGGTGCTCATGCTGCTTTTCCTTCTCCCCGGACGATGGCGCGCATTATTTTTTCCTGGCTCGCGTCCGCCGCGGGCATTTCGCCGACAATGCGGCCTTCGTTCATGACGTAGATGCGGTCGGTGATGCCGAGCAGTTCTGGCATTTCCGACGAGATGACCACGATCGCCTTACCTTCGGCGGCGAGGCGGGCGATGATCGTGTAGATTTCGTATTTGGCGCCGACATCGATGCCGCGCGTCGGCTCGTCGAGAATCAGCACTTCCGGGTCGGCGAACAGCCATTTCGACAGCACCACCTTCTGCTGGTTGCCGCCGGAAAGATTGCCGGTCATTTGGTAGACGCTGGAAGCGCGGATATTGGTCTTCTTGCGATAGTCGTTGGCGACGGAGAGTTCGCGCAGGTCGTCGATCACGCTATGGCGTGAGACGCCGCCGAGATTGGCCAGCGTGATGTTGTGCTTGATATGGTCGATGAGGTTGAGACCGTAGGTCTTACGATCCTCGGTCACGTAGGCGATGCCGTGTTCGACCGCCTTGCTTACTGAGGAGACGTCGATAGGCTTGCCCTTGAGCAGCACCTCGCCGGTGATGCGGCGGCCATAGGAGCGGCCGAACAGGCTCATTGCGAATTCGGTGCGGCCGGCGCCCATCAGTCCGGCAATGCCGACCACTTCACCCTTGCGCACATTGATGTCGATGCCCTTGATCACTTGCCGGTCGGCATGGAGCGGGTGATAGACCGACCAGTTCTTCACTTCGAACACGACCTCGCCAATCTTCGGCTCGCGCGGCGGATAGCGGTCGTCGAGCGAACGGCCGACCATCGAGGTGATGATGCGGTCTTCCGAGATGTCCTTCTTGGCCAGTGTCTCGATGGTGCGCCCGTCGCGGATGACGGTCACCTTGTCGGCGACCCGGTTCACTTCGTTGAGTTTGTGCGAGATCAGGATCGAGGTCATGCCTTGCCGCTTGAATTCGAGTAGAAGGTCGAGCAGCGCCTGGCTGTCCTTTTCGCTGAGCGATGCAGTCGGCTCGTCGAGGATCAGCAGCTTGACTTCCTTGCTCAGCGCCTTGGCGATTTCGACCAATTGCTGCTTGCCGACGCCGATATTGGTGATCAGCGTCTTGGGGTCCTCCTTGAGGCCCACTTTCTTCAACAGGGCGCTGGTGCGCGCTTCGTTGGCATTCCAGTCGATAACGCCATATCTGGCGTGCTCGTTGCCGAGGAAAATGTTTTCGGCGATCGACAGCATCGGCACCAGGGCAAGCTCCTGGTGAATGATGACGATGCCCTTGTGTTCGCTGTCGTGGATGCCTTTGAAATGGCATTCCTGGCCGTTGAAGATGATCTGGCCGTCATAGGTGCCCGTGGGATAGACGCCCGACAGCACCTTCATCAGCGTCGACTTGCCGGCGCCGTTCTCGCCGACCACGGCATGGATCTCGCCTTCCTCGACACTGAGGTTGACGTTCGACAGCGCCTTCACGCCGGGGAACGTCTTGGTGATGTCGCGCATCTCCAAAATCGTCGAGGCCATGGGACTACCGCTCCTTGAGAGGTCGGCAAACACTGCCGGCGAGGTCGGTAAACAATACCGGGCTCGCTGGTTAACGAAAAGGGGTCCTGCGTTGCGCAGGACCCCTGACTTTGTAACCGGGGTTACTTCAGTTCGTCGGCCTTGATGTAGCCGGAGTCGACGACCAGTGCCTGGTAGTTCGACTTGTCGACTTCATGCGGCGTCAAGAGGATCGAGGGGACGACCTTGACGTCGTTGTTGTAGGTCTTTTCATCGAGGCCGTCCGGCTTGCCGCCCGAGAGCACCTTGTCGACGAGTTCGACGGTGGCCTTGGCCAGTTCGCGGGTGTCCTTGAACACGGTCGAGTACTGCTCGCCCGAGATGATCAGCTTGACCGAGGCGGTCTCGGCATCCTGGCCGGTCACGATCGGCCAGGGCTGAGCGTCCGTGCCGTAGCCGACGGCGCGCAGCGAGGCGGTGATGCCGCGCGACAGGCCATCATAGGGCGACAGAACGCCATCGACGCGGCTGCCGTCCGAGTAGTTGGCCGAGAGAAGGTTGTCCATGCGGGCCTGCGCTGTGGCAGCGAGCCAGCGCAGCGTGCCGACCTTGTCCATGCCGGTCTGGCCGGACTTGATCTTGATCGAGCCGTCGTCGATCAGCGGCTGCAGGACGGAGATCGCACCATTGTAGAAGAAGAAGGCGTTGTTGTCGTCGGGCGAGCCGCCGAACAGTTCGACGTTCCACGGCTTGGTGTTCGGGAAACGCTCCTTGAGGCCCTTGACCAGCGAATTCGCCTGGATGACGCCGACGCCGAAATTGTCGAAGGTGGTGTAGTAGTCGACATTGGCGGTCTTCTTGATCAGGCGGTCATAGGCGACGACGACGACGCCCGCGTCAGCGGCCTTCTGCAGCGCATCCGACAGGGTGGTGCCGTCGATCGAGGCGATGATCAGCGCCTTCGGGCCTTTGGTGATTTCGTTTTCCAGCTGGCTGAGCTGGTTGGGGATGTCGTCCTGCGCGTATTGCAGGTCGACGGTGTAGCCGAGAGCCTCGAGCTGGGACTTGACGGCGTCGCCGTCGTTGATCCAGCGCTGCGAGGTCTTGGTCGGCATCAGCACGCCGACAAGACCCTTGTCGGCTGCGTGTGCCGAGTAGGTCATGGCAGCGATGCCAAGGGCCGCGACGGCGGCCAGTGTCTTGATGATCTTCACTTTAACTCTCCCTGGTTGATGGACGCGGCACCCCGGGGGTCGCGGGCCGCGCAATCGTGCAGAAGTGCCAAGGCACTGCTGCCGTCATATCGATCTCCGGTATCCTCCCATGGCCCCGAGGCGCTGATTTTCAATCGATACGATTTTTCTCGTCAGCGACCGTCGCGTCTCGGAACGCGCGGAGGGTGTGGCTCTTTGCCATAACTGTCAAATGCGATCTATGATGATTGCTATATCATGTTTGGTATGTGCTATTGAGCCGAGACGGGCCGCCGCGACCACCGGCCGGCAGTGAGCGGAAGCAAGGAGAATGGGATGGCGGCGTTACGAAATTCGGTTGCGATTTCAAACGGCTACAGAGAAATGCCGGGCGACGGCGAAACCCTGCTACGCAGTGGTCTCAGTCTGCGCCACATGCGCATGATCGTCGCACTCGACGACCATGGCCGCGTCAGCGCCGCAGCCCAGGTCATGAACATTTCGCAGCCGGCGGCCTCGCGCATGATCGGCGAGATGGAGGCGGTGCTCGAGGTCAAGCTGTGTGAAAGGCTGCCGCGCGGCATCACGTTGACCCCCTATGGGAAGGCGTTGGCAAGGCGCGCGCGCTCGATCCTGCTGGAGATGCGCGAGGTCGACCGCGAGATATCCGAGCTCAAGGCGGGCAAGGGTGGTTCGGTGTTCCTGGGGGCGGTCACAGCACCGGCGATCGAGCTGGTGGTGCCGGCAATTCGCGAGATCCGCCGCATCCATCCGCGCATCGAGATCACCATGCAGGTCGAAACCTCCAACGTGCTGGCGCGCGAGCTGATCGCCACGCGCCATGATTTCATCATCGCGCGCATCCCCGACGACCTCAATCCGCGGCTGTTCGAGTCCCGCGTCATCGGCGTCGAGAAGGCCTGCCTGATCGTGCGCCGGGGCCATCCGCTCACCAAGGGCAAGGCGGCGCGGCTGGAGGACACCGCCGCCTATGACTGGGTCTTCCAGTCCGGCGGCTCGCCCTTGCGCCAGGCGATGGAGAGCAATTTCCTCAACCGCAACATCGCCTTGCCGGACCGCATCCTCAACACCAGTTCGCTGCTCCTGACGCTGGTCATGGTCGCGCAGTCCGATGCCATTGCGCCGGTTTCGGTCCAGGTGGCGAAGTTCATCCAGAATCCCGACGGGCTGGCCGGCGCCATCGATGTCGTCCAGACCGAATTCGACATTGAGGTCAGGCCCTACAGCCTGATCACGGTCAGGAACCGCGTGCTGTCGCCGGCCGCCAAGATGCTGCACGATTTCATTCTGAGAGAGGTGGGATGACAGCTGGAGCGGGTAGCGGGAATCGAACCCGCGCGTTCAGCTTGGGAAGCTGACAAGCTACCATTACATCATACCCGCGCGTCTCCTCGTTACCATGAGGGTTAGCCTTCGGGCAATCGCAAAGCGGTCCGTTCTCGCACGACGCGGGCGTGCCGCGGATCACCGCGTACCTGCGGCCGTGAGTTGCTGTTTTGCCTTAGCGATATCGTTGCTTGCGGCAAAGCTCGGCCAATACTTCGAGATGGCCAGCGTCGCGCCGGTGGAGGAGAAGTGACCATAGTCGAAGTAGAGAAATTGCCTGGTGTCGGCATCGGCGTACGAACAGCCGGCCGCGTCGCATAGATATTCCAGCGGGTCTATGAAACTGGCTCCTGTGGCGAACGGCAGCACCCGCTTGTTGATGTCCGGGTCCATGGCCATCGGCCAGGACGTATTCCCGACATGCTCCCGTCTTGCGAAGAAAGCGATTTTCTGGACATCGGCGATGAATTCCGGAGACTGGCCGATGACATAGACCTTGACGCCCATGTCGCGAAGCCGGTCGATCGTCTTCCGCAGGCCATCGAAGCCTCGGACCTCGTAGTCGGTCCATCGGCCGCTCAGGATCACCGCCTGGATGTTGGCGTCGTGGATAATCGACAAGGCCCGTTCGTTGAAGCGGGTGCAGGCAGGTCGGGCATAGGAAAAATAGGTGAGGTCGGGAGGGCAGCCGGCGTAGGTGTACTGGATGACATTGGCCTGGATTTTCTGGGCGTTGGCCTCAAGTCCCGAGACATAGTGGGCAGCGAAGGAATCGCCCCATAAAAGGACATTGGTGGAAAAGCCCCGCGTGCGGGTGCAGTCGGCAAGGGTCCAGTCTTCGATCCGGGTCGCGCCTTCGTTGAAACAGACGCCGTTGCGCCAGTCGCCGACCCGGATGCGTTCTGTCGAAAAATCCGGGAAACGTTGTGGAAAACCACTGCCGAGTACGCCGGCCAAACCACCGACGCAGAGCAGGGCGATCGCCGCCCCCGAAAAGGCGAAGATGGGCAGCGGGGCGGTGAACGCCCGCTTTTGGCGAAAAGGCTGCTCGACATATTTCCACGAGAATGTCGCCAGCGCGAAGCTGGCCACCGTCATCGCGATGATCGTCGGCACGCCGATGGCCTTCAGGGACAGATAGTGGACGAACGAGTTGATCGGCCAGTGAACAAGGTAGAGCGAATAGGAGATGAGGCCGACCCAGACCAGCGGCGCGAGCCGAAGCACTCGCGTGGGCATGGGCGCTGACCTGTCCGCCCCCGAGTGATCCTGGCCCGCATAGATGAGCAGGGCCGTTCCGATGCAGGGGAAAAGGGCATTGTAGCCAGGAAACGGGTCGCTCTCCGAAATCGTCACAAAGCCAAATGCGATCAGGGCAAAGCCGGCGAGGCCGATCAATTCCATCGCCAGCCGGCTGGCGAGAGCCGGGGGCCTCCTCAGCATGAGCATGGCGCCCAGCGCCAGTTCCCAGAGGCGTGTCGGCAAGAGATAGAAGCCCGCCGTTGGCGCCATCGTGGTTGCCATGACCGCCAGGGCAAAGCTGGCGATAGCTATCGGCAGGAGTACCGTCAGCCAGCGCTTCGAGACATATCGGTGGATCAGATACAGGAGGATCGGCGCGAAGATGTAATACTGCTCTTCGACCGAAAGCGACCATGTGTGCAGCAATGGCCGCAGCTCGGCGTCGATGGAGAAATAGTTCGTCGTCTTCCAGAAATAGATGTTTGACCAGAACGTCGAGGCCGCGATCATGCTGAGGCTGAATTCATGGAGGTCCGACGGCAGAAGGATGAACCAGGCAGCAACGCTGGCGAGCAGGATGACGAAGGTCAGCGCTGGCAGGATGCGCCTCGCGCGCCGCCAATAAAAGCGGCCGATCGAGAACTGACCGCGCTCAAGATCGTCGAGCAGGCTGCCGCTGATCAGATAACCCGATATGACGAAGAAGATGTCGACACCGGTGAAACCGCCGGGAATGGCGGACAGGCCGAAGTGGAAGAGCACAACGGGCAGCACCGCCACGGCCCGCAGGCCATCGATATCGCGCCTGTAATTCATCCGGGCCGGCTCGCGCGCTGTGGCTGGCGGCACTGGTGCAGCGGAACCCGACACGCGTTCATACGGCGATGTTCCGCTCGTGCGAAGAATCCTGGCTCATCGATGTCACAGGCCCGTCCTCTGTGAGGCAATTTTGTTGCACTGCAATATGAGAGTCAAGCCTAATGCCAAGGTTCGAATGCTTGGCGAAGCCGGTTCGCGCCGGCACGCGGCAGGATCAGGTGCCAGGCAGGTAGATCACGGCGTAATCGTCCGCATAGGCTCGCTTCCAGCCCAACTGGTCGAAGAACGGAATGCGGCTGTCGCGGGTCGACAGCAGTGCCCAGCCTATCGCGTATTTCTTCAGCCGGGCTTCGAGGAGCGGCTTGCCGCCGCTGTGTCCCGTCTCGTCATCGGTTTTTGTGAAACCGCCCAGGAACAGCTGGTCCGTCCGCCCGTCGATATAGGTCTTGATCCCGTGGAAAATCAGCGTGCCGCCGAAATTGTAGGAATTCAGCACGTTGCCGGACAGATGATGACTTTCAGCGAATGCCAGCGCCCCGCTGGCCGACGTCTTCGGACTCGGCGCGACCTGATAGGCATTGCCGAGCACGGCGACCACGCCGATCGTCAAAACGGCTGCCGCGCCACAGATCGCGTAGAACCGCCTTGCGAGGAATTTTTCCAGTCCGTCGCGCTTTTCCGCCAGCCATGCGGTGGTTGAAAGCGAGGGATATTGCTGTGCGACCTCTGCCGCGATCACCAGGGGAACCAGCAGGAAGAACAGATACATGAAACGCACATGGGCGAGATAGACATGCAAGGTGAAGACGACGAACAAGGCCTTGACCCAGCCAATTCGCAACCGTGACACCAGAAGCCCGAAAAGCGCCAGCAGGATCGCAACCTCCTGGACGGGGCTATCCGGCTGGCTGAACGGTTTCCATTCCATGATCAGCGACACCGCCTCATTGCCATAGGCCACGGCGAGCGTCGCCAGGATGGCCTGGACGCCATAGGGGTGGATCAGGCTGACCAGCGGGCAAAGCAGGCCGAAGGCGATCCATTTCGCCAGGAGGGCTGGTTTTGACAGGCCCGTGCGCGCCAGCAGATCGAGACCGGCGAAACCCGCGATTAGGAAGCTCAAGGTGAAGGTGGCGTGCAGGTTCGCCCACAACACAACCAGTACAAGCGACCACCAGGGCGGCGCCCGTTCTTCCCTTGCCGCGCCAAAGAGCACCGCCGTCCAGATGACGATGATCGGGAAAGTGAGAACATGCGGACGCGCCGTAAAGATCGGGTTGATCAGGAAAACCGCGGCGAAGGCCAGCGTAATCGCCAGGATCGGCTTCAGCCATGCGCTGAGAAACCACCCCATCAGGAAGACCGTCAGCGAAATCGAGGCGATGATCAGCGTGACCACCCCGTTCCAGCCTCCTGCCCGGTAGGCAAGGGCCAGCAGGACCTGCCCCAGCCATTCCTTGATAATCCACGGCTGGCCGGCAAAAGTGTGGGAATAGGGGTCGACTGTCGGAAATGTCCGGTTTGCCAGGAAATCCAGCCCGACCTTCACTTGCCACCAGCTGTCGGGATCCTGCAGGGTGGAACCGGCTTGGGCAGCCAGTGCCGCCGCCATCGCCCAGGCCGCGAGCAGGCGGAAGATCAGCCTGTTCCGCTCGTTGTATGTGGCGGCCTCCACGCAGGCCCGAGCGTCGTTCATGGTGCGCCGCCTCTAATCGTTTCCGATGACAGTTTGGTTCAAGGTGTTCGACTGGCCGGCTGCCGCCGGGGCCCATCGGCCACCCGAACTGTCCGGTCGGCGCTGTCGTCTCCGCGACCCACAAATACGAAGCGAGCCGAACCGAGGTAGAAGACAACCGAATAGACGCAGATGCCGGCGAGGTGAACCAGGGGGTTTTCGATGATGCCTGCCGAGCGGGCGGCGATCACGACGGCCAGATTGATGCTGTAGGCGACCAGAAAGACGCTCCCATAGCGCAGCGCGGTTCCGGGCCGGAAGCCATCGGCCCTGGTGAAGGTCCATTGGCGGTTGAGGAAGAAGCCGAGGACAAGGCCGGCGGCATAACCCGTGGCATTGGAAACGATGTCGCCAAGACCCAGCGCAAGGCCGGCCAGAATGACCGCGTATCCCAGCGCCGTGTTCAACAGGCCGACGGCGCCAAATCGCAGCATCCTCGGGAAGTCAAACGGCAGGCTTGACCACATGCGCAAAATATTGGGCTCCGACAGGTATCTTGGTGAGGAAGCGCTCGAACGGCCTCAGCCTCGCCAGCAGCCGAGGAAAGAAAATCCGGTAGATAATCCTTGTGTTGGCAAGGCCCGCCTCGGCCATGCGCCTGCGCATCTCGCGGGAGGTTATCAAAACCGCGTTTTCGTCGAAGGCGCAGTTTCTCACCGCGTGCGTGGTCAGCGGGTTCCACGGATTGTGTTCGAAAAGAAAGAAGCTGCCGCCATCGGCCAGCACCCGACCGATCTCCGCGAGCAGCCCGATCTGCAGGTCCTCGGGAATATGGTGGAAGACGCAAGCCGCGAAGGCGAGGTCGAAGCTGCCGTCGGCAAAAGGAATTGTCTTGCCGTCGAAATGCATGAAGGCGGCCTGGCCGGGAAAGCGCTTGCTGGCGATGTCGAGCGATTCCCGCGAGGGATCGAGCAAGGTGATCTCTGCGTCGGGAAACGCGCTGCGCATATGGCCGAGCGAATTGCCGACGCCGGCGCCGAAGTCGAGTATCCGCCGCGGTTTCACACCAGCCCGCCGCAACGTCGCGGCAATGTCGTCGATCTTGTACCTGGCGAAGAATTCCGGCGTTTCGCCGCTCAGCCTTATGCTCGCGGCATGCTGCTCCTGATATTCCCGCGCAAACTGGTCGAACTCCGCCTCAAGCACGTGCCGCCCTCTTTGCCATCTCCTGCAGGCGATGGACGGGCAGTTCCCCGTCCTCGGCCGCCTGGCTGCGCGAAACGATCTCGTTGACGAAGTAGAGCGGCCGCCGCTTTGTCTCCATGTACATGCGCCCGAGATACTCGCCGAAAATGCCAAGCACCATAAGCTGGACGCTGCCGAGGATCAGCACGATCGCGGCAAGGCTGGTCCAGCCGGGCAACACGTTTCCGATCGACCATTCGAACAAGGTGTAGCCGAGCACGACCAGTCCCAGAAGCCCGAACATCATTCCGAGCAGCGAGGCGAACCGCAGGGGCACGATCGAGAAGCTGGTCATCGCGTCGACCGCCAGAAGAACCATTTTCTTCAGGGGATAATGTGTGGTGCCGACAAAGCGACGGTGTCTTTCATAGGGGAAAGCCACCTGTTTCAGCCCGATCCAGCTCACCATGCCGCGAATGAACCTGTAGCGTTCGGGCATCGCGTTCAGATGGTCGAGCGCGCGGCGGTTCATCAGGCGGAAATCGCCGGTGTTCGGCGCTATGTCGACGTCGACCATCCGGCGCAGCAGGCGATAGAACATCGAGGCGGAAGCGAGCTTGAACCAGCTTTCGCCGTCGCGCGTCAGCCTCTGGCCGTAAACGACATCGAAGCCTTCGTTCATCTTCGTCATCATCGCGCCGAGCAGTTCAGGCGGATCCTGCAGGTCGGCATCGAGAATGAGAATGCGCTGGCCGCGACAGAATTCGAGACCCGCGCTCAACGCGATCTGGTGGCCGTAATTGCGGGCAAGGTCGATGGCGACGACATGGTCGTCCTTTTCTGCCAGCTGCAAAATGGCCTCGCGCGTACCGTCGGTCGCGCCATCGATGACAAGGACGATCTCGTAGGAAGAGCCTTGTTCCAGGCATGCGGCCGTTACCCGCCGATGCAGTTCCCCCAGCCCGGCCACCTCATTGTAGCATGGGACGACCACCGACAGCATGACTGCGCGTCGCGCGGTGTTTTTCTCCATCTCCACCAAAAGCCTTGCTCCCGCTATTCGATTGGGAATAGCGGCAATTGGTTAGAAAACAGATAAGCCAGCGGGATCGGCCGCGGTCGTCGGTCGGCGGTCTGCCATGCGCCCTTGGCACTGCTCGCGGCCATGCAATGCCTCGCTCGAGGTGTTCGGCATCCCGTATAATTGTCGGCTTGAAGCCGGCAAGCCAAGTGCGTATGTCTGGGCCGACGCCCTCGAGTCTGGGTACCTCAATCTGGAGACGGGCCTTGTCCGCACTGACGCGCTTTCTCGGCGACTCGCCGCTCAAGGTGATCCTGAAACTGCTGGTCGTGTCTTTCCTCGTCGGCCTGGTCATGAATGCCTTCGGCTGGTCGCCGATGGATGTGTTCTACGGCATCCAGAAGTTCTTCATCGATCTGTGGAATCTAGGCTTCCACGCCATCGACCGTTTCCTTGGCTACATCCTGCTGGGTGCGGCCATCGTTGTGCCAGCCTTCATCCTGCTGAGGCTCGCCAACTACCGGAAGTAGCTATCGGGCGTAGTCCGACGCCACCTCGAACAGGATGGCGTGGCGCGCTGCGAGCGATGCCACATCGGCTGAATAACCGCCGCCGATGACGCCGCAGACCGGAATGCCCTGCGTGCGAAAGTGGCGGATGACCGTGTCGTCGCGGGCGCGCAGTCCGTCATCCGACAGCGACAGCCGGCCAAGCCGGTCCTCGGCATGGACATCGACGCCGGCATTGTAGAAGACGATGTCCCAATGCACTTGAGCGGGCAGTTCCGGCAGGATGGCGGCGAGCCTCTCCATGTAAGCCGCGTCACCCGTGCCATCCGGCAGCGCGACATCGAGGTCGGAGGCGATCTTGCGCACGGGGTAGTTGCGATCGCCATGCATGGAAAAGGTGAACACGCGCGGATTATCAACGAGAATATCCGCCGTGCCATCGCCCTGATGCACGTCGAGGTCGACGACCAGGATGTTTGTGGCAGCGCCTTCGGCGAGCAGGACCAACGCGGCGACTGCGACATCGTTGAAGGTGCAGAAGCCCGCACCTTGCGCGCGCCGCGCATGATGGCTGCCGCCGGCGGTGTTGCAGGCGATGCCGTGGCGCAGGGCGAGCCGCGCCGCGAGCACCGTGCCGCCGGTGGCAAGCTGCGCGCGCAGCGAGACACGGGGCCCGATCGGAAAACCAATCTCGCGTTCGATCTTTTCGGGCACGCGGCAGCCGATGACCTGGTCGACATAGTCGGCCGCGTGGGCAAGCTTCAGCCATGACGCCGGCGCCGGTTCGGTGGTGTTGAGTGCGTCGGGTCCGGCCAGTCCGCGTGCGTGCAAGGCATCCATCAGCAGCGGATATTTGCTCATCGGAAAGCGATGGTTGACCGCGAAGCCGGCATTGTAGTCGGGGTGATGGACGATCTGCAGAGGCATGAACTGGATCCGGCGGGCTCGCGCCAGACCGGGGAATTCGGTTGGCCGTCACGGGAAGAGTGATTGCGCGGTGGCGGGAAAATGGGGCACATCGGCAGTTCGATCAAGCCGCAATCAGCAAGGCAGCAATCCTTGGACAAGGGTGCAACCCCAGCCGACGCCAGATACTTTGTCGTCACCAACCGGTCCGTGCTCGCCATCGCGGTGCCAATGACGCTTGCCTATCTGACGACGCCGATGCTCGGCCTGGTCGACACGGCTGTCGTCGGACAGTTCGGCGACGCCGCCTTGCTCGGCGGCCTGGCGGCCGGCGCGCTTATCTTCGACGTCGTCTTCACCACTTTCAATTTCCTGCGCTCGGGCACCACTGGCCTCGTCGCCCAGGCGTTCGGGCGCGGCGATGCCCTGGAGGAACAGGCGGTGTTCTGGCGCGCCGTGCTGATCGCGGTTGTCGCCGGCATCGTGCTCGCGGCACTTGCGCCCCTGGTCGCCATCGCCGGGCAGAAATTCATGGGCGCCGAACCGCGCGTCAGCGAGGCGATGGGCGTCTACATCAGGATCAGGCTGCTCGCCGCACCCTTCTCGCTGATCAACTATGCCATCCTTGGCTATGTGCTGGGACGCGGCGAGGGTGGGCTCGGGCTGATGCTGCAACTGGTGCTGAACGGCATCAACATCGCGCTCTGCTTCCTGCTCGGGCTGGAGCTCGGCTGGGGCGTCGCCGGCGTCGCCTGGGCGACCGTCACCGGCGAATTGCTTGCCATGCTGCTCGGCCTGGCGATCGTGATCCGCCGGTTCCGGGCGGCCCCATCCTTGCCGCGCCATCGCCTGCTCGACATGGCCGCCTTCCTGCGCATGCTGTCGCTCAACCGCGACATCATGATCCGCTCGTTCTCGTTGCTCGCCGCCTTCGCGCTATTCACCCGCCAGGGCGCGCAGTTCGGCACGGTGACGCTGGCCGCCAACGCCGTGCTGATGAATTTCTTTCTCGTCGCCGGCTATTTCCTCGATGGCTTTGCCACCGCCGCCGAACAGCTGGCCGGCCGTGCCGTCGGCGCGCGTGCTGCCGCGCCATTCCGCCAGGCGGTGCGGCTGACCTTGTTCTGGGGGTTTGGGCTGGCGGGTGCCGCGACGCTGGTGCTGCTGTTTGGTGGCGCCAGTCTGGTCGCCCTCGTGACGACGTCGCAGGAAGTCCGTTCGGTGGCCGACATCTACCTGCCGTGGGCGGCATTCACAGCACTCAGCGGTGTGCTGGCGTTCCAGATGGATGGTGTCTTCATCGGCGCCACATGGTCGCGCGACATGCGAAACATGATGCTGCTGTCGTTTCTCGTTTTCGCGGCCGCGCTGCTGACCCTTGCGCCTGCCTTCGGCAACAATGGACTTTGGGCGGCGTTGCACGTTTTCCTGCTAGCACGCGGCTTCAGCCTGCTGACGATCCTGCGGCTCAGGGTACGAACCGCGTTCTAGACAGTGACCCCGGAAGGCCCTGCGCCCTCCAGATCTCCGAACCCCAGGTTAGCAACAGCCTGGCGGCAGCCAGTTCGGTTGTGCCGGCAGCTTTTGTGCCGGCAGCTTTTCATGATAGGAATTTTTTCTTGACTTCGTGCCCTCAGCTATGGTACATATTTGTCCATGGTGTTGATTTGCGCCAGTGACCCGCCGCTCAGGCGGGTTTTTCGTTTCCGTCAGCCTACGCGCCGGCGAAGGCTCCGAAGGAACCCGTTAAACCGAATTCGTTGCCCTGCCGCGCCGTCGGATGAACTTGCACTTCCAGTCGACTTCCAACAGACTTGATGCACCAATTGTTCCAGGGCGAGCTTATGCGAAACTATCTGGCATCGGCGGCACCATCTGCGAGCGGGCCGTCAGTCGCAATCTACGCTCCTGAGAGCACTTCAGAGTTGCTTGGACGCCCAGAAGTCGAGGCGGCTGTCGCGCAACTCGCGAATGGATCCGAACCGTTCTGTGTCGGCAAAGCGTGCCATCCCGGCGACAATCCGGCCCGGCAGTGCCGGTCCGGCATAGATCATGCTGGTGTAGAGCTGGACGAGATCAGCGCCCGCGCGGATCTTTTCCAGTGCCGTCTCGGTGGAATCGACACCGCCGACGCCGATGATGGCGCGGTCCGCGCCAAGCAGCTTGCGCATCTTCGCCAGCACGATGGTCGAGCGTTCGAACAAGGGTTTTCCCGAGAGCCCGCCGGTTTCGCGCACCGCAGCGCCGCTGCGCAGCGGCGGTCGGGAGATGGTGGTGTTGGAGACGATGACACCGTCGATCCGTTTCTCGGTGACCTCGGCGGCGATGTCCTCCAACTCCGCCTCGAGCAGATCCGGGGCGATCTTCAGGAAAATCGGCGGCTGCGCAGCGCCTGCTGCACGCGCGGCCATGACCCGCGACAAAAGCTCGCCAAGCTGTTCGCGCGCCTGCATGTTGCGCAGGCCCGGCGTGTTGGGCGAGGAGATGTTGACGGTCAGATAGCTGGCGTATTGCGCAAATCGGGCGACGCCGCGCTCATAGTCGCCGATGCGATCGCCGCTGTCCTTGTTGGCGCCGATGTTGACGCCGACGATGCCGCCACGCCCCTTGCGTGCGGCAAGGCGTTTTTCAGCCGCTGCATGGCCCTCATTGTTGAAGCCCAGCCGGTTGATCACCGCGTCGTCGGCCGTCAGCCGGAAGATGCGCGGCTTCGGGTTGCCGGCCTGCGGCAGCGGCGTGATCGTGCCGACCTCGGCAAAGCCGAAACCCAGGCCGAGCAGTGCGTCGGGCACTTCGGCATTCTTGTCATAGCCCGCAGCCATGCCGAGCGGATTGGGAAACTCGAGGCCGCGGACCGTCACCTTCAGCCGGGCATCGCGCGTCGCCGATGCCCCAACCGGCAGACCGCATCGCAGCGCCGCGATCGACAGGCCATGCGCGGTTTCCGGATCGAAGGTGAACAGCAGCTTCTGGCCAAGCCGGTCGAGCACGCTCATTGCCCCTCCAGTGCCGGGAACTGGTGCACCCCATCGGCGCCAAGCGGCAGTGGTCGGACCCACAGCACGGCCTTGAGGTCGAGCGGACCATAAAGATGCGGAAACAGCGCGCCGCCGCGCGAAACCTCATATTTCAGCGCTGCGCCCAGGTTGGCGCCGTCGATGGCGACCAGCAGAAGGTCGGTCTGGCCGGCAAAGTGCCTTGCCGCCGTTCCCTTGACCTGCGCCGCCGTGGAAAAATGGATGAAGCCGTCGGCGACATCGATCGACGCGCCGGTGAAGCGGCCATGTGTTTCGGCCTCGCGCCAAGGCGCTTGCGGGGTTATCTTGTAGATAATCTGAGACATGGTTGCGCTATAGAGCAATTCCAGGAAAAGTGTGAAACGGTTTTCCGTCCGGAAATTGCGTCAAAATGCGTCCGAACCAGCCACGCGGGAAAGGCCACGCCAAGGGTCTTCCCCATTTCCGGCGCAAACATGCGATATTTCAGGCCTTGGCCATGGAGGACAACATGCGTCTGCAGCACATCTTGATCCCCGCCGCGCTCGTTTCGCTGGTCGCGGCTTCAGCATACTCGGAAGAAACCGACCGCTACCAGCTGGAAAAGTCTGATAATGGCTACGTCCGTATGGATATGCAGACCGGCGCCATGTCGATTTGCGAGGAGCGCTCCGGCCAGCTCGTCTGCAAGATGGCAGCCGACGAACGTGCCGCTTTCCAGGACGAGGTCGACCGCTTGCAGACCTCGATGAAGGCAATGGACGAGCGCGTCACCAAGCTCGAAAATTCGCTCTCCGCCCGCCTCGAATCGAAACTGCCGAGCGAGGAGGATTTCAACAAGACGATGAGCTACATGGAACGCTTCCTGCGCGGCTTCATGGGCATCGTCAAGGATATGGACAAGGACAACGGCGCCCAGCTCAATTCGCAGAAGACCTGAGCGTCGCTGTAGCATTTTGATTTCAGCAGGGAAAACGCGGCGCGCTGGCTTTGCCGCTTGAAAACAGCGCGCAGCCCCTCATAATCGTCCAACTGATCCCGGAAAAACTAAAAATCATCGGGGGATTCGGGGAGGGACATTTGCCGGCAGGCTATTCTTTCGTCATCGCCGACGATCACCCGCTGTTTCGTGGCGCGCTGCGCGAAGCACTTGCCGGCATCGGCAATGTCGCCGCCATCCACGAGGCCGGCGATTTCGAGAGCGCCAAGGCGCTGGTCGTTGCCAACGAGGATATCGATCTGGTGCTGCTCGACCTGTCGATGCCGGGCGCCAGCGGCCTCTCCGGCTTGATCTCGCTGCGTGGCATCCATCCGGCGGTGCCCCTGGTGGTGGTGTCGGCGCATGACGATCCGGCGACCATCAGGCGGGCGCTCGATCTCGGCGCCTCCGGCTTCATCTCCAAATCGGCCAGCATGGAAGAGATCCGCAGCGCCGTGCAGTCAGTGCTTGCCGGCGATATTGCGGCACCCGTCGGCGTCGATCTCGGCGTCGAGCGCGATCCCGAAATATCCGACCTGATCAAGCGCCTGCAGGCGCTGACGCCGCAGCAGACCCGCGTGCTCGGCATGCTGGCCGAGGGCCTGCTCAACAAGCAGATCGCCTATGAACTCGGCGTCTCCGAGGCCACCATCAAGGCGCATGTCTCGGCCATCCTGCAGAAGCTCGGCGTCGACAGCCGCACCCAGGCGGTGATCCTCCTGTCCAAGATCGGCAGCGACCCGCTGCAGCCGGCGGGTTGATCGCCAGGGCGGTCCCTGTTCAATCGGAACATTGTTCAATCAGAGCACTGAACTTCCGTCCTCCGCATCGGCCTGGGGTTGAAGCTCGCGAAACTGATAGCGGCCATGATCCAGACGCCGATCCCGCCATAGAGCATGACCCAGCCAAAGCCGTTCCGCAGCGCATCCTGAGCGACCGAAGCGGCGAGGCCGGAGATGGGATTTCCAGCAGCGATCGCTTCGGCGACGAGACGCAATTGGGCGGCGTCGAGGTCAGGCAACGCTTGCCCCAGATGCGCCAGCACACCGTTCGCCAGGATGAAGCCCATCACCGCGATGTTCAGCGCCAATGACACCATGCGAGCGCTCATGTCGATGCCGGAAGCCATGCCGGCGCGGTCGCTCGAAACGGACCCCGTCGTCGTGTTGGTGACAGGTGTATTGGTTATTCCCAGACCTGTCCCGGCGATCAGGCAGCCGGGCAACATAGTCAGCCAATCCGGTTGCGCGGCGGCGCTGCCGAACTTCATCAGGATGAACCCGACGCCGATGATGACGAGGCCTGCCGGAATGATGATGCCGGGCTTGTAACGCAGCGTGAGTCGCTCTGCCACGGGCGGCAGCACAAGCGTCGGCAGCGTGTAGGCAAGCAGGGCAAGGCCGGTGGAGACGCTGTCATAGCCGAGCCCGGCGTGGAACCAGATCGGCAGGTAGATCATGAAAGGCCAATAGCTGAGGTTCATCGCCGTCGAGCCGACGATGGCGCCGGAAAAGGGCCGGATCCGGAAGACCGAGAAGTCGAACATCGGCCGCTGGCTGACCTTCTCGGCAATGAGGAAGGCGATGAAGCTCGCTATCGAGATACCGAGGATCGCCAGCGCGGTTGGGCTGGAGAAACCCAGATCCGGCCCCTGGATGATGTAGAAGACGAGACAGAAGACCGACGGCGACAGCGTCAGGATGCCCGCTATGTCGAGCTTGCCCGCCTGCGGATCCTTCGATTCGTGGACGCCCATCAGAGCGAGGGCGAATGCCAGCGCAGCAACCGGCACGTGGACGAGAAACACCCATTGCCAGCTCGAGACCGCGACGATGCCGCCGCCGATGATGGGGCCGAAGCCGAGGCCGGTGCCGAAGATGACGCCCCACCAGCCCCAGGCGACAGCGCGTTCGCGTCCTTCCCTGAATTCATGCGACAGCACGGCAAGCTGGCAGATCAGCATGGCACCGCCGCTCAGCCCCTGCAGAAACCGGGCGACGATGAGCGTGGAGACGCTTTCGGCGACGCCGCAGATCAGTGATGTCAGGCCGAAGGCGGCGATGGAGACCAGAAAGACACGCTTACGGCCGTAACGATCGGCGATCGTGCCGACCGCCATCAGCACCGTCGTGACCGCGATCGTATAGGCGTTCATCACCCATTGCAGTTGCTTGAAGTCGGCGTGCAGCACCTGCTCCAGTGTCGGCAGGATCGTGGGAACGCTTGAAATCTCCAGACCGAACATCAGGCACGCCAGGCAGGCGGCAAACAGAACGATGATGCCTCGGCGGGTCAGTGCAGTAGGCATGGTTCAACCTTTCGAACGTATTGGGCGGCAATCGGCGAATCCATCACAGCTCGCCCGGCGCGCGTATGGCCAGCGTAGGCGAGGCTTGATCATTTTAGAATTGCATGGTTGGCTATTTCAGAGACAACAAGTGCGGATAGCTGACATGACGCTGGACGTAGATGCTGTGAAAACATTCGTTGCCATCGCCGATCTTCAAAGCTTCACGCGCGCGGCCGAGGCTCTTGGCAGCACGCAAGGGGCGATCAGCGTGAAGCTGAAGCGGCTGGAAGAGCGCGTCGGCCAGAAATTGATCGAGCGCACACCTCGGCTGGTGCGCTTGTCGGCGCAGGGCGCGGTGTTTCTTCAACCCGCGCGCGACTTCCTCGCCGCGCACGACCGCGCCATTGCCAGCCTGTCTTCGGTTCGCCGCCGCTTCACGCTGGGCATCGCCACCCATGTCGGAGGCGCGGAGGTCCCGACATTGCTGGCGCGGCTCAATGCGCATGACCCGGCGCTCACCATCGAAGTGAGACTCGATGATTCGCGCGACCTGCTGGACGCCTTCGATCGCGGTGAGATCGATGCGGCGATCATCCGCCGGGAGGACGACCGGCGCGATGGTGAAGTGCTGGCGCCCGAACATTTCGGCTGGTACGCCGCCCCGAACTTCGTCCACCGGGCCGACGAGCCGCTGCGCCTGGCAGCATCCTCGCCATCCTGCGGTATCCGCAACATCACGACCCGCGCGCTCGACGCTGTCGGAATACCGTGGACGGAAGTGTTCCTTGGCTGCGGCTCCTTCGCCGTTGCCGAAGCCGTCTCGGCCGGCCTCGCAGCCTCGGTATTTTCCTGCCGGCTTGCCCCTTCCGGCACCATCGAGGTCAGCCGGAAGTTCGGGCTGCCGGCGCTGCCACCCTCCGAGATCGTGCTGCTTTCGACGCTCACGGACGCCAAGTCCCGCGAGGCGCTGAGGACCCTTGCAATGGCCTTTCGCGAGCATCGCCCGCCCGTGGGGGGCAATGCCGGGCGGCCTCGGTTCCGCAGTTCCCAGATGGTCGACAGCCTGACCTAAAGCAATTCCAGGAAAAGTGTGAAACGGTTTTCCCGGGAAAAGCGCATAGCGCTTTCCCTTGGGAATCGCGTCAAAACAAAGAGGCTAGAGGTGAGTGCCTGCCGACATTTTGGACCTTTCGACATGGAGGTTTGAGCCGCGTGTTGAATCCTATGCGGCGGTGAGACCGTTCAGCCGAGCCGCACGGACAGCTCGACGTCCTCGCCGAACGGCGTGGACATGTAGCCCGATGCCGGGGAGCGCACGCGTTCCAGATATTCGGGCGAGAAATCGGCGTTGTCAGCGATGACCAATGCGCCCGGCCTCAGGCGGCTCTCGACCAGGCTCAGGATCTCCGGGTAGATCGCCTTGGCGCCATCGAGAAGCAGCAGGTCGATCGTATCCGGCAGGTCGGCGCTCAGCGTCTGCAGCGCGTCTCCCTCGCGGACCTCCACCAGGTCGATGAGGCCGCCCTCAGTCAGGTTGGCCTTGGCCCGCGTGACCTTGGACGGCTCGAACTCGGTGGTGATCAGACGGCCGCCGCCATTGTCCCTCAGCGCCGCGGCAAGATAGAGCGTCGAGATGCCGAACGAGGTTCCGAACTCGATGATGATGCGGGCGCCGCTGCCCCGTGCCAGCATATAGAGCAGCGTGCCGGTCTCCGGCGAGATCGCGAGCCAGAGATCCTTCAGCCGTCCGTAGAAATCGACATATTCGGTCTTGCTGTTGAGCAGGCGCGCCCGCTCTTCGTGCGAGAGTGCGGCCACCGCCGGACTGGTCGCGGCATTGGCTTCCTTGAACAGGCGGGCGAGCAGGGGTGCCAGCGGGGCATCGGTCAGCGTCGTCATGAAAGTCTCCGGTCGAAATGGCTGCGTGCTTGTGCTGTGCCGAAAAATACGAATAATCCTTCAGGTTTCCAATTCGCATTGCCGGGCCGAGCCATGACCGGACGCCCAAGTCCTTCGATTTCCTCACGAAAACAGCCCAAACAGGCCCGTGCCACGGACCTTGTCGCGGCGATTTTGGAGGCTGCCGTTCAGGTTTTGGCGAGCGAGGGCGCGCAGCGTTTCACCACCACACGCGTCGCCGAAAGAGCCGGGGTGAGTGTCGGTTCGCTCTATCAGTATTTCCCGAACAAGGCCGCACTTCTGTTCAGGCTCCAGAGCGACGAGTGGCGGCAGACGGGTGGCCTGCTGCGCACCATACTCGAGAATGACCAGCGACCGCCGCTCGAACGGCTGCGCGCACTGGTCCACGCCTTCAT
The DNA here is from genome assembly GCF_040321205.1 of Mesorhizobium sp. M0496. NCBI lineage: Bacteria > Pseudomonadati > Pseudomonadota > Alphaproteobacteria > Hyphomicrobiales > Phyllobacteriaceae > Mesorhizobium > Mesorhizobium sp. M0496. The sequence goes on along the minus strand of NZ_JAMYRC010000011.1, from coordinate 88,537 downwards.
CCGCTCGGAGTGCGAAGAGGCTGCGCTGCGCGTGGCGCTCAACGACGCCGCACCCTTTTACCGTGACGCGCCCGAAGCGCACGAGGCGAAAGCCTCGGGCGAGCGCACCGTCCAGACCTTCCTGCGGGAGGCATTGCCCGAGGCTGGGGAAGCCGTCCGTGCCTTGGCGGGCGACCTGATCATCACGACACTCAGCGCGGTGGGTAAGGACTTTTCGGGAAGTCCTCGAACGCCAGGCGAGATCGAAAGCTACGCCGACGGCATGGCCGACATGTTCTGCGCCTACCTCGAAAGCCTCGGACACCGGCGCTGAGATCGCCGACTCCGGCCGGGCGCCTTTGATGCTATTCGGCCGCGGATGCCAGCGGCCTGACCCTGGCCATCATTGAACGCAGCACCGCAGGTTTTAGCGGCTTGTTGATCACCGGAATCTCGAGCCCGCCGGCGGCCGTGCGCACCTCGTTGGAGCGGTCGGCGGTGACCAGCACGGCCGGAAGGGTGTCGCCATGGATCGTGCGCAGCCTGGCGATGATGTCGAGACCGGTTTCGCCGTCGAGATGATAATCAGCAAGGACGATGTCCGGGCGGTGCATTGCGGTACTACCCAGATCCTTTGAGCCGGACACGGTGTCGACATTGCAGCCCCAGCCTTCGAGCAGGAGCCGCATGCCTTCGAGGATACGGGCATCATTGTCGATGCAGAGCACGTGCAGCCCGGCCAGCGAAGCGGTCGCGCGGGCAGGAACCCTGGTTTCGATTTCGCGTCGCGGCTCCTGCACGGCGGCCACGGGCAGGATGACGGAGAAGCGCGTGCCCTTGCCGGAATTGGAAAAGATCCGGATCTCCAGGCGCAACACCCGGGCGATGCGGTCGACGATGGAGAGGCCGAGACCGAGGCCCTCGGCTTCGCGCGCGCCTTCGTCGAGCCGGGTGAATTCGCGAAAGACTGTGTTCAGCTTGTCGCCGGCGATGCCGATGCCGGTGTCGATCACCTGGATCTCGGCCAGTTCGCCGCGCCGCCTGACGCCGACCAGCACGCGGCCGTGTCTTGTGTATTTGATGGCGTTTGAGACGAGGTTCTGGATCAGGCGGCGCAAAAGGTTACGGTCCGTGGTCACGGTCAGCGACGACGGCATGATCGTCAGCTCGAGCTTCTTTTCGGCGGCGAGCGGCCGGAAGTCGTTGCCGATCTGGCGCAGCAATCCGTCAAGGTTGAAGGCGCTATCGTCCGGCTTCATCGCGCCGGCATCGAGGCGGGAGATGTCGAGCACGGCGCCGAGAATGGTCTCGACCGATTCCAGCGAGGATTCGATGTTGACCGCTGCCTTGCCGGCAGGCCCCTTGCCGGCTTTCTCGATCAGCGACGAGCAATAAAGCCGGGCGGCGTTCAGCGGCTGCAGGATGTCGTGGCCGGCGGCGGCGAGGAAACGTGTCTTGCCGAGATTGGCCTCCTCGGCCAGCATCTGCGCCTGCGCCAGTTCCTCGTTGACGCGGGTCAACTCCTCGTTGACCCGAGTCAGCTCGATGGTGCGGGTCTTGACGCGCTGCTCCAACGATTCATTGGCGCGTTTCAGCGCCAAATCCTGCTCGACGCGCCCGGAAATGTCGGCATAGGTGGCGACGATGCCGCCGTCCGGCATCGGGTTGGAACGCAGTTCCAGGATGCGGCCGCTGGTCTTCAGTTCCATCTGCCAGGGGCTGACGAAGCTGGTCAGCCGGTTGAGCATCGCCACACGCTGATCGGCAGGGATATCGCCCCGCTCGGCAAGATGGCGCAGGATGCGGTCGAGCGAGACGCCGACCTGGCCCATCTCATCGGGCAGGTCGAACAGCGCCCGGTACTGGCGGTTCCAGCAGATCAGGCGGAAGTCGCGATCGAAGACAGTGATGCCTTGTTCCATCTGGTCGAGCGCGATCTGAAGCAGGTCGCGGTTGTGCTGCAGCGCCTCGGTGGCGTCGTCGAGCAAGCGGAAGGCGTCCCTGGATTCGCGGTCGTGGCGCCGAAACAGCAGCGACAGGATCAGCCGCGCCGACGAGGAACCGACGGCGCTGGCCAGCAGTTGCTCGGAGAAGCGGATGACGTCCATGCTCGCCTGCTCGTTGCCGTGCAGCGAGGTTCCGTTGGTCTTTTCGAACGACTGGAAGGAGCGCTCGGTGCGCTCGACGCCGAGATAGCGCCCGATCGTGTCCTTGAGGTCGTTGACGGTGATGGCGGTGCGGAAGCGGCGCAGGCTGGGCATCGGGCCGGCCTCGCGCGGCACGAAGATCGACGCCTGGATGCGCTCCAGCGGCACCGACGCGCGCGAGAGTGAGCCCAGCACAAAAAACACCGCGTTGATCGACAGGCTCCACAACACGCCGTGGTTCAGCGGTTCGGCGACGGTGCCGAACAGTGCCTGCGGCCGCAACGCCTCGAAGCCGAACAGCCCGTGCACGATGATGCCGGTATCGGGTGCGACAAGCGACGGAAATAGCAGCGTGTAGCCCCAGATGAGGATGCCGGCGACCATGCCAAGTGCTGCCCCCCGGCCGTTCGCACCGCGCCAGATCAGCCCGCCGATCAGGGCGGGTGCGAACTGGGCGATGGCCGCGAACGACATCAGGCCGATCGACGACAGGCGCGCGCTGTTGGTGCTTTCGCGATAGTAGAGGAAGGCGATGAACAGCAGGATGAAGATCGCCCCGCGCCGCACATTGAGGATGAGCGTCGACCAGTCTTCGTTCTCTGAGGTCGAGGTCTTCAGCAACCGGCGCACGAACAGCGGAATGACGAGGTCGTTGGAGATCATGATCGACAGCGCCACGCTCTCGACGATAACCATCGCGGTCGCCGCCGACAGCCCGCCGATGAAAGCCGCCATCGCCAGCACGTCATGGCCGCTGAACAGAGGCAGCGACAGCACATAGAGATCGCTGCTGGTTCCGGTGCCGACCAGCGACAGGCCGGCAAAGGCGATCGGCAGCACGAACAGATTGATCGCCACGAGGTAGAGCGGAAACACCCATGTCGCGGTGCGCAACTCGGCCTCGCCGCGGTTCTCGACGATGGTGACGTAGAACTGTCGTGGCAGCATGATGATGGCAAAGCCGCTCAGGCAAGTCAGCACCAGCCAGGTGGCGAGCGAGGTGTTGTAGCTCATCGCCTGCCGAACCTGTGCATTCTGGGCGAGCTTGTCGACCATGTCGCCAGGGCCGCCGAAGATCAGAAAGGTGACCATCAGGCCGATGGCGAGGAAGGCGGCAAGCTTGACCACCGTTTCGACGGCCACCGCCAGCACCAGCCCGTCCTGGTGTTCGGTGGCGTCGGCGTGGCGTGTGCCGAACAGAACCGCAAACAGCGCCAGCAGCATGGCGACGACCAGCGAGATGTCGCTGACGAAGGGATCGAAGGAGGGCGGCGATCCCGTATAGTGCTCGACCATCAGGCTGACAGAACCGGAGATCGCCTTCAACTGCAGCGCGATATAGGGGACCGCGCCGATGGTGGCGATCAGCGTGGCGATTGCAGCGACAGTAAAACTCTTGCCGTAGCGGGCGCCGAGGAAGTCGGCGATCGAGGTGATCTTTTCGGTCTTGGCCAGCCGCATGATGCGGTTGAGCAATGGGAAGCCGAACACGAAGACCAGCACCGGGCCGGTATAGATGCCGAGGAATTCGAGGCCGCGTTCGGAGGAGAGGCCGACCGAGCCGAAAAACGTCCAGGACGTGCAGTAGATGGCGAGGCTGAGGGCGTAGATGAAGGGCCGGGCCCGGCTTGGCTCGGAAATGGCCGAACGGCGGTCGCCCAGGCTGGCGATGGCGAACAGCAGCGTCACATATGCGATCGCGATGATGACGATAAACAAGCCCTGCACGCTTGGAATTTCCTCCTATGCCGTCTTTTTATCCGGCTTGCCCGGACGCAATCACAGCTTGGCGTCCGAGTCCATCGCGGCTTTGGAAGCATGATCGCGGCCGCGACATGCGGATAAGCAGAACCAGGGGTGCCACAGCTAAGGAGAAACCGGTTGCTTCCTGCTTTTTGCCGATGTTGCAACCGGAGGTTTTTGTTATGTTGCCCTTAGGTCGATGCCCGCAGGGACGGAAACGGCAGTTCGGCCTGTCATGACAAGGAGGGTCGAATGCTGAAAGAATTCCAGGAATTCATTTCCAAGGGCAATGTGATGGACCTTGCGGTCGGCGTCATCATCGGCGCGGCCTTCGGCAAGATCGTCGATTCCCTTGTCAACGACATCATTATGCCGATCGTCGGCGCGATTTTCGGCGGCTTGGACTTCAACAACTATTTCCTGGGGCTCTCCTCGGCCGTCAACGCCACGTCGCTGGCGGACGCCAAAAAGCAAGGCGCTGTTTTCGCGTATGGCAGCTTCATAACCGTCGCATTGAACTTCCTTATTCTCGCTTTCATCATCTTCCTGATGGTCAAGGCGGTGAACAACATGCGCAAGCGGCTTGAGCGCGAGAAGCCGGCTGCACCAGCCGCTCCGCCGCCGGCCGATGTCGCGCTGCTCACCGAAATTCGCGACCTGCTCGCCAAGAGATAATTCGGCAAAGCCTTGCTGGACCAAAACCCCGGTCGTTCGCGGCCGGGGTTTTCTGTTTTCGCATCTGGTAAGGAGCGCTGATCAACGCCCGAGATTGGAACGGACCCGCCCATGACCCTGATCGACAGCCTGCGCACGGAGGCCCGCGCCGCGCCCGAAAGCGGCATTGTCGCCGTCGTCAATTACGGCCGCCTGCGCGAGGGCATGATCCCGCTCTGGGCCGGCGAGGGCGACCTACCGACGCCGGCCTTCATCACCGATGCCGCGTCGAAGGCGCTGGCCGGCGGCGAGACGTTCTACACCTGGCAGAGAGGCATCCCCGATCTCAGGCAGGCGCTTTCCCGCTACTATGCCAGGCATTTCGGCAAGACCTTCCCCGAGGAGCAATTCATCGTCACCGGGTCCGGCATGCACGCTATCCAGCTGGCGCTCGACGCGCTCGCCGGTGCCGGCGACGAGGTCATCTACCTGTCGCCGGCCTGGCCGAATTTCGACGCTGCAGCAGGGATATCGGGAGCCGTTCCGGTGGCTGTCACGCTCGACCATTCCGGCAATGGCTGGTCCTGCGACGTCGAGAAGATTGCGGCGGCGATTACGCCTCGCACCAGGGCGCTGTTCATCAACACGCCATCCAACCCGACCGGCTGGACCGCCGATCCCGAAACCTTGCAGGCGATCCTCGATCTGGCGCGCGCGAAGAACCTCTGGATCATCGCCGACGAGATTTATTCACTGTTCCACTACAGCCATGGCCGTGCGCCGTCCTTCCTCGATATCGCCACGGCGGAAGACCGCATCCTGTTCGTCAACAGTTTCTCGAAGAACTGGGCGATGACCGGCTGGCGTGTCGGCTGGATCAAGACCCATCCCGCCTTGCAGCAGGTGTTCGAGAACCTGATCCAGTATTCGAACTCCGGCGTTGCCCAGTTCATGCAGCGCGGCGCGGTAGCAGCGCTCGATGAGGGCGATGCCTTCGTTGCCGAACAGGTGGAGCGGGCGCGCAAGGCGCGTGATCTGGTCTGCGGCATTCTCGGCGCCACAGGCCGCGCCCGGTTCACCGTGCCGCAAGGCGCGTTCTATCTCTTTTTCACCGTCGACGGCATCACCGATTCACGCACTGCCGCCTTCGACATCGTCGACAAGGCCAATGTCGGTCTGGCGCCCGGCACCGCCTTCGGCCCCGGCGGCGAAGCCTTCCTCAGGCTGTGCTTCCACCGCCGCCTCGACCAGATCGAGGAAGCGGCGCATCGTCTGGCGAATTGGATGAAGACTGTCTGAGCAAACGGCTTCAGCCGCCTGATTTCGGCACCAGCAGCGGAATAATCCGGTCGCTCTTGGCCACAGATGGCCGACCGGCGGAGCCGTAGGGAATGCCGAGTGCATCCCAGGTCTCGACCAGCGCATCCTGCAACTCGGCGATCAGTGCATCGGAGTGGAACGGCGTCGGGGTGATGCGCAGCCGCTCGGTGCCGCGCGGCACGGTCGGGTAGTTGATCGGCTGGATGTAGATGCCGTGCACGCCGAGCAGCCGGTCGCTGGCCATCTTGCAAGCTTCCGGATCACCGACCAGCAGCGGTACGATATGGGTCGGCGAGTCCATCACTGGCAGGCCGGCGGCAGAGAGTATCTGCTTGGTCCTCGCGGCCTGCTGCTGCTGGGCGTCGCGCTCGGCCTGCGAGCGCTTGAGATGGCGGATCGACGTGGTCGCGGCAGCCGCGATCGCCGGCGGCAGCGCCGTGGTGAAGATGAAGCCCGGCGCATAGGAGCGCACGGCGTCGATGACAGCACTTGTGCCGGTGATGTAGCCGCCTAGCGTGCCGAATGCCTTGGCGAGCGTGCCTTCGATGATGTCGATGCGGTCGGCCAGGCCCTCACGTTCGGTGATGCCGCCGCCGCGCGGTCCGTACATCCCGACGGCATGGACCTCGTCGATATAGGTCATGGCGTTGTAGCGCTCGGCGAGTTCGACGATCTGCTTGATCGGCGCAATGTCGCCATCCATCGAATAGACGCTTTCGAAGACGATCAGCTTGGCGCGTTCGCGGCCAGCCGCCTGCAGCAGGCTTTCCAGATGCGCGACATCATTGTGGCGGAAGATCTTCTTCTCGGCACCGGAGCGTCGCACGCCTTCGATCATCGAGGCGTGGTTCAATTCGTCCGAGATGATCAGGCAATTGGGCAAAAGCCGCGCGATGGTCGAGATCGAGGCTTCGTTGGAGACGAAGCCAGAGGTGAAGACGAGTGCGGCTTCCTTGTCGTGCAGGTCCGCGAGCTCCAGTTCGAGCTCTACCAGCGGATTGCTGGTGCCGGAAATGTTGCGGGTGCCGCCGGCGCCCGACCCCATTTTGCCAGCCGCATTCTGGAACGCGGCGATGACGTCGGGATGCTGGCCCATGCCGAGATAATCATTGGAGCACCAGACGGTGATTTCCTCGGCGCGGCCATTGGAACGCCAGATGGCGCGCGGAAACTTGCCCGCGATGCGCTCGAGGTCGGCGAAGACGCGGTAGCGACGCTCTGCATGGAGCTGGTCGATCGCTTCCTCGAAAAACCGCTGATAGTTCATGTCGACTTCCCAATTTTGCGCGGGATCATAATCATTGCCCTATTGGTCGTCCACCGGGCCATTTTGGTCAAAATGCCACGCCCCGGACCTGTTCCTAACGACCACGGATCGTGGCCTATTCCGTTGATGTGGATCAATTTTGTTTCAGGACGATGCCACATGCCGACAATATCGGTTACCACGAGTTCTAATGGCTATCAGGCAGGCTTTCCAGTAGAGCGGGGTTGAGACAGTTTCCGATAAATCTTGAGATGCGAGGTCGCGGATGACAGTTTTGGTAACAGGCGGCGCCGGCTATATCGGCAGCCATATGGTCTGGGAGCTGCTGGATGCCGGCGAGAGCGTGGTCGTTCTCGACCGTCTTTCGACCGGCTTCGAATGGGCGGTAGCGCCGGAGGCGAAGCTGGTGGTTGGCGATGTCGCCGACAGGGAGTTGGTCGGCTCGATCATCAGGGAAAACAAGGTCGACGCGATCATCCATTTCGCCGGTTCGATCGTGGTCCCGGAATCGGTCGCCGACCCGCTTGCCTACTACGAGAACAACACCAGCAAGACGCGCACGCTGATCGAGACCGCGGTGCGCGAAGGCGTGCCCAATTTCATCTTTTCCTCGACTGCGGCCGTCTATGGCGGCGCCGGGCTGGAGCCGGTGCGCGAGGATGCCCGCCTGGCGCCGGAATCGCCCTATGGCCTGTCCAAGCTGATGAGCGAATGGATGCTGCGCGACGCGGCGATAGCGCACGGCCTGCGCTATACCGCGCTGCGCTATTTCAACGTCGCCGGCGCCGACCCGAAGGGCCGCACCGGCCAATCGACGCCGGGCGCCACCCATCTGATCAAGGTCGCCTGCGAGACGGCGCTCGGGAAGCGGCCGTTCATGCAGGTGTTCGGCACCGATTATCCGACGCCGGACGGCACCTGCATGCGCGACTACATCCATGTCAGCGACCTGGCGGCGGCGCATCGCCTGGCCCTGCAGCGGCTGCGCGCCGGGGGCGCGAGCCTCGTCGCCAATTGCGGCTACAGCCATGGCTACTCGGTGCTCGAGGTCATCGACAGCGTGCGGCGCGCCTTTGGCCATGATTTCGAGGTGAAGATGGGCGATCGTCGTCCCGGCGACGCCGCGGCGGTGGTTGCCAATTCGGATCTCGCCCGCGCCGAACTCGGCTGGACCCCGCAACGCGACGACCTCGACCAGATCGTTGCCGACGCGCTCGCCTGGGAGCGCATCCTGACCGGCAAGAACTCCGCGCGGGGCTGAGCCGGGTTCTCCCAAGGGCTCGCAAGGCGGGCAGTGAAGCGCTATTGAAGGTATTCGCGGCTCGACGTGGAGGCGCTGCGTCGCGTCGAGCTTTTGGGGGAATGGCATGAAAATAACGGTGCTCGGGGCCGGTGTCGTCGGTTCGGCCGCCGCCTATTATTTGGCGAGCGACGGCCACGAGGTCACCGTGATCGAGCGCCATGCGGCGCCGGCGCGCGGCACCAGCCAATCGAACGCCGGTCTGGTGTCGCCGGGCGATGCCACCGCCTGGGCTTCGCCGGCGGCCCTGAAGACATTCCTGCGTGCGCTCTACAACCATGATCTCGGCATCAAGGTCCGGCTGCGCTTCGATCCCTATTTCCTCGCCTGGAGCCTGCGCTTCCTGCGCCAGTGCACGAAAGAGCGCCTGCGCGCCAACAGCAGGGTCAAGCTGCGCCTGGCGCTCTATTCCCGCGACTGCATCAACGCCATCTCCGCCGAGACCGGCGTTCGCTATGACGAGCGCAAGAAGGGCATCCTCTATTTCTTCCGCTCGCAGCACAGTCTCGACACCGGCACCGACAATTATCGCTATCTGGCCGAGCATGGCCTGCCGATCGAGATCGTCGGCCGCGAGCGGCTGGTCGAGCTTGAACCGGGTCTTGCCGGGGTGAAGGAAAAGATAGCCGGCGGCGTCTATTCGCCGATCGACCAGACCGGCGATTCCCGGCAGTTCGTGGAAAAACTCGCGGCCTATTCAGCCGAAAAGCTCGGCGTGAACTTTCTCTATGGAACGACGGTCGAGGGCCTCGCCATCGAGGGCGACCGGGTGAGTGCGGTGATGACTTCGGCCGGACCAATCACTGGGGATGCCGTGGTCATCTCGATGGGACCGGAAAGCGGCCTGCTCGGCCGCCGCTACGGCATCGACCTGCCTGTCTATCCGGTGAAGGGTTATACCGCGACCATTCCGCTGGAAGACGAGAGCAAGGGGCCGACCATGGGCGGCGCCGACGAAGACCAGTTGATCGCCTATTCCAGGCTTGGCAACCGGCTGCGGCTCGCCTCGACCGCCGAATTCACCGGCTTTGACCGCAGCCATAAGCCCAGCGACTTCGCTGCCATGTTCAGGACCGGCAAGGACCTGTTTCCCGGTGCCTTCGACGAGAAGAAGGCGGAGCTGTGGGCAGGCCTGCGGCCGATGATGCCGAACTCCGTGCCGGTCATCGGCCGGGCGCGCTATGGGAATCTCTATCTCGACACCGGCCACGGCCATGTCGGCTGGACCATGGCCTGCGGCTCGGGAAAATTCCTTGCCGACCTCGTCGCCGGCCGCAAGCCGGAGATCGACCCGCAAGGGCTGGTCTACGGAGGCTAGGATGTCGGGACCGCAAGTCGCCATCGACCTCGGCCGCATCGAGCGCAATGCGCGCACCATCGTTGGGCGTTGCGCGCTATCGGGCATCAAGGTATTCGGCGTCACCAAGGGCACCTGCGGCATGCCGCAAGTGGCGCGCGCCATGCTGCGTGGCGGCGTTGCCGGCATCGCCGAATCGCGTTTCGAGAACATCCGCCGGCTGCGCGACAGCGGCATCAACGCGCCGATCATGCTGCTGCGCAGCCCGCCGATGGCGCGTGTCGAGGAGGTGGTGCGCACCGTCGATATCAGTCTGCAGTCGGAACTCGCCACAATCCGCGAGATTTCGCGCATTGCCGAACGCATGGGCCGCGTCCACGACATCATGCTGATGATCGACCTCGGCGATCTCCGCGAAGGCATCTGGCCGAATGACCTGATCCCGACGGTTGAGCAGATCCTGCAATACAAAGGCGTGCGCATTGCTGGCATCGGCACCAATCTCGGCTGTTTCGGCGCCATCATGCCGACGCCGGAAAACCTCGGCCAGCTCGTCGCCCATGCCTACAAGACCGAGCGCCTGTCCGGCAAAAGCCTCGACTGGATTTCCGGCGGCGCCTCGTCGTCGCTGCCGTTGCTGCTCGAAGGCAGACTGCCGGCCGGCATCAACAATCTGCGAGTCGGTGAGGCGATCCTGCAAGGCGGCGTCGAGACTTTCCGCGACACGCCATGGGCCGAACTCGAACCCGATGCCTGCCGGCTGACCAGCGACATCATCGAGGTCAAGCTCAAGCCGTCACGGCCGATCGGCCAATCCGGCTACGACGCCTTCGGCAACCAGCCGATCTTCCCCGACGAGGGCGACAGGCTGCGCGCCATTGCCAATATCGGCCGCGAGGATGTGCTGGTCGAGGGGTTGACGCCGATTGCCAACGGGATACGGGTGCTCGGCGCCTCCAGCGACCATCTGTTGCTGGATGTTGCCGATGCCGATCCGCCGCCGACCGTTGGCGACCGCGTCGCCTTCCGCATGAGCTATGGCGCCATGCTGCTGGCGATGACTTCGGAATATGTCGAGAAGGCTCCGATGCATGACGTCGAGGACTTTTCCGGCCGCAAGATGGTGCAGATCACGGCCGAGCAGGGGGCTGCCGGCATCCTGGCTCGGGAAGGCACCGGCGCGCGGCTGGAAGCGATGAATTTCGACGTCGTGGAACTCGCCGATGTCGAACGGCCGCCATCGGGGCTGATCCGGCTGACGGCCGGCGCCGACCGTCGCATCGCCCACAAGGCGCTGACCGCAACGGCGCGCGCGACGCATTCCTTCGGCCTGATCTGGATCGATTCCATCGCCGCCCTGATGCCCGAGGAAGAGGACGGCATCGACCTGCCGGAAGGCTCGGTGCTGGCGCGCACACTCGGTCTCGACCATAAGGCGGGCGCGTTGCAGCCGCAAATGTCGCCGGAGAATGTCGTCATCGTTGGCCTGCGCCATGCCGATCCGGCTGAAGCGAGGGTGCTGAAGGATTCGCGCGTGTCGGCCTTCACCATGACCGATATCGACGCCATGGGCATGCGCGACCTGATGCATGAGGCGATCCGCATCGCCACCTCCGGCACGCAAGGGTTTCACGTCAGCTATTCGCCGACCGCAACCGAATTCGCAGGCTGGGCGGCGGGCTCCGGCGGCCTCACTGTGCGCGAAACGCACCAGGCGATGGAGGCGATCGCGCTCTCCGGCGGACTGCTGTCGATGGATGTTTCGAGCCTGACCGCGGATCTGGAGCTACGGATCGGCGCCGATGTCGTCAACTTCGTCATGTCGGCCTTCGGCAAGCGAATTTTGTAGTCAGCTCCGCGCTACGACCGCGGCGCGCCAGGCACTGACGTAGTCGGACCAGACCGGGTCGGTAGGCCGCTCCATTCTTTCGCCTTTGCCCTGCGCCATCAATTGACCGGTTGCCAGCAGCGCGGCGCCGATGCTGGTGCCGGTGGCGGCCTCGGACGCAACGACGGCGCGTCCCGTGCTGGCTGCCAGCATGCCAACAAAGAGGCGGTTGCGGGCAAAGGGCCCTTCGACTGTGGTCGGGCCGTCGGCGCCGATCAGGTCGAGGCAGGTCGCCGTCATCAACGCCAGATAGAACGAGATGGCGGCAAAGTGCTGGCCGCTGTTCATGTCGTCGGCGTTGAGCCATGTCGCGGCCTGGTGCGGGAACGGCCCCGACCCTTGCTGGGTCGATGGCAGCAGCAGCACCTTTCGTGCCAGCACGGCGCCGACATCATCTTCGCTCCACTGCTCTGGTTGGTCCTTCGTCAGCACGGAAAATTCGCGCCCGCCCATGAAGCGAGCCGAAGGCACAGGCGCGCCCAATGCGTTGACATTGACCAGCGTGTCGCGTGCCGCATCCAGCGCAATCTGTTTGCCGCCGACCGCCATCGACACCACCCAGGTGCCGGTCGAGACGACGGAGAAAGGCGGTTTGTCGGAGAGAAGATGCGGCAGCAGCGACGCGTTGGAATCATGCAGGCCGCAGAAGACCGGCGTTTGCGGGTCAAGGCCGGTTCGCGCGGCAAGCGCCGGCAGGATCGGGCCGAGGCGATCCCTGGCTGGCCGCACCGGCGCCATCAGATCGCGCCATTCCAGGCTGTCGACCAGTGATGAAAAATCCGCCGTCCATGGGTTCCACAGATCCGTGTGGCAGCCGAGCGAAGTCACCTCGTTGGCAGCGACGCCGGTCAGGCGCAAGGCCCAATATTGCGGATACATCAGCATCGCGGTGGCCTTGGCGAATTCCGCCGGGAAGCTTTTCTGCTGCCAGAAGAATTGTGCACCGAGATTGAGGCCGAGCGGCAGGCGCGGCGTGCCGGTCTCGGCGAAAGGTGGGCGGATCGTGTCATAGTCCGCCGCCAGCCTGTCGGGGCCGTCGAACTCATAGTCGAGCACCGGCAGCACCAGTTCGCCCGCGGCGTCGACCAGCGCGCCCGTCGCGCCATGGGTCGTAATCGAAATGGCGTCGATGCGCTGCTCGCGGTTGAGGCCGGCAAGGCTTTCGAGGATGAACGTCCACAAGGCCTCGACATCGTGGTGCGGGTAGGGCGCCTGCCGCACCGGCGCATTCGCCATGCGGCGCAACGCCACCTCGCTCAACGTCGCGAGGTCGACCAGCGCCACCTTGGCGTTGGTCTTGCCGATGTCGATGACGGCGATGTGGCGTATCGCGCTCATGCCATATGGAACACGGTTTCCAGCGGCACGGCCACCGGTTCGTTGTCCGGCTTGGTTTCCATGATGTCGGCCATGTGGGCCCACCAGCGCTGCATCACCGGATGCTTCGGCAATTCGCCCATGCCGTGGTCGTCTCGCCGCCACAGCACGCCGAACAGAATGCTCGTCTCTTCGTCGAGATGGATGGAATAATCGGAGACGCCGGCCTGCTTCAGCAGTGCGACCAGCGACGGCCAGATCTCGTCGTGGCGCTTCTTGTACTCGGCCTTCATGCCGGGCTTCAGCTTCATCTTGAACGCATATTTCTGCGACATCAGCTGTTACCACGCAGCCGCCGCCAGACGATCGGCAGCGCGATGACGATGATCAGCAGCAGGCCGATGAAGATCGACATGACGATGCCGGGCACGTTGAGGAGGCCAAGCCCGAAGGTCACCAGCCCCATGATGAAAGCGGCGAGCACGACGCCCAGGATGCTGCCGGCACCGCCGAGGATGCTGACGCCGCCGAGCACCACCATGGTGATGACTTCCAACTCATAGCCCTGTGCGATCGAGGGCCGCGTCGAACCCAGCCGCGAGGTGATCAGCACCGAGGCGATGCCCGACATCAGCCCGGTCAGGCAGAACAGGATGAACTTGGTGCGGCCGACGCGCACGCCGGAAAATTGTGCAGCTATCGGATTGTTGCCGATGGCAAAGACGCGTCGGCCGAAACTCGTGCGGTGCAGAAGGAACCAGTAGACGACGGCCGCGATCAGGAAGAGCACAAGTTCGAACGACACCACCCACCAGACATAGCCTTGGCCGAAGAAGGCGAAGCTCTCGGAGTAGCCCTTGTAGGCCTGGTCGCCGAGAATGATGAAGGCGATGCCGCGAAACAGGCTCATCGTGCCGATGGTGACGACGATGGAGGGCAGGCCGAGCCTTGTCACCAGCAACCCGTTGAAGGCGCCGCAGCCGAGCCCGACGACGATGCCGATCAGCACCAGCACCGGTGTGTCGGCGCCGGCCTGCACCGCCATGCCCATCATGGTCGACGCCAGCGCGATGATGGCCGCCACCGACAGGTCGATCTCGCCTGAAATGATCAGCAGCGCCATGGCGAACGCGATCAGGCCCTTCTCGGTGAAATTGAAGGTGAGATCGGACAGCGAGTACGGGTCGAGGAAATAGGGCGAGGCGAAGCTGTTGATGGCGAAGATCGCCACCGCCACCACGACCAGCAGCGCTTCCCAGGAAAAGATCGCCGAACGCAGCGGCTTGTCGAGCCGGTCGGGAATGTGGCGCGGGGCAGGGATGTCGGTCATGTCACCGCCTCCATCTTTCTCAGGATGATGCGGCCCTGCCGGCGTTCGCCGCGCGCGTTGAGCACGACGGCCAGAATGATGGCGCTGCCCGAGATCGCCATCTGCCAGAAGGGCGAGATGTTTATGACCGGCAGTGCGTTGGAGATGATGCCGAGGAACAGCGCGCCGAGCACCGCGCCGCCGACCGAACCGATGCCGCCGGCGATCGATATGCCGCCGATGACGCAGGCGGCGATGATGTTGAGCTCGTAGCCGTTGGCGACCTCGACCGAGGCGATCACATAGCGCGAGATCCAGAGATAGCCCGAGAGGCCGCCGATCATGCCGGAGATGCAGAAGACGATGAACTTCGTGCGGCCGACATCGATGCCGGCATAGACCGAGGCCGTCGGGTTGACGCCGATGGCATAGATCGAGCGGCCGAGCGCGGTGCGCGTCATCAGGACGAAGAACAGCGCGATGACCAGGATGGCGATCCAGGACAGCACTGGGATGCCGAGGAACGCTGCACGCTGGAAGCCGATGAAGTCCGGGCTCATCTTGTCGGCATTGACCCAGGCGCCGCCGGACAGGACGAAGGTGGCGCCGCGATAGATGGTCAGCGTGCCCAATGTCACCACGATCGAGGGGATGTTCAGCCGCCAGACCAGCAGGCCGTTGATGGCGCCGAGCAACAGGCCGACCAGCAGCGCAATAACGATCAGCAGCGGGATCGGGATTGCCGGATGCGCGGCGTTCAGCATCGCCACCACCATGCCGGTGAAGCAGAGGTTGGACGCCATCGACAGATCGATCGACCGGGTCAGGATGACCACCATCTGGCCAAGCGCCAGGATCATCAGGATCGAGGTGTCGTTGAACACCTGGCGCAAATTGCCGGAGTCGGCAAAGGCTGGGAAGCGCGTCGAGATCAATCCGATCAGCACGATGATGGCCGCGAACAGCCAGATTTCACGGTATTTGAAAAACGCTTTCATGCCGCGATCCCTGCTGCCGTCCTGACCAGCGTCTCGGCGTCCAGCCCCTTGTTGTCGTAGACCGCTGCAACGAGACCCTCGCGCATGACGACGACGCGGTCGGACATGCCGAGGATTTCGGGCAGTTCGGATGACACCATGATCACCGACAGACCCTGCGCCACCAGCTCGGCCATGAAGCCGTGCACGGCGGCCTTGGAGCCGATGTCGATGCCCTTGGTCGGCTCGTCCAGGATGATCACCTTGGGCGCGGTCGCCAGCCATTTGGCGATGACGATCTTCTGCTGGTTGCCGCCCGACAGCGTGCCGACATCCTGGCTGAGCGAGGAGGCGCGCAGGTCGAGCCGCTCGGTGTAGGAGCGGGCGAGCGAAAACTCCTCCGCCAGCCGCAGCAGGCCGGATCTTGAGGTGCGCTTGAGCGAAGGCAGCGAGATGTTCTGGAAGATCGGCAGGCCGATCACCACGCCCTGCTTGCCGCGTTCCTCGGGCACGTAGACGATGCCGGCATCGATCGAATCCGCCGCCGATCTCGGCGCGATCACATTGCCTTCCAGCGTGATCGTGCCGGCTGACGTGCGGGTGATGCCCGATATCGCCTGCATCACCTCGCTGCGCCCGGCGCCGACAAGGCCGTAGAAGCCGAGGATCTCGCCCTTGTGCAATTCGAAGCCGATGTCGTTGAACTCGGTCGGATGCGACAGGCCGGAGACGGACAGCACCGGCGCGCCGATCTCGGCTTTGCGCTGCGGAAAGATGTGGTCGACCGCGCGGCCGACCATCAGGCGCACGATCTGGCTCTGGCCGGCATCCTTGATGAGACCTTCACCGACCATCTCGCCGTCGCGGAACACCGTGTAGCGATCCGCAATGCGGTAGATCTCGTCGAACTTGTGGCTGATGAACAGGATCGCCTTGCCTTCGCTTTTGAGGAATTCGATCAGCAGGAAAAGCTCCTCGATCTCCTTCATCGAAAGGGCGGCGGTCGGCTCGTCCATGATGACGATCTGCGCATCGATCGACATGGCCCGCGCCACGGCGACCAGATGTTTGTTGGCGATGCCGAGGTCCTTCAGCCGCGCGTCGGCGTCGATATGGCCGGCATGCATGATGTCGAGCACTTCGCGTGCATTCTTGCGCATCGTGCGCCAGTCGATGGTGCCGAAACGCGTACGTGGCGCGTGGCCGAGAAAGATGTTTTCAGCAACCGTCAAATCGTCGAACAGCACGGTTTCCTGGTGGATGGCGGTGACGCCATAGCCGAAGGCGGCATGCGCGCTGGGCAGCGTGACCGCCTCGCCGCCGATGCTGATCGTGCCCGTGTCGGGTTGGTAGATGCCGGTCATGATCTTGACCAGGGTCGACTTGCCGGCACCGTTCTCACCGATCAGCGCGGTCACCTGGCCCGGATAGAGCGACAGGCTGACATTGTGCAGCGCGCGCACGCCGGGAAAGTTCTTGGAGATGCCGGACAGCGTCAGGCGTGGAGCCAAGGCCGGAGGCCGTTCGGTTGCCGCGCTGTGTTGGGCTGTCGTGTCCATAGTCGTATCAAGCCCTGAAACAAGGTTCGTTTGAAGTCGCGGCGGGATTTTTGGGACCGCCGCGCCAGTTTGAAGAGCGTCCGGGATCAATAGATCTTGGAGAACTTCTCGATGTTCGACTTGTCGAACTGGAAGGGCGGAGCCATCGCAGCCGAGTTGGTGTCGTCGAGCGTAACTTTGCCGACGCGGCCGATCGACAGCGTGGCACCAGGCTTGGCCTCTTCCTTCTTCACCGCCAGATCATGGGCGAGGTAGATGGCAGAGTAGCCGAGGTCGATCGGGTTCCACAGTGCGACCGCCTGGCTGGAACCGTTGTCGATGAACTTCTTGAACTCGGACGGCAGCGCCAGACCGGTGACATTGACCTTGCCGATCAGGTTCTCGTCGGTGACGACCTGGGCGGCGGCGACAACGCCGACGGTGGTCGGCGCGATGATCGCCTTGAGATTCGGATAGGACTTCAACAGGCCCTTGGCCTCGTCCGTGCTCTTGGCCGAATCGTCATCGCCATAGACGGTGGCGACGAGCTTGATCTTGGGGAACTTCTCCGGCAGGATTTTCTTGGCCGCATCGATCCAGGCGTTCTGGTTGGTGGCGGTCGAGGAGGCCGACAGGATGGCGACTTCGCCGCCTTCCGGCAGGTAATCGGCGGCAAGCTTGATGATGGTCTCGCCGATCAAGCCGGTGTCGGACGGGTTGAGATGCAGCTGGCGGCCTTCCTTGGCGACGCCCGAATCCCACGAGATGACGGTGATGCCGCGATCCATGGCCTTCTTCAGTACTGGCACCAGCGCGTCGGCGTCATTGGCCGAAATGGCGATGGCGTTGACCTTCTGGGCGATCAGCGAATTGACCACTTCGATCTGCGCTTCGGCGGTTGCCTTGGTCGGGCCGGTATAGATGACGTCGACATCGCCGAGTTCCTTGGCCGCCTCTTCGGCGCCCTTGTTGGCGGCGTCGAAGAAGCCGTTGCCGAGCGATTTTACCACCAGCGCGATCTTGACGTTTTCGGCGTAGGCGGCATTCACGAACATGGCGGCTGAAAAGGCCGCCGTTACCATCAATTTCTTCAAGAAGCTCATCGTATATCCTCCCTTGAGCGTTGCATTCCATCACCGCTGCGGGCGTGAGGGTGTCTCAGGCCTGCAGTGAAGATTCTTCCTTTGCCGACTTGCGGGCGACGATCAGCGTCACGCCGGCGGTCTCTAACATCTTGGCTTCGCGATCCTCGATACCGTCATCGGTGATGACCGTGGCGATGCGCGACAGGCCGCACAGGATCAGGCTGGAGCGTTTGCGGAATTTCGAGGAATCGACCAGCACCACCAGTTCGTCGGCCTGGTCGATCAGCTTCTGCTCCGCCTGGATCAGCAGCGGGTCGCCTTCCATCAACCCGAGCGGCCCAAGCCCTTGCGCGCCCATGAACATGCGGCGCGCATAGAAATTGCGCGTCACGTCATTGTCGAAGGGCGACAGGATGATGTTCTGCTCGCGATAAATGGTACCTCCAGACAGCATCACCGTATTCTTGGAGTGCTTGAGCAGGTGCTCTGCGATCGGGAACGAATTTGTGAAGATCGGCATGCGGCGGCCGGTCAGGAAATGCACCATCTGGAAGGTGGTGGTGCCGCCATTGATGATGATCGGCTCACCGTCCTTGCACAGCTCGACCGCTTCACTCGCGATTGCCCGCTTCTGCGAGGCGTTGATCGTTTCGTTCACGGAAAAGGGCCGGCCGGCCAGCCCAATGAACTGCGGCGGCGAGATTGCTTCAGCGCCGCCACGCACCCGGCGCAGGCGCTTCTGGACATGGAGCGCCGCGATGTCACGCCGGATCGTCGCCTCGGAGGACTCCGTCAGGTCGACCATCTCCTGCACCGTCACCACAGGTTTTTCCTGGACGGCGGACAGAATGATTCTGTGGCGCTCTTTTTCGTGCATGGTTCCTCCCTGCCTGAACATCTAGGCACCCAAAACGCGCAGTGTCAATCATTTCCGATCATATAATTTCATTGTGCAGTGCAATATGATCGATATTGATCGTTTGTGATTGACAAACCGGCTGCTTCCGTGGAAATTCGGGCCAAATTGGCCGCACCGTTTGCGTGCCTTTCGGGAGGATTGCATATGCTCGACAAGCGCACCGGCGCGCGCCTCGCCAATCTGTGGGACGAGGCCAAGGCTCAAGCGATGAGCGAGCCCGAACGGCTCGTCTATCGCTCCAATGTGCTTGGCTCGGACAAGCGCGTCACCAACTATGGCGGCGGCAACACGTCCTCGAAGATATGGCAAAAAGACCCGCTCACCGGCGAGGACGCCGAAGTGCTTTGGGTCAAGGGCTCGGGCGGCGACAGCGCCTCTATCAAGCTCGACGGCTTTGCCACCCTCTACATGGACAAGCTGCGCGCGCTCAAAGGCCTTTATCGCGGCGTTGAGCACGAAGACGAAATGGTCGGCTTCCTGCCGCACTGCACCTTCAATCTCAATCCGCGCGCGGCTTCGATCGACACGCCGCTGCATGCCTTCGTGCCGAAACCCTATGTCGATCACATGCATCCCGATGCCATCATCGCCATTGCCGCTGCCAAGGATTCCAAGGCGCTGACCAAGGAGATCTTCGGCGACGCCATCGGCTGGCTGCCGTGGAAGCGTCCGGGCTTCGAACTCGGCCTGTGGCTGGAGAAGTTCTGTCTCGAACATCCCGCGGCCAAGGGTGTCATCCTGGAAAGCCATGGCCTGTTCACCTGGGGCGACACCCCTCGGGAATGCTACGAGACGACGATCTCGGTGATCAACCAGGCGATCGAATGGTTCGAGCGCCGCTCCGAGGGCCTCGCCATCTTCGGCGGTGAGATAGTCAAGTCGCTCGACGCGGCCGAACGTCGTGCCATCGCGGCAAAACTGATGCCGAAAATCCGCGGCCTGATCTCGGAAAAGAGCCACAAAACAGGCCATTTCGACGATTCCGCCGCCGTGCTCGAATTCGTCAACTCCAGGGATTTGCGGCCGCTGGCGGCACTCGGCACATCGTGCCCTGACCATTTCCTGCGCACCAAGATCCGTCCGCTGGTCATCGGGTTCGATCCGGCAAAACCCGATGTCGACGCCGTCATTGCGCGCCTCGCCGACGACGTTGCGGCGTATCGTGTCGGCTATCAGGCCTATTACGACAGCTGCAAGCATGCCGACTCGCCCGCCATCCGCGATCCCAATGCCGTCGTCTACCTGATGCCCGGCGTCGGCATGTTCACTTTCGCCGGCGACAAGGCGACGGCGCGCATTTCGGGCGAGTTCTACGTCAACGCCATCAACGTCATGCGCGGCGCCTCGACTGTCTCGTCCTATGTCGGCCTGCCCGCACAGGAAGCCTTCGACATCGAATACTGGCTGCTCGAGGATCTGAAGCTGCAGCGCATGCCGAAACCAAAAGCTCTTGCCGGCCAGATCGCGCTGGTCACCGGCGGCGCCGGCGGCATTGGCCGCGCGACGGCCAACCGGCTGCTGCGCGAAGGCGCCTGCGTCGTGCTGGCCGACATCGACGAGACAGCGCTCGCCAGCGCCAACGACGAATTGTCCAAAGCCTATGGCAAGGATTTCGTCCGGCCGGTGCCGATCAACGTCACCTCGGAGGAGCAGGTTATCTCCGGCTTTGCCGAGATGGCGGTCGAGTTCGGCGGCATCGACATTCTGGTGTCGAACGCAGGCCTCGCCTCCTCGGCGCCGATCGAGGAGACGACGCTGGCGCTGTGGAACAAGAATATGGATATCCTGTCGACCGGTTATTTTCTGGTCTCGCGGGAAGCGTTCCGGCTGTTTCGCGTGCAGAACATCGGCGGCAACGTCGTCTTCGTCGCGTCCAAGAATGGCCTTGCCGCCTCGCCCAACGCCGCCGCCTATTGCACCGCAAAGGCCGCCGAGATTCATCTCGCCCGCTGCCTGGCACTGGAGGGCGCGGAAGCGCAGATCAGGGTCAATGTCGTCAACCCGGACGCGGTGCTTCGCGGCTCGAAGATCTGGACCGGCGAATGGAAGGAACAGCGCGCCGCCGCCTACAAGATGTCGACCGACGATCTTGAGGAGCATTATCGCTCGCGTTCGATGCTGAAGCGTTCGGTCTTCCCGGAAGACATCGCCGAGGCGATCTATTTCTTCGCCTCCGACATGTCGGCCAAGTCGACCGGCAACATCATCAATGTCGACGCGGGCAACGCCCAGAGCTTTACGCGATAATCGTTTGAAGGCGCCGCCGCCGATGCCGGAGCGCTTCCCTTCTCCCCCGTTTACGGGGAGAAGATGCCGGCAGGCGGATGAGAGGCAGCGCTGACTGAACGCATTTTGGGAGGAACAGCAGTGTCCGAATCCATCATCTCCGCCGACATCGTCGACAAGGACAATGCCGCGCGCAAAGCCAACCTTGAGCGCGACTACACCTCGCTCGGCGAGCGCCTCGACCGCCGCGGCATCGCCATCGACGCCATCCGCGACAAGGTCGAAAAATTCGCCGTGGCGATCCCGTCCTGGGGCGTCGGCACAGGCGGCACCCGCTTTGCCCGTTTCCCCGGTGCCGGCGAGCCGCGCGACATCTTCGACAAGATCGAGGACTGCGCCGTCATCAGGCAATTGACGCAGGCGACCCCGACCGTCTCGCTGCACATTCCTTGGGACAAGGCCGATCCGAACCGACTGAAACAGGCGGCAGCACGCTTCGGCCTCGGCTTCGACGCCATGAACTCCAACACCTTTTCGGATGCGAAGGACCAGACGCTCTCCTACAAATTCGGCTCGCTGTCGCATGCCGATGCCGGCACGCGCCGGCAAGCGGTCGAGCACAATCTCGAATGCATCGAGATCGGCAAGACGCTGGGTTCCAAGGCGCTGACGGTGTGGATCGGCGACGGTTCGAACTTTCCCGGTCAGGTGAATTTCGCCAAGGCGTTCGAGCGCTATCTCGACGCCATGAAGGAGATCTATGCTGGGCTGCCCGCCGACTGGAAGCTATTCAGCGAGCACAAAATGTACGAGCCGGCCTTCTATTCCACCGTTGTGCAGGACTGGGGCACCAACTACATCATCGCTAGGGAACTGGGCGACAAGGCATTCTGCCTCGTCGACCTTGGCCACCATGCGCCCAACGTCAACATCGAGATGATCGTCTCGCGGCTGATCCAGTTCAAGAAACTCGGCGGCTTCCACTTCAACGATTCGAAATATGGCGACGACGATCTCGATGCCGGCTCGATCGACCCCTACCGGCTGTTCCTTGTCTTCAACGAACTGGTCGATGCGGAGCTTTCGGGCGCCGAGGGTTTTGATCCCGCCCATATGCTTGACCAGAGCCACAACGTCACTGATCCCATCGAAAGCCTGATGCTGTCGGCAGTCGAGGTGCAGCGCGCCTATGCGCAGGCGCTGCTGGTCGATCGCAAGGAGCTGGCAGGCTTCCAGGACGCCAACGACGCCCTGATGGCGACGCAGACGCTGAAGGCCGCCTACCGCACCGATGTTGAGCCGATTCTCGCCATGGCGAGGCTGAGGACGGGCGGCGCGATCGATCCGGTCGCGGCCTATCGGGCGGCGGGCTACCGCGCCAAGGTCGCCGCGGAACGCCCGGCGGTCGCTGGCGGTTCGGGCGGCATTGTCTGAGGCGAACTCCCAGCCGATATTGCCCTCACCGTTTTGCTTCGTGAGGGACCATTTTGTGAATGGACTCGATTGATTCCAGGGGCTCTTCTAGGCGCACCCCCGCCCGGAGAACCGCCATGCCTCTCAACCGTCGAACCCTGATCGCCGTCAGTCTCTCCATCACTTTCGCCCTGGCGCCGCTGACGAGCGTCTTCGCCGCCTCACCGGCGCCGGCCAAGGGCGAGCACGGGATGGTGGTTACGGCCCAGCACCTGGCGTCCGAAGTCGGCATCGAGGTCTTGAAGAAGGGCGGCAATGCTGTCGATGCGGCGGTTGCCGTCGGTTATGCGCTCGCCGTCGTCTACCCCAATGCCGGCAATATTGGCGGCGGCGGCTTCATGACCATCCGCTTCAAGGACGGCAAATCGACCTTTCTCGATTTCCGCGAACGGGCGCCACTGGCGGCGACCAAGACCATGTATCTCGACAAGGATGGCAACCCGGTGAAGGGTGCCAGTCTCGACGGCTATCTCGCCGTCGGCGTGCCGGGCTCGGTGGCTGGTTTCGAGATGGCGCGCGAAAAATACGGCACATTGTCCCGACAGGATCTGATGGCGCCGGCAATCGGCTATGCCAAGGACGGGTTCGTCCTCAATCAGGGCGACGCCGCCTCGTTTGCCGGCAGTGCCGACAGGCTGGCCAAGGACCCCGCGGCTGCCGCCATCTTCCTGAAACCCGACGGCAAGCCCCATGGCATTGGCGAGCGCCTGATCCAGCCTGACCTTGCGGCGTCGCTCGCCGCCATTTCCGAAAAAGGTCCGGATGCCTTTTACAAGGGCGCCATCGCCGATGCCATCGTCAAGGCGAGTGGTGCCAAGGGCGGCATCCTCGCCAAGCCGGACTTCGAGCAATATGCGGTCCGCGAACTGAAGCCGGTAACCTGCACCTATCGCGGCTACGAGATCACCTCTTCGCCGCCGCCGAGCTCCGGCGGCGTCATCATCTGCGAAATCCTGAACGTGCTGGAAGGCTATCCCTTATCCTATCTCGGTGCAGGTTCCGCCGAAACGGTGCATGTCATGGTCGAGGCGATGCGCTACGCCTATGTCGACCGCAATTCGGCGCTCGGCGATCCCGATTTCGTCGACAATCCGGTCTCGAAATTGCTTGATAAGGCCTATGCCAAGGATATCCGCGAAAAGATCGACCCGTTCCGGGCCGGCGTGTCGCAGGATCTGATGCCCAAGGGTTTTGGCGAGAGCAAGGAGACGACCCACTATTCGATCATCGACAATGATGGCAACGCGGTCGCCGTCACCTACACGCTGAACGGTTCCTTCGGCGCCGGCGTCGTCGCCGACGGCACCGGCATCCTGCTCAACAACGAGATGGATGATTTCACCCAGAAGCCGGGCGTACCCAACCTCTATGGCCTGGTCCAGGGCGAGGCCAATGCCATCCAGCCGAAGAAGACGCCGCTTTCATCGATGAGCCCGACTGTGGTGGCCAAGGACGGCAAGCCGTTCATGGTCATAGGCAGCCCCGGCGGCTCACGCATCATCACCATCACGCTGGAAGCCATCATCAACGTCATCGACCATGACATGAACATCCAGGAGGCGATCGACGCGCCGCGCATCCACCATCAGTGGCTGCCCGACAAGGTCTATGTCGAGCCGTTTGGCCTCTCGCCGGATACCGAAAAGCTGCTGGCCGGCATGGGCTATCACCTTGATCTCGCTGACCAGACCTGGGGCCAGGCGGCGGGCATCCTGGTTGGCGGCAAGAGCCTGGCGGAGATCGAGAAGGGTGGCGGTGCGCGCTATAACGGCGCCATCGACAGCCGCGCGGCCTCTGGCGAAGCGCTCGGATATTGAGGTTAGCGAGGCTGGAGATGGGCTTGGAGCAGCGTAGCGATTCGGGTTGATCGCTCGCTGCTCAAGCGGCTTGGCGCATAGAAGCGATGGTCGTCACAAGACCAGCGTGATGGTGGAGGCAATCAGCATCACGGCGGCAATGCCGACGAACAGGGCGTAGATGCGCGGCCGGTCGAGCAGCAGCGCGTTTCCGGATATCCAGGCAGACGTGGCGCCGCCAAGCGCGAAGAGGAAGCCGTTGCGGTGCCCGAAGACCATCGATGCGGCCATCAGCCCGCCAATGATCAGCGCGCCGAACACGATGATCACGGCAACGGCGTATTTCTCGAAATCGTTGCCGCTTCCCATGCTCGGACCGATCGCGTTCAACGTCGGCAGGTCGTCCGGATCGAAGGGGTTCGTCGACCCGTATTCGTCTTGACCGGCAGGCTCTCGCATCATTCGTTCTCCGTATAGCGGCAACAAATCATCAAGCCTTGCCGAGCGCAACCCGATCCGCGCTGCCTTGATGCGTTCGACCGGTCCTTGACGTCTTCAGGCCTCGGCTTGCCGCCGGCTTTTTTTGATTCGTGTCCTGGCCGTCTTTGGTCTCAGGCAACCCAGGACACGGCTGCCCAAAGGCGAACCGTGGACCCCTCTATCATGGAATGCGTTCGTGGAGGAAAAATGATGCGGGACGTGGATTGGCCTTTGCGGGCAGTGATTTTTGGCGGGGATGAAGTCGCACAGGGCCGTGACGAGCCGAATCGCTTGACCGCCAGTGCGGATGGAGAACAGGGTCGCGTCCAATCGCGGCCTGGACGCGTCGCATCGCCACGGGTTCATGCGACGCGCTTCAGACGGCTGTTCGATGCATGCCAGATCACTGCCAGTCGAGGCGGGCAGGCCGACATGCATCAGAACTTCATGCTGAGGCTGCCCTTGATGACACGGCCTTCGCCATAGATGCAGCTGAGGTCGGGATTGCTGCCGGCCTCGTAGCAAGTCGAATAGTAGGTCTTGTCGAACAGGTTGGAGACATTGAGCGCCGCCTGCCAGCCATTCTTCTTGTAGCGCAGCGCCGCGTCGACCAGCGCATGGCCGGGCACGCTGACTGTGTTCGCATTGTCGCCGAAGCTGGCGCCGATGTAGCGCACGCCGGCGCCGACGCTCAGGCCTTCGAGCACGCCGCTGCCAACCTCGTAATTGGCCCATAGCGATGCCTGGTGTTCCGGTACCCTGGCCGGGCGGTTGCCGATGATGTCGGCGGCATCGCTGGTTATCTCCGCGTCGAGATAGGTATAGGCCGCAATCATGCTGAGGCCGAAAGCCAGATCGGCATTGGCCTCGATCTCCAGGCCACGATGGCGGACTTCTCCGGTCTGCACCTGGTAGACGGGATTGGCTGCTGCCGTCGGCACGTTGGTCTTGCGCAGGTCGAACAGCGAAGCGGTGATGAAGCCGGGGAAGAAGGTCGGCTCGTATTTCACGCCGACTTCGTACTGCTTCCCCAGCGAGGGCAGCAGCGCGTCTCCCGACTGGGTTGGGCCGATATTGGTGGTGAAGGATTCGGCATAGCTGGCGTAGGGCGTCAGGCCGTTGTCG
Organism: Mesorhizobium sp. M0496; assembly: GCF_040321205.1. Classification (NCBI taxonomy): domain Bacteria; kingdom Pseudomonadati; phylum Pseudomonadota; class Alphaproteobacteria; order Hyphomicrobiales; family Phyllobacteriaceae; genus Mesorhizobium; species Mesorhizobium sp. M0496. The sequence goes on along the minus strand of NZ_JAMYRC010000011.1, from coordinate 62,697 downwards.
AAGAGATAGCCGATGCCGACATTGCCGGTGAAGGCGTGGTCCTTCTGGTCGTAGCTTCCCGTGCCAATCCGGTCCAGATTGGTGGTGTCGATCCAGGCCTGCCGCCCGCCGAGGGTCAGGACCCAGTGGTCGGCGATCTTGGCCTGGTTTTGTGCATAGAGACCGACCTGGCCGATCGTTTGCTTGCGGTCTGTAATGATGAGACTCGGTGCCGTGACCGGGATCGAGTAGTCCGGGTTCTGGGTGTCCAGCGGTGGACCCTCACCGTAGCCGTTCCGCCCGTCGACCGACTGTCTGCTGTAATCGAGACCGAACAACAGCTTGTTTTCGACCACACCGAAGTCAGCCTTGTATTCGGCCTGGTTGTCGACGTTGAACAGCGTTGCCGTCTCATCCACGGTGAACAGGGTGCGCGACATCGTATGGTCGTCGATCATGTCCGGGCCACCAAGCCATTCGCCATAATAGAGCTGCCGGTAGTCGGTGTCCTGCTGCGAGTAGCGCAGGTTTTGCCGCACCGTCCAATGGTCGTCGAACTCATGGCTGAACTGATAGCCGATCGAACCATGGTTGGCATCGAAGCGGTCGAAGTCGGGCGAGCCGCTGAAGAAACTACGCGGCAGATTGCCATACTGCGCCGGCAGGAACTGAATCGGGGCCAGCTTGTCCCACTGGTAGTTGGCCAGGATGGTCAGGGAGGTCTGCGCATCCGGCTGCCACTTCAGCGCTGGCGCGACGAAGATGCGGTCGTTGCGGGAATAGTCGGTTTCGAGCTCACCGTTGCGAACCAGACCGGTCAGCCGGTAGGACCACACGCCGGCATCGTCGATCGGGCCTCCGATATCCAGCCCGGCCTCGACCGTGTTGAAGCTGCCATAGCTGAGGAAGCCGTCATAGATCGGCTTGTCGGTCGGCCGTTTGGTGACGGCATTGACCATGCCGCCAGCCTCGTTCTCGCCGTAGAGCACCGAGGACGGTCCCTTCAGCACCTCGATTCGCTCCAGCCCATAGGGCTCGATCTTGAAGCCGGAGAAGTCGACCACCTTCTGCGGCAGCCCGTCGCGATAGATCGCCGAGGTACAGAGGTCGAACCCACGAATCAGGCATTGGTCGAAGCGATCGTCGATGCCCCATGGCGAAATGGTAACGCCGGCAAGATAGGACAAGGCGTCCTCAAGCTGCCCCGGCTGGCGGTCGTCGAGCTGCTTGCGGGTCACCACCGAAATCGACCGCGGAATTTCCTTCAGCGGCGTGTCGGTCTTCGAGCCGGTGGTGGTATTCTTGGCGATGTAGCCGTCATCCGGGCCAATGGAGCTGTCGGCCTGTCCCTCGACATTGATCGGGTTGAGTTCGGTCGTGGCATCCTGCGCAAGGGCTTGGGTGCAAAGCAGGGTCGAGAGCGATGCGACCACCAATCCCTGGACCCGCCGATGCGCCGCACGATTTGCACTCAACTCCATCTCGGTACCCTCACTGCCTGCAATGTGCGCAGGGGCCCTGCGCCAATTTCAAATTGTTGACTCATTTAATCATCTTCAATGTTGACTATTAAAGTCATGTTTCATAGTCAACCGGCCATCGGCTGTCGGCAGCCAGATTTTTGAACTGCGTCGTGTTGGAGAAAAACCGTGCCCGAGATCCACGCCCAGCTGGCTTTCCGCACAGGCACCGCGCGGTGATGGCGGCCCTTGAATCCCACAGGGCTGAACGTCTCTGCGGCCGGATCACCCGGCGCGGCGCGCTAGGACTTTTCGTTCTGCCCTTTACCGGAATTGCATCGCCCTCTGCCGCTGCGAAGCCGCTGCGCATCGTCTGCCTGGATGACGGGCTGGCCGAGACCTTGCTCATGCTCGGCGTCAGCCCGGTCGCCATTGCCGGCCGCGACATCTGGGAGAAATGGGTGGTCGAGCCGCCGCTGCCGCCTGAAATCTCCGATGTCGGCACGCTGCTTGAGCCCAATCTCGAATTGCTGCAGCAACTCAGGCCCGACATCATCCTGGCCATGCCGTATCTCGACGGCATCAAGCCGCTGCTCGAACGCGTGGCGCCGGTGACGACGATCGGGCTCTATACCGAAGCCGGGCAGCCCTATCAGCGCGCCGTCGAGGCGACGCGCCAGCTCGCCGGGCTTGTCGGCAAGGAAAGCGACGGTGAGACGCTGATCGCGGCGACAGGCGCTTATTTTTCAGAGGTCCGCCAGCAACTGGCGCCGCTTTCGGCGCGGCCGATCTATGTCGTCAGCTTCATGGATCCGCGCAATGTGCGCGTCTACGGCAAGAAAAGTCTGTTTCAGGAGGTGTTCGACCGCATCGGGCTTGGCAACGCCTGGACGGCCGAGACCAATTATTGGGGATTTTCGACCGTTGGCATCGACGGGCTGGCGACAGCGAGCGACGCGCGCCTCGCCTATCTCGAACCCTTGCCCGAGGGGGCCGGCGGCACGCTGACCGAAAGTCCGGTCTGGAACGCCATGCCTTTCGTGCGCAATCGCTCGATCATGCGCCTGCCCGCCGTCCATATGTTCGGCGCGCTTCCGTCCGCCACCCGTTTTGCTCGGGTCCTGGCGTCGGCAATGACCGCGGAAGCTGCCCATGGCTGACGGTGCTGCGACGATCGTCCAAGAGGGAAAGCCTGCGTCGGCCAGCCGGACCTTGGCAGGGGGCTTTCTCGGCAACCAGCCGATAGGCGCGATCCTGCTTTGCGCGATGCTGCTCGCGGCAGCGTTAGCGGCAACCGTCTCAAACCTCACGGTGCAGCTGCCATCGGCGCTCTGGCTCCAATCGCTCGCCGCTCCCGACATCGCCGACATGCGGCAGGTGCTCGTCCACTACGCCTTCCTGCCCAGGCTTGCCGTCAGCCTTCTGTGCGGCGCGGCACTCGGCCTTGCCGGAACCGTCCTGCAACAGGTCCTGCGCAATCCGCTCGCCTCGCCCGAAACGGTCGGCGTCTCGGCCGGCGCCTATCTGGCCCTGGCACTGGCGACGCTTCTGTCGCCTTCCCTGCTTGCCTTCGGCCGCGAATGGATAGCGCTTGCGGGCGCATTCACGGCCCTTGCCGCCGTCTTCGCTCTGTCCTGGCACAAGGACCTGTCGCCGCTTTCGGTCGTTCTGGCGGGGCTTGTGATCAGCCTTTATGCCGGCGCCATCGGTGCCGCTCTCGTTGTGCTGCGGCATGAATGGCTGGCCAGCCTGTTCATCTGGGGCGCCGGTTCGCTCGGCCAGCAGGACTGGTCGACGACGCTGTGGCTGTTGCCACGCATCGGCACTGCTGCGCTGGCGATCTTCCTCATGGTGCGGCCACTGACCTTGCTTGGCCTCGACGATGAAGGTGCGCGCAGTCTGGGCGTGCCGCTCGGCGCCTATCGCTTCGCCGGACTGGCGGCGGCCGTCGCGCTGATCGCCTTTGTCGTTGCCGCTGTCGGCGTCATAGGTTTCGTCGGCCTGGCCGCAGCGACGCTTGCGCGCATCGGCGGTGCTCGCCGACTGGGCCAGCAACTGGTGATGGCGCCGCTCATCGGCGGGGCACTGCTGTGGGCCGCCGATCAGGGCGTGCAGATCGCGACCGGACCGCAAGGCGACCTGCTGCCGACCGGAGCGATCACCGCACTTCTCGGCGCGCCGCTGCTTCTCTGGCTGCTGCCGCGGCTTGCGCTTGGGTTGGAAACCCCGGCCTTGACGGCCGCGCGCCTGCCTCGCGCAAACCGGCCCGGCTTCCTGCTGGCGGCGATCGGCTTGGCTCTGCTTTTGCTGCTCGGGCTGGCCTTGCTGTACGGGCCGGGACCGCATGGCTGGACCTTCGCTTTCGGCGATGAACTGCAGCCCCTGCTGTCGTGGCGGTGGCCCCGCGTGCTTGCCGCGCTGAGTGCCGGCGCGATGCTGGCGCTCGCCGGGCTGATGATGCAACGGCTGACCGGCAATCCGATGGCCAGCCCCGAAGTGCTTGGCATCAGCGCCGGCGCCGCGCTTGGCATGATGGTGGCGCTGTTCGCGCTCTCCGATGCCGGACGCCCGGTTCAGACGGCGGCGGCAACCGTCGGCGCTTTCGCCGCTTTGCTGGTGACGCTGGCGATCGGCCGCCGTGCCGCCTATGCGCCGGAACGGCTGCTGCTTGCCGGCGTCGCCCTGACGGCTTTGTTCGACGCGCTGATCCTGGTGCTCACCGCCACCGGCGATCCTCGGGCAATGCAGCTGCTCAACTGGCTCACTGGTTCGACCTATGGCGTCGATGTCGGCGCCGCACTGCTGACGGGCGGCATCGCTGTCTGCCTCTTCGCGTTCGCGCCTCTCTTCATACGCTGGCTCGACATCCTGCCGCTCGGCTCCGCCGCTGTTCAAGGCCTTGGCATCAACCTGAAGAGGACGCGGCTTCTCGTGCTGCTGATGGTCGCAGCGCTCACCGCCGCCTCGACGCTGATCGTCGGCCCGCTGACCTTCATTGGCCTGATGGCGCCGCATCTTGCCCGTCGCCTTGGCCTTTCCCGTGCCCTGCCGCAGGCCATTGGCGCGGTGCTCGCCGGCGCGCTGATCATGGTCGCCGCCGACTGGATCGGCCGCACCGCTATCTTCCCGCACCAGATTCCCGCCGGCCTCGTCGCAACGCTGATCGGCGGCCCGGTGCTGATGTGGCTGCTGCGCCGCCGCTGACCTTTTTGTTCCTGTGGAGATATTCATGTCCAAGTCGATGGCGGCGCCAGCCTTGATTGCCGACACGACGGTCCACGACTTTGTCCCGGCACGTGGCGGTGATCCCTGGCGGATATTCCTGCACGTTCCGGCAACTCCGGCACCGGCAGCCGGCTGGCCTGTGCTTTACATGACCGATGGCAACGCCGTCATCGGCACAGCGGTCGACGCCATGCGCGCGCAGGCGTTCTATCCCACGGGCACCAATGTCGGCTGGGGCGTCATCGTCGCCATAGGCTATCCCCTCGAGGGCGCCTATGACCCGCTGCGCCGCTCATGGGATCTCGGCCCACCGCCGGGCAAGACCTATCCGCCCTTCTACGAGGGCACGCCCGAAGTCCGGACCGGTGGGGCAGGGGAATTCCTTGCCTTCATCGAGGACGAACTGAAGCCATGGGTCGCCAGTCGGGTCACGGTCGATGCAAGCCGCCAGGCGCTTTACGGCCATTCCTTCGGTGGCTTGTTTGCGCTCTACGCCCTGTTCACGCGGCCTTCTGCCTTCCAAACCTGGATCGCGGCGAGCCCCGCCATCTATTGGGAAGACCGTGCCATCGACCGCTTTCTCGAAGCCTTCGAGGCCACCGTTCCTGCAGGCCTGACGGCGACTGTGATCTTGTCGGCAGGCGAATACGAGACGGATAAGCTGGCGCCGTTCCAGATCGGTGCCGAGGACGAGGAAAAGCGCCTGCAGCAGAAGAAGGTGACACGCACCGACGAATTCGCGCGAGCAATGGCTGAGCGTCTTGATGCTTTCCCGGGCGTGCGCGCGAACTTCGAACTGCATGCCGGCGAAAACCACATGTCGATCCTGCCAGTAACGGTCAACCGTGCGGTGCAGGCGGCGTTTGCGGTGAGGGGGAAGGATGCCGCCCTTTGCTGAATGCTGCGGCAAGGTGGTTGGCGCCTCGCGCCATCATTCCTGTGAAGGGGAGGCGCTCAATCGGCGGTAGGAGACGCCGCCGAAGCTTGCCGTCACAAAATCCGTGACGGACATCTTGCGCTTGCCTCCATCGCTGCAGGCGTAAACCGGCCAACCGGCATCACTGCATTCGCTGGCAGCGCAGATGCGCGCCAGGCAGTTCCCGATAGTCAGCCGGAAGCCGCCCTTGCCGGCGAAGCCCTGCAACAGGCTGCCGTCCGCCGAACGCCATGTCCGCGCACGAAATTCCGCCCGCAAAAGCAGTGGTTCGAGAGGGACCGCAAGGTTGGTTTCGCCGGCACGCCCTGCGAGCTGCAGACGAAAGCGCGCCATTGCGGTCGTGTATGCGGTCACAAGATCCGCTTGGCGAAAATAGGCGATCGCCAGGCTGGAGCGGTCAAGCAGATGAGACATCCACTCGCCTGCCTCTACCGGCCTCATCAAGGCAACAAAGGCAAGAAAGGCGAAGCAAGCTCGTGACATTTTCCAGCAGCCATATCGATCTCGGCGTGCCGGTTTGCCCCCCGGTTGCCCTCCTATAACATCCCGCTATTCGGCGCCCGGCGCAAGCCGCTTGCTGAGGCAGTCCTGAAGGCCGCCGAGCAAAGGCGCCCGGAGCCGGAGACGGTGATCCGCATCGACGAACTTGTGCGGGCGACGGGCGAGGTGGAGGCGGCGTTTGCGGTCAGGGTGAAGACCTTTACCAGCCAGGGTTCCTTAGCCGATGCGGGCCGGCGGCAGCTCGAACAGGGTGGCGCCGTTCTCCTGGCCGCGCTCGACATAGCCGATGACGCCAAACCATCTTGCGACATCCGGCCCCTGGAGCCAGCTGCGGGAGTGGATGGGGAGGTTGCCGGCGAGCGCCTGGATGTGCTTGATATGCCGCTTGCAGAAGCGAACGGTCGCGGCGCGGAAGAAATCCTCCTGCGCGGCAAACAGCGTATCGGCGGCATCGCTGTTCTCATGCCAGGCAATGATCGCCACGGCCTTGTCGCCCTCGACAAGCGCGTGCGCGCGGCCTTCTTTCAAATTCATCATCAGATTGTCGTAGGCGATCTTGCGGTCCTTGCCAGCCGCGACGTATTCATCCGACATCCGCTTGGACAGACCACGAAAGACATCCTCCAGATCCCCAAGCGTTGCTGCGCGTGCTCTCATTTCTCCTCCTAGCGCCCCGACAGGCAGTTTGCCCTAAGGTTGAGGGATCACCAAGCAAATCGAATCCGCCAGCGGCCCGATGGGAGCAAAGTCGTTTCGCCCTGGCGTTGCGACTGCTCCGCCGCAGAGATGGCAGTTCGAATTCTGCAGGCGGGGAAGATGCAGGACCGCGTACCCATCTTCTGAACAAACAAAAACCCGGCGGTTGCCCGCCGGGTTTTCAATTTCGCCGAAGCGAAATTTATTAGAACGAGCGCTGGAAGCGGAGGAGGCCGCCGACACTGCTCTTCTTGTCGGCATTGGTCCAGTTGGAGAAGTCGGCGTCGTCGAACTTGCCTGCATTGAGGTAGTCGACTTCGGCCGTGATCGTCATGCCGGGAACGATGTCGTAGGCGATGTTCGCGGCGACGCCGAGATTCTTCCAGTCGTCATACGAGATCTGGGCGTTGAACGAGGTCTTCTCGTTGAACTTGTAGGTGCCACCGCCCCACACTGCCCAGTTGCCGCCCCACTGCTTGTAGAAGCCGCGACCGCCAGCCGGAATGGCATAGGTCGGATCATCAAGGTTGTCGTCGGTGCCGTAGCCGCCCATGACCCACAGCTGTATGGCGTCATTGACGTTCACGTCCAAGCGGACCTTGCCGGCGACTTCTTCGTAGTTGCTGTCATAGGCAATGACGCCGGTGATGGCGCCCCAGCCCTGCGTGTACTTCACGCCGCCGACGACGTGCGGAACGTAGCTGTCGATGGTGCCAACGACACCCGAGCCTTCTTCGAGCGAAAGGACGGCCGAGAAGCCGTTGCCAGCGTCGAAGTAGTACTGGACGACGTTGGTGTCGAAATCGCCGTAGGGAACCAGCGTATCCTGGATGATGTTGCCGGCATAGCCGATGAACGTATCGAAGGCCGATTCGTCCTTACCGACGCGCAGGCCACCGAGCTGGATCCAGGCGAAGTTCAGCGAGGTGCCCTTGTTGCCGGCAGTATTGCCAATGGGAAAGCCGTCGTCGTCGACGGCGCCGTAGCCGTTGCGATTGCCGAAGTTCCAGCGGGTCTCGGTGTAGGTCTTCAAGGTGCCGAGTTCGGTTTCCTGGCCGGTCCAGGTCTTCAGCGTGAAGCGGGCATTCTTGTACCAGGTGTCGTTTTCGGAACCGTCTTCGTGATCGAAGCTGCGAGCGCCGTCGAACGAGCCGACGTCGCCGCCGCCAATGTCGTAGCGGACATAGCCGCCGATGCGCAGGCAGGTCTCGGTGCCGGGGATGTAGAAGTAGCCAGCGCCGTAAACGTCGCAAATCTTCACGTATTCAGCGGGTTCCGGCTCGGCGACGACGACGGCGTCGGCGGCGCGCGCACCGGAAACTGCGATCAGGGCCGCAGCGGAGCCGAGGAGAAGGCTCTTAATGTTCATTTTCTGACCTCCAGTCAAAAGTTAAAAAACGGGTCTGGGTATTCTTTGCTGAAGGACAGCGTTCCCTGCCCCATCCCCACTACCGAAAAAGATGCGCACCGCGCCGCTTCCTCGAAACCGACATTACCCATGAGGCGGCGGCGTTCAACCACGATCGTACCGGCGAAAGGACTATTCGGCTGCTATGCCCGGCCTGTGTTGCAGAAACGTCACGATTTGGCCTCACTTAGAAAGCTCTCGTTAACCGTCAGGCCCGCCGCAACCCCTTGTTTGCTGCCGAATCCGGCGATCGGTCGACGGAATCGTGGCCAAGCCCCGAGTCGCTAGCCAGGAAACTGCCGCAGAACCGCCGCATCCATGGAAAGCCGCGGTTCGGTGCGTTCTTATTTTTTCAGATAATGACGCGCGCTTGTTGATTGTGCCGGCGCTTTCTTCATCCAGCGGCGCAACGGAGAGGTGGTCGAAGGCGCTCCCCTGCTAAGGGAGTAGAGGTCAAAAGCTTCTCGTGGGTTCGAATCCCATCCTCTCCGCCCCTTCTGCCTGCTTGAAGACGGGCTTCCAAAAATTACCTCATTAAAACAGGCTGATAGCTGGGTATCCCGCTGCCATCGCCGCGCGATTCGGCGCCAAAATGCTCCGGAAACACCGCTGTTTTGTTCGATTCTGACTGGAGGTCAGAAAATGAACATTAAGAGCCTTCTCCTCGGCTCCGCTGCGGCCCTGATCGCAGTTTCCGGTGCGCGCGCCGCCGACGCCGTCGTCGTCGCCGAGCCGGAACCCGCTGAATACGTGAAGATTTGCGACGTTTACGGCGCTGGCTACTTCTACATCCCCGGCACCGAGACCTGCCTGCGCATCGGCGGCTTTATCCGCTATGACATCAGCGCCGGCGAGGAAGGCAGCTTCGATGGTGCTCGCGCCACCGACGTTGAGGACGGCACCGAAAACGACACCTGGCACAAGAATGCCCGCTTCACGCTGAAGACCTGGACCGGCCAGGAAACCGAACTCGGCACCTTGAAGACCTTCACCGAGACCCGCTGGAACTTCGGCAATGGCGACGGTGCTATTGCCGGCAATGCCACTCCTTCTCTGAACTTCGCCTGGATCCAGCTCGGTGGTCTCCGCGTCGGTAAGGACGAATCGGCGTTCAATACGTTCATCGGCTATGCCGGCAACGTCATCCAGGATACGCTGGTTCCCTACGGCGATTTCGACACCAACGTCGTCCAGTACTACTTCGACGCTGGCAACGGCTTCTCGGCCGTGGTCTCTCTTGAAGAAGGCGCGGGCGCTGGCACACCTGGTTTCTACGGCAGGGGCACGATCGACAGCTACGTTCCGCATGTCGTCGGCGGCGTGAAGTACACGCAGGGCTGGGGCGCCATCACCGGTGTCGTCGCTTATGACAGCAACTACGAAGAAGTTGCCGGCAAGGTGCGTTTGGACGTGAACGTCAATGACGCCATACAGCTGTGGGTCATGGGCGGTTATGGTTCCGATGACAATCTCTCGGATCCGACCTATGCCATTCCGGCTGGCGGTCGCGGCTTCTTCAAGCAGTGGGGCGGCAACTGGGCGATCTGGGGCGGTGGCACCTACAAGTTCAACGAGAAGACCTCGTTCAACACCCAGATTTCGTATGACGAAGACGAGAACCTCGGCATCGCTGCGAACATCGCCTATGACGTCGTTCCCGGCCTCACGGTCACAGCCGAAGTCGACTACGTCAATGCGGGCAGCTTCCCGGCGTCTAACTGGACCGGCGCTGACGATGACAGCGCCATCGGCGGTCTCCTCCGCTTCCAGCGCTCGTTCTAAGGGCTGGTTCCTTACAGGTGAAATCCAGCCCGGGCGCTTCAACGCCCGGGCTGTTTTTGTTTCGTGACTGGGTTTGGGCAGACAGAAGGAAAAGGGGGATTCGGTAGCTGAAAAAGTCTGAAGGGTGATTTCGTGGGATCCTCCCTAGGGTGGATGAAATCGACCGTCCGACTTAAAACTCTTGAAAGGACGTCTCCGAGCGGCTAGGGCTGGACCTATCCACTGGGGGGGCGTGGCTCACAATGACAAACGAAGCGATTCAAGAGGGATATCCCTCTGACCATTTTGCGGTGTTTTCTTCTCAGAATTCGAAGTTTAACTACACATACAACAAGCTCCGAGAAGTAAAGTCGTATAGGGTTGGAGAGCTATTTTTAGCGTACCGGGACATATTATGGGATGATGGGCGGCATAAATACAATGTCAGCTCTTTCATCGGCGAGATAGATGAGCTTCTCCTTGGAGAGCGATTCAGCGCCTTTGACCAGAGTACCCTGGACAATCTTATCGGCACCTTGCGCCAGCGCGGCAACAGCAACGCAACCATCAATCGAAAGATGGCTGCCCTCAGCAAACTGCTGCGCAAGGCTCATAAGATGGGAGATATCCACAGCCTGCCCGAGTTCCGCCGCCAGAAGGAGCGGGCGGGGCGGATTCGTTTCCTCGAAAGGGACGAAGAGGCACGGCTGTTCACCGCCATCAAGAGCCGCAGCGAGGACGCTTACAGGCTTTCCGTGTTCCTGGTCGATAGCGGCTGCCGTCTCGGAGAGGCGCTTGGGCTGATCTGGAACGACATGCAGGAGCATCGCGTCAGTTTCTGGATCACCAAATCCGGTCGCAGCCGGACGATTCCGATGACCGAGCGGGTCAAGGAGGTCATCAAGCTGCCACCCACCGAAGGCCGTCGACCCAAAGGCCCATTCACCAAACTCAGCCAGGCCCAGTTCCGTGCCATCTGGAATGATGCGAAGGCCGAGGTCGGCCTTGGCGCCGACGACCAGGTGGTGCCGCACATCTTGCGCCACACCTGCGCCTCGCGTCTTGTCCAGGGCGGCATCGACATCCGGCGCGTGCAGATGTGGCTCGGTCATCAGACGCTGTCGATGACCATGCGCTACGCGCATCTGGCCACCAACGATCTCGACGGCTGCGTAGTCGTGCTGGAAACACCTCGATGCGCTGGGGCGGACAGCCCTTCTTCATCGGCGAGAACGCAGGAAACAAGGAGCGAGGCGCCCGCAAGTAAAGCACTCAAGGTCGCCAAAAGTGCCAAGTCTTGACGGAGCTTTCCAATTTAACGCCATTCTAATGCATGTCGCCCAAAAGTGTCCTCGGTTTTGGGGGAACGACATGCATGAAACAAGGACCTGAAGCGGGTCGCCTGAATCCGTTCAAACACGATACGCTCTAGCCGAGCCAAGGATTGCTCTCAGGCAGTTGGGCAGCCCTGAATCGCGTCTCCTCCCGACGAACGCTTAGTACGGTCCACCCTTAGGTGCTGCGCCGCGCCGCTCGAGCGCGGTCTTGCGGATGATTTCCGCGATTTCCGGGCTGCTGCTGCACAGCATCTGGAAATCCGCCGAGTGCAGCGACAGGAGTGAGACCGCCGTCGCGGCACTGACGGTCGCCGAGCGCGGTTCGCCGCTGATCAGTGCCATCTCGCCGAAGAAGGCGCCAGGGCCAAGCTCCACCGGGTTCGGCGTCGCGACGCTGACGCGCCCCTCCACGACGAAGAACATCTGATCACCGGTCTCGCCATTGCGGCAGATCACGGCGCCCGCCGGCATGACGCGAGGTCTTAACGCGCGCACGATCTCGACCAGCACGGCCGGGCCGAGCTTCTGAAACAACGGCACAGCGGCGACCAATTGCCAATTACGGACGAAATCCTCGCGGCGGACTTCTTGATAAAAGCCGGTGGCAAGAATGCCAGCCCAGAGCGCGAAGATGCCGATGCCACTCATCATGACCGCCCCGGCCAGGACGCGGCCGGCGAAGCTTTCCGGAATAGCGTCGCCATAGCCGGTGGTGGACAGCGTGACCACTGCCCACCACATTGCCTGGGGGATGCTGCCGAACTTTTCCGGTTGGACGTCGCGCTCGATGACATAGGCCGCAAGCGCGACACCGAACAGAACGACGCCGAAGAGCGTCGTAACGCCGATCAGGTTGCGCGCTTCGTTGGTCAGGATCCTGCCCAGCAGCGGGAAAAAAGTCGAGTCTCGCAGCGGTTTCAGCAGCCAGACAGCACAGTAGAGGCTCCGGTCGGGCATGCCGACGAGCAGAAATGCGGCGAGCGGAACCAAAACCGCGAGCACATCAATTGCGATTGCCGGCGCCCTGTCTCGAACATCTTTCGCCCGGCGCTTGAGCAGCGTCTCCGCCAGTTGCAGGAGATAGACGCCCCAGATGACCGCGAGGACTGCAGCCAGCGCCAGTCTGCTTCGTCCGGACATGTCCGGTGTCGTGAGCGTAGCCACCGCCACAAGCCCAATCGCAGCCAGCAGCGCGTTGAGCGGCGCGTAAATTCTTACGAAAGGCAGTGACATTCTATGCCCACGAGCAGCTGCTACCCTCCCAAACTAATATGCCTTCAAGGCAAGTGCAAAGGTGCTTGCAGTCGCTGCGATGTGCATCACCAACGGTGAACTCAGATATCCCGGGTTGCTTCGTGACCGGACGTGAACAGACAAGCCACAACCGACGAGAATGACCCGATCACGACGCTCACTCCGGTCAGTGGTAACGTCCGGATTTGGCGCGCGATTCCGACCTCAGCGAACGAACTTATGACACGCCATTCCAGTGTACGATTGCTTCGCCAAATTGGGTGTGCGCTGCAATAGCAGCCCGAGACAGCCGCGCTTGCCGAAGGGGCTGTCGGCTCTGACGGGATTGGCGTAAGCTACAGTTAAGGGGGTGCACACATGCACCGCATCATCGCCATAGCGATCTTAGTTCTCGCGGCCGCGTTCAGCTCCGCGCGGGCGGAGGTGCTGATCGGCGTCTCGGCTGCGATGACGGGACGGCTCGCGTGGATCGGCGAGCAGGGACAGCGCGGCGCGGAGATGGCAGTGGCCGACGCCAACACGGCGGGCGGCGTGCTCGGCCAGAAGGTGAGGCTCATTTCGGTCGACGACTTCTGCGATCCCGAGCAAGCTGTGGCGGCCGCCAAGAAGCTGGTGGCTGACGGGGTCGTGCTCGTCGTCGGGCATTATTGCTCCGGGGCCTCGATCCCCGCATCAAAAGTGTACGAGGAGGCGGGCGTCGTTGAGATATCCCCAGGCTCGACCAATCCGCAACTGACCGAACAGGGCCGTGCCAATGTCTTTCGCACCATTGGCCGCGACGACGCGCAAGGTTTCATCGCCGGCAAATACCTTGCCGATCGCTGGGGCAACAAGAAGATTGCGATCCTCCACGACAACTCGACCTATGGGAAGGGTCTCGCCGACGAGACCAGGAAGCAGCTGAACAAGCGGGGCGTGACTGAGGCCGTTTACGCCGCATACATTCCCGGGAAGGACGACTATTCGGCCGAGGTCGCTGCGTTGCAGACCGCCGGCGTCTCCGCCTTATATGTGGGTGGGTATCATGCCGAGGTTGCGCTGATTGCTCGCGCTGCACACGACAGTGGCTACACGGTTCAGCTCATATCCGGAGATGCTTTGGCGACTGAGGAATTTGCCCTGATCGCCGGCCCCGCGGCAGAGGGGACCCTCTTCACGTTCCCGGCGGACCCGAGGCGAAGCCTCGAAGCGGCCGCGGTCGTTGAGCAGTTCCGGGCGGAGAATTTCGAACCCGCGGGCTACACGCTATTGAGCTACTGCGCGGTCCAGGTTTGGGCCCAGGCAGTCTCGAAGGCAGGTTCGCTGGAGCCGAAGGCCGTCATTGCGGCACTGCACGAACAGGAATTCGACACCGTCATCGGCCGGGTCGATTTCGACGACAAGGGCGACCTCACGAAGCAGAGCTGGGTTTGGTACGTCTGGCGCAGCGGAGAATACGTGCCGGTTGAATAGGGTTCGCTGATCGCCGGCATGCCGGCTGAGATGTCTAGTCTGATGCAGACCAGTGTGGCCGGACTGTTCCGACTCGCCGAGATGCTTGAACGCCTCGGCATACGCGGCCGGCTGTTGCTCGCCTTTTTCGGGATCAGCGCCCTTGCGGTGCTGGCAACCGCTGCGGCGCTTTATGCCTTCCTCCAGGTTGGCAACGTCGTCGACCGAATTACCACGGATCGAGTGCCGTCGGCGCTCGCCTCCCTCCAGCTGTCGCGCCAGGCCGAACGGGTCGCTGCTGCCGCGCCATCGGTGTTGGCAGCGACAAGCAGGGCTCAGCACGGCGAGGTTTCGGCTGCCGTCGCGCTCGAGATGTCCCGCCTCGAGGCCCTGCGCAGGGACCTCCGGGATGCCACGTTGGGCACAGTGCCTTTGGCCGAGATCGAGGAAGCCGCGATTGTTCTGAGGCGCAACCTGAAGGAGCTCGACGCTCTTGTTGTCGCCCGGCTCGACGTGGTCGCCCGCAAGGAGGAGCTCCTGAACCGCCTCGCCGCGACGACGACCGGAAGCCAGCGCCTTGTCGCCACCGGCATCCTAGTGATGGATTCCAGGCTCCCGCAATGGCGGGCGGTCGCGGCCGACACGTCGCTGTCGCCCGATCAACGCGCAGCGGCGATGGCCGACCTAGTCCAGGCGATTGCCGCCTACATCCCCCAGCAGAAGGCGCAGCTGGAGATCTCGGCCGTCAACGACGCGCTGGTGAAGGTCGCGAACGCGCCGACGCCGGGCGACCTGGCGTTGATCCTTTTCCCGCTACGCCGTTCGCTCACTGCTCTTGAAAAGGTTTCCACGGAGATCGACGAAAAGCTGCGGACCCGATTCCGGCAGCGTGTCGACGAGTTCAAGGGTTTGACCGACGGCGAGGACAGCATCCCCAGGGCGCGGGAGGACGAGTTTGCTGTCCTGGCACAGGGCGAAAGACTTCTGGCCGAGAACAATCGACTGTCGCGCAATCTCACCGCTGGCGTCGATGGCCTAGTCGCCACGGCAGACCAGGAGATCGCTGCGTCCGGTCGCGAAGCCGCGCTCGTCCAGCGCTACGGCACTGCGGTTGTGCTCGGCTCCGCCTTCCTCAGCCTCCTGAGTTCGGTTCTGGTTGTCTGGCTCTATGTCGACCGCAGCCTCCTCGCCCGACTAGGGGCCGTGAGCCAGGGCATGCTCGCGATTGCGGGGGGCAACCTTCGTGCGCCACTGCCCGCGGCTGGCAGCGACGAAATCGGGCGCATGGCCGAAGCGCTGAGACTCTTCCGGGATACTGCTGTCGAGGTCGAGGAAAAGAACCTGCGCGACGTTGCGGAAGCTCGTCAGCGGCTCATCGATGCCATCGAAAGCATCTCAGAAGGATTCGCTCTGTACGACTGGGAGGATCGGCTCGTCCTCAGCAACAGCCGCTACCGCGAATTGCTCTACACCGGTCTGGAGACCGAACTCACGCCCGGCACGACATTCGAGCAAATCATTCGCCGATCCGCTGAGCGCGGCTACATCAGGGACGCCGAGGGGCGGGTCGAGGAGTGGGTCGCCGAGCGCCTCTCGCGGCACCGCAACCCTGGCGAACCTTGGGTGCAGCGGCGAGGCGACGGGCGATGGATCATGATTAGCGAGCGGCGGATCAGCGCCGGCGGCACGGTCGCCGTCTATTCGGACATCACTGAGCTGAAGCAAAGGGAAGAGAACCTCGCCGAGAAATCCGTGGTTCTGGAGGCGCTTTCCAGCAAGCTGGCGAAGTATCTGGCGCCCCAAGTGTATCGCTCGATATTCACCGGCCGCCAGGAGGTCAGGATCGCCAGCCAGCGGAAGAAACTGACAATATGCTTCTCCGACATCGCCGGCTTTACCGAGATCACTGACAAAATGGAATCCGAGGATCTCACCCAACTCCTCAATCACTATCTGACGGAAATGTCGAAAATTGCTTCGGATCACGGCGCGACGATCGACAAATATGTCGGCGACGCGATCCTGATGTTTTTCGGCGATCCCGAGACTCGCGGCGTCAAGGAGGACGCACTGGCTTGCGCGCAGATGGCACTTGCAATGCAAAAGCGGATTAGCGAGCTTGCCGAAGTCTGGCGGGACATGGGGATCGAAACACCGCTGCGCTGTCGCATCGGCATCCATACCGACTACTGCACCGTCGGTAACTTCGGCAGCGAGGACCGGATGGACTACACGATAATTGGCGGCGCCGTGAATCTCGCCTCGCGCTTGGAGCAGGAGGCGCCGCCGGGGGCCATCCTCATTTCCTACGAGACGTTTGCGCAAGTGAAGGACTCAATCGACTGTGAGGAGCTGGGGCACGTCCAGGTCAAGGGGATCGCCTATCCCGTCGCCACCTACCGCGTCATCGATCTGAAGGCCAATCTGGCGGCTGCTCGTCGTGCTGTTCGAACCGAGCTGCCGCACTTCAGGTTGGAACTTGAACCGGAGCTGATGTCCCCTGACGAGCGTGGCGATGCCACCACTGCACTTCGAGACGCGCTGGATCGGCTTTGTCACAAGCCCGGGTAGGTAGCGAGTTCGCTGATTGCGGGGCGATCTGGGGTTTTTTGCTAATACAAATTGAAAATTGCGCCGTCATGTTTCACAACAGGTCGGTACAGCCAGGGGGTTCCGAAACCTGCGGGTTTGTCACGGTCCTCAAGGCGAGAATTCGAAAAGACGTTCAACAATGACCCAGCACGCAGAAAATGCTCGAATTCTCATGTACAGCCACGACACGTTCGGGCTCGGCCACTTGCAGCGCTGCCGGACGATCGCGCATTCACTGGTCGAGGATTTCCGGGGACTTCAGGTGCTGATCATTTCGGGTGCGCCCATCGCGGGCGCCTTCGACTACCGCGCCCGTGTCGACTTCGTGAAGATCCCCAGCGTCATCAAATTGCGCAACGGCGAGTACACCTCGCTGGAAAAGGATATCGATCTGCACGAGACGCTAAGGATGCGTCAGTCGATCATCCGCCACACAGCCGAGACCTTCCGGCCGGATATCTTCATCGTCGACAAGGAACCGCTCGGCCTGCGCGGTGAGATTGAGGACACGCTGTCCTACCTCAAGACGCGGGGAACCACGCTGGTGCTTGGCCTGCGCGAGGTGATGGATGCGCCGCATCTGCTCGAAGCAGAGTGGGCGCGCAGGGATGTGATGCGCAAGATAGGCCTGTTCTACGACAAGATCTGGGCCTATGGTCCGCCGGATTTCTACGATCCGTTGACCGGCTTGGATGTGCCGCCGCTTGTCAGGGCAAAGATGAGATTCGTTGGTTTCCTGCAACGGAGCCTGCAGCGGAACGAGTTGCCCGGCCACCGGCCCGAGGGCGATTATATCCTGGTTACCACCGGTGGCGGAGGCGACGGCGCCGAACTGATCCACGACGTCATCGATGCCTATCAGCAGGATCCGCAATTGCAACACAGGGCGCTGATCGTCCTTGGACCTTACATGCCGGCGCGCAAGCGCAACAAGCTGATCAAGAAGGGGTCCAAGATCCCCTACATCAAGATCATCGAGTTCGACAACCGCATGGAAGACCTGATTGCCGGCGCCAAGGCGGTTGTGGCGATGGGCGGTTACAACACCTATTGCGAGATACTATCTTTCGACAAGCCGGCGCTGATCGTGCCGCGCGTCGAGCCCCGCGAGGAACAACTGATCCGCGCCCGGCGCGCAGCCGAACTCGGCCTCATCGAGATGTTTTTGCCGGAAGAAGCCAAGGATTCCCAGCGGTTTGCCGATGCACTGGTGGCACTGCCGGACTGGCCCCGCCCGTCACAGAGCAATCCGCATCTGACGCTGGAAGGGCTGCCTCATATTTCCGAAATCGTCGCGGAACTGCTCGACCGGCGGCCCGGCCATCGCCTGTCGGTCATTGAAGGAATGAACTGACTTGCGACATCGCAAGATTGTCGTGGTTCTGAAGGGCTATCCGCGCGTCTCGGAAACCTTTATCGCGCAGGAACTGCTCGGTCTGGAGCGTGCGGGGTTCGAGCTGATACTCGTCGCGCTCAGGCGGCCGACCGACGCAAAACGCCACCCCGTGCATGACGAGATCAAAGCGGCCGTCCACTATCTGCCGGAATATCTGCATGAAGAGCCGCTTCGCGTGCTTCGCTCGCTGTTCGCTTGTTTGCTGCGGCCGGGCTTCTGGCGCGCGCTCGGATCGCTGGCTGCCGATATCCCCCGCGACTTTACCCGCAATCGCGTGCGCCGTTTCGGGCAAGCGCTCGTGCTGGCGGCCGAATGGCCGAAAGACGCGGGGTGGTTGCATGCACATTTCGCGCACACGCCGGCATCGGTGACGCGCTATGCCAGCCAGCTTCTTGGCCTGCCCTGGAGCTGCTCAGCCCACGCCAAGGACATCTGGACTTCGGCGGACTGGGATTTGGCCGGCAAGCTTTCCTCGGCGCGCTGGACGGTCACCTGCACGAAGACCGGCTTCGACCGTCTGAAAGAACTTGCTAACGGCAACTCGTCTGTGCATCTGAGCTACCATGGGCTCGACCTCGATCGTTTCGGCAGTTTTGGCGAGGCGCGAAAGCATCATGACGGCTCGGCGCTGGACGAACCGGTTATCCTTCTGAGTGTCGGGCGCGCCGTTGAAAAGAAAGGCTACGATACCTTGCTGGAGGCTCTTGCCCTCTTGCCTGGCGATTTGGCGTGGCGTTTCGAGCATATCGGCGGCGGCGAGGAACTGGAACGGCTCAAGGTATTGGCGCAAAAGCTAGGACTGAGTGGTCGCGTCTCTTGGAAAGGCGCGCTTGCGCAGGAGGAGGTGCTTGAGCACTACCGCTGCGCCGACATCTTCGCCCTGGCCTGCAGGATCACAGCTAATGGCGACCGGGACGGTCTGCCGAATGTTCTGATGGAGGCGGCTAGCCAGCGGCTTGCCTGCGTGTCGACCAATATTTCGGGCGTGCCGGAGTTTTTATCGCCGGATGAAACCGGGCTGCTGGTTCCGACGGAAGACCCACTTGCCTTGGCACAGGCACTGGAGCGCCTGATCCGTGATCCCGTGCTGCGCGCCCGACTCGGCGAGGCCGCAGAGCGGCGCGTGCGCGGCAGTTTCGATCATCTGGCAAGCATTGGACAGCTCAAGGAACTGTTCGAGCGCGAGTGGCGGGCCGCCGATTGAACCGGCTGCGCGCCTTTCTTTATGTCCAGCACCTGCTCGGTATCGGCCATCTCGCGCGCTCTAGCCGCGTCGCGGCGGCTCTGGTCGATGACGGGTTTGACGTAACCGTTGTGACCGGCGGAGCGCCGGTCGCGGGGTTTCCGGGACTCGGGGTGAAATCTGTAACCTTGCCACCTGTCACCTCCGGTGATGAAGGATTTTCCGGACTTGTCGATTTGCAGGGCAAACCCATCGACGATGATTTCAGGAAACGGCGTTCAGAGATGCTGCTGCAGGCATTCCGGGATTGCAGGCCGGATATCGTCATTATCGAGGCGTTTCCATTTGGACGCCGGCAGATGCGTTTCGAACTCTTGCCGCTGCTCGAGGCCATCGACGCGGCGTCGCCCAGACCGCTGCTGGCGACGTCCGTGCGTGATATCCTTCAGGAGCGCGTCAAGCCCCTCCGAAACGAGGAAACGGTCGATCTCATTAACCGGCATTTCGACCTTGTTATGGTCCATGGCGACCCGGCTTTCGCAACCATCGACAAGACATTTCCGCTGGCTGGGGCGATCAGGGCCGAAGTCACCTATACAGGGCTCGTTGCCGCGCCGCCGTCGCCCCTGGGCTCCGAGCGCTTCGACGTTCTGGTGTCGGTTGGCGGCGGGGCTGCTGGAAAGAGCCTTGTCGGCTCCGCCATCGCAGCGGCGCGGAACGCCAACAACCGTTGGAAATGGTGTCTGATCACCGGCCCAAACCTGCCGAAAGACGAGTTTGACGCGATCGCAGGCGATGCCACGCCGGGCCTGTCCATCTTCCGGTTCCGCGAGGATTTCGCCAGCCTGCTGACCGGCGCCCGCCTGTCAGTGTCGCAGGCGGGTTACAACACGGTCTGCGATGTCCTGCGCGCGGGTTGTCGCTCCCTGCTCGTCCCATTTGCAGCCGGCGGGGAAACCGAACAAAACGTTCGCGCCCTGATGCTCGAAGAACTCGGTCTTGCAACGGTGCTGATGGAAAAGGACCTAACGCCTGAAGGTTTGACGCAAGCGATTGAACAGGCGCTTGTGGCGCCGACGCCATCCGCGCATCGTCTCGATCTAGAAGGCGCGCGTCACTCGGCGCAAATCCTGCGCGAACGGTATCGAACATGGTCCCTAAAAATGCGGCCCGGTTTCGGAAAAGCTCATGATCAAACGGACCTTGGATCCTAGACTTGGTCTAGACCGCTCCGATCAGCATGAAGCGCGTATAATTTTTTGTCGGCAATTCGCCGGAGAACCGCACCTCCCGTAGCGCCGCCATTGCTTCGAAGGCTGCCAGCGAAGCCACGCAGTTGATGTGCGTCGGCTCGCTGAAATAGTCGTTCGATTGCAGCAGCACATTCGTGCCCCGCGGAAGCAGAGCAAGCCAGGCGCGCAGATCGGCTATGTGTTCGCAGCTCGTATTGACCGTCAGGTCGGGCCGCCCGGCCGCATAGTCGAGCGCGTACATATCTGCCGTCAGCGCCCGGAACCGGTCGCCGGCGTCCCGGTTGAGAGTCCGGGCGACCGACGCGACTTCGGGATCGATGTCGATGCTGTCGACCGCCGCGATGTCGAAGCGAGCGTCGTTGAAAAGCATTGCGGGCAATACGCCGTACCATCCACCCAGAACCCATATGCGGCCGAACCGGCCGCCGCAGCTTTCGAACAGCCTGTCGAGCGCCCACATCTTGCAGGCGACCTGCTTATGGTTGAAGGCGTTGGCGATATCGGCCTTCGGATGCTTGCTGATGACGCGCGCCAGCCCGGCAACGAGAGGGTCGTTGACATAGGCAGCAATTCCCCGCGTGAGGTCCAGTGTTTGTTCGTGCCAGTCCATGCCGGCATTGCGTGGTTGCGTGACATCCATCATATTCGTCTTGTATGTTGGGATTTCGGGCGACACAACGCAATCTTGCCTCCCGCAAGGCTGTTCGTTCCGCGGACGTGATCATGCTGCAAGCCGCTTCGCCATTGCCCGATGCCGGAGAGAGCCGGCTGCGTCTGTCCGGACCATCGGCGTCCATCTGCCAGTACCAGCCGCGCAGCTGCAGCCTCGTGCTCGCCTATTCGCCAAAACCCTTCGGAAGCCGCGAACCGTCTGAGCGCAGGACAATCTCCCTGCACTGCAGGTTTGAGATTGTCGTTGGCAACGAAGAAATTGCCGATATCCTATTTGCCAGCAGGTGCGTCTCCATCCCGCATCCTTCCAACTGAAGGATCCACAGTCTCATATGGAACCCAGCCTAGCCCGCTATATCTGGACGCACACCAAGAAGCAGCAGCTCTGGATATTGATGATCGTCCTGCTTTCGATGATCCCGTATTTCATGTCATTCGACCTGCCGAAGCTGATCGTCAACGGCCCGATCCAAGGCAAGGGTTTCGAGCAACCGGGCGCGACCCAGCCATTCATGAGGCTGCACTATAACGTGCCGTTCATTGGAGAGGTTCAGTTCTTCTCCGGCTTTCAGCTCGACCGTAAGGAAACGCTGTTTGCCCTGAGCCTTGTGTTCCTCTTGCTGGTCGTCATCAACGGCCTGTTCAAACTCTACATCAACACCTACAAGGGCCGCCTCGGCGAACGTATGCTGCGGCGTATCCGCTTCGATCTGGTCGATCGTGTGCTGCGGTTTCCGCCGGTCTACTTCAAGCGGGTAAAATCCGCCGAAGTGGCGACCATGGTGAAGGACGAGGTGGAGCCGCTGGGCGGCTTCATCGGCGATGCCTTCCTGCAGCCGGTGCTGCTCGGCGGCCAGGCGCTGACGTCCATGCTGTTCATCATGATCCAGAACGTCTGGCTCGGAATGATAGCGGTCGTGATCGTGGTGATCCAGATCGTGCTCATCCCGCGAATGCGGCGGCGGCTGATCGTGCTCGGGCGCCAACGGCAGTTGACGGCGCGCGCGCTTTCGGGCCGGGTTGGCGAAATCGTCGACGGCATCGGCGCGGTTCACGTCCACGACACATCAAACTACGAGCGCGCCGACATAGCTGCCCGGCTCGGGCTCATCTTCAAGATCCGCTTCGATCTTTACCAATGGAAATTCATGGTGAAGTTCCTCAACAATTTTCTCGCGCAGCTCACGCCCTTTCTGTTCTACATGATCGGCGGGTATCTGGTCATCCAGGGGCGGCTGGACGTCGGCCAGCTCGTGGCCGTGATCGGCGCCTACAAGGACCTGCCCGGACCGATGAAGGAACTGATCGACTGGGATCAGGATCGGCAGGATGTCCAGGTCAAATATCAACAGGTGGTTGAACAGTTCACCGTCGAGAGTCTCATCGCGCCGAAAATCGTGGCATTGACGATCGACGATCCCGATCCGATGACCAACCCCCTGTCGGCGATCGGTCTGTCCATAGCAGACGATGGCGGTGCGATGCTTCTCAACCGTGTCTCCCTCCAGGTCAAGCCCGGTGAGACGGTGGCGCTGGTCAGTACCGCAACAGGTGGAGCGGAGGCGCTTGCAGAAGCTTTCGCGCGGCTGAACTGGCCGGACAGCGGAAGAGTCGCTTCGGGCGCAGACGACCTGCTTGAACTCCCCGAAGCAGTGACCGGCCGGCGCATGTCCTATGCCTCGTCGGATGTTTTCCTGTTCCAGGCAAGCCTTCGCGATAACCTGCTCTACGGGTTGAAGCATGCGCCGCTGATATCGGCGTCTTATGACGGTGTCGCGGCGGACCAGCATCGCTGGAACGTCCACGAGGCGCACCGGTCGGGCAATCCGGATTTTGATATCCACAGCGACTGGATCAACTATGCTTCCGCTGGCGCTACCGGCCCGCACGACCTCTTTGAAGCCGTGCGCCGGGTGCTCGACGCGGTTGTTCTGTCGCGCGATATTCTGGATCTTGGTTTGCGCTCTTCGGCCGACCTCAAGCGTCACACGGAGCTTGCCAGGCGGATCGTCGAGCTGCGTGCGGCGCTGCGAACCCGGCTGGAACAGGAAGGGCTAAGCGAACTGGTGGTTCCTTTCGAACCGGGCGCCTACAACAAGGAAGCGACGATCGGCCAGAACCTGCTCTTCGGCGCTGCCGCCGGCCCCGAACTGGCCGACAGGGCCCTGGCGGCCAATCCCTATTTCGCTTCTGTGCTGAAGCAAGCCGGCCTCGACCGCACGCTCTACGAAATGGGCATGGAAATCGCCCAACAGGCGATCGAGCTGTTTGCCGACCTGCCGCCCGATCACCAGTTCTTCCAGCAGCTCGCCTTCATGAGCGCCGACGAGATACCCGCCTACGAAACCTTGCTGCAACGGCTCAAGAATCGTCCCTACGAGGCGGTTTCGGAGAACGACCGTGCCATGATCGTCACCTTGAGTTTCGCCTACATCGAGCCTCGGCACCGCTTCGGGCTGCTGAGCGATGAGCTGATGAGCAAGATCGTCGCTGCCCGCAACCGGTTCTATGAAAACCTGCCGCCCGAACTGCAAACTGCGGTCGAACGGTATGACCCTGCCAGATACATTGCCGCAGCTACCGTCATGGATAATGTCCTGTTCGGGCGTGTGGGCAACAACCATCCCGACGCGCCGGACCGCATACGCTCCATCCTCTATGACGTTCTTGACGAACTGGGGCTTTATGCCGAACTTCTGGATGTTGGCCTGGACTTCAACGTCGGCTCCGGCGGCAGGCGGCTGACCGGTGGACAGCGACAGAAGCTCGATGTTGCCCGAGCCCTGCTCAAGCGTCCCGATTTTCTCATTCTCAACCGGCCGCTATCGGCGCTCGACCAACGCATGCAGGATAGGGTGCTGCGAAACGTGCTCGAGGAAGCCAGAAGCGACGGCCATTCGCCGGCAATTGTGTGGGTCGTTACGAATCCGTCAATGGCGATGATGTTCGATCGCGTTATCGTCTTCGACTCGGGTCAATTGGTGGAAGACGGAACACACGAGACCCTTTTGGCAGAGAACGGTATCTTCAAGGAACTGGTGTCGTAGAGCGATGTCTCGAAGACGGAATTAATTCCATCTGGGCGCCCATTGCTCTAGTCTGGCAAACGCGAAATTTGAGGTTTGCGACAATGCTGCTCAAGGATGAAGTTGGAATGCTGCAACGCGTTCCCTTGTTTTCTGGCATCGAGCTGACAAAGCTCAAATTGCTTGCGTTCACATCCGATCGCGTGAGCTACAGCGCCGGCCAGATCCTTTTCCGACAGGGCGACGAGGGAGATGCCGCCTATGTCATCCTTTCAGGCAGGGCAGATATTCTGGTCGATTCCGACAGCGGACCGATAAAAGTTGCCGAAATGGTGCCAAATTCGATTGTTGGCGAGATCGCCATACTGTGCAACAGCTCCCGCACTGCCACCGTCAGAGCGGCAAGTCAGCTGGAAGCCTTAAGAATCCGCAAGGACCATTTCCTGAGGCTTATGAAGGAGTCCCCGGAAATGACCATTGAGATATTGAGGGTTCTTGCCGATCGCCTAAGCCATACCACCGCGGATCTGATCGACGCACGAAGCGCCAAATAGCAACTGACGTGCGGTCGATCCTCCCCGTCGTGATAGCACTGGCCTCTTGCTGAGAAGGTCACTGGAGGAACCCTGTCTCGCCTCTTGTTTGGACGCAAATTCCGGACGGAAAACCGGTTCACACTTTTCCTGGAATTGCTCTAGCAGCAGTTGTTTGGCTACGATGAGCGACGGGAACCGCGAAGGGGCTACCATGGACGACGTTTTCCTGGTCAGGTTTTGGGGTGTGCGCGGCAGCATTCCGGTATCGGGGCCAGAATTCTCTCGCTATGGCGGCAACACAAGCTGCATTGAGTTGCGATGTGGTAAGCATACGCTTCTGTTCGACGCCGGCTCCGGCCTGCGGCCTGCCGGCGGCGCGCTTCGGACGTCGGGCGTGACCGATTTCGACCTGCTTTTCACCCATTGCCACTACGATCACATTATCGGGCTGCCGTTCTTTGCGCCGATCTACGACCGGAGCGTCAAGGTTACGCTTTGGTCCGGGCATCTTGCAGGACGCATGACGACCCGGCAGATGGTCGATGAGTTCATGCGGCCGCCATGGTTTCCGGTGAAACTGGAGGTCTGCAAGGCAAGCCTCGACTGCCGCGATTTCGTATCCGGAGACGTGCTTCGGCCGCGCGAAGGGGTGGTGGTCCGAACCGGCAGTCTTGTTCACCCAGGCGGCTGCATCGGCTACCGGGTCGAATGGGGCGGCCGTGTCGTGGCGGTGATCACAGACACTGAGCACGAGCCGGACAAACTTGATCGTGCGGTGCTCGGCCTGATCGAAGATGCCGACCTCGTCATCTACGACTGCACCTACACCGAGGAGGAAATGGAACGCCGCCGCGGCAACGGGCACTCGACATGGCAACAGGGCGTCAAGCTCTGTGAGGCGGCCGGTGCGCGAGGGCTCGCGCTGTTTCACCACGATGCGACACGCACCGACGAGGAACTGGATGAGATCGAGAAACTGGCCAAAGACAGGTTTGCCGGCGCTTTTGCCGCGCGCGATGGCCAGACGCTCGAATTTCCAGTCTCATTGCACAAAAAGCGCTGAGCTATTTTACTTTGCCGGCGCTGCGCCCGATCAATGTCCTGATTGGAAGCCATGCGCAGGGGGCAGTCTGTGCAGTGATTGTGAACAGCCGTTCGAGGAAAAGCCAGGCCGATTCATCATGTACGAGATGGTGGGTGAGCAGGCCGACCGGTTCGTCGTCGAATGCATGCTGTAAGTGCGCGATGATAGCCTGAACCAATAGGCCATGGTCGCGGCAGCCGCGTGTGCCATGCCAATCCATGATGTCGACATTGCTGTTGATGACCGCCAGTGAAGCCGGCATTGGCGGCCCATAGACCGACAATGCCGCAAATCCTATCGATCCAAGGTCGGATACCAGGCCGGCGTCGATCCTGTTCCAGGGGGGCACCAGCATCGGAATGGTGCGCGCGCCGTGCAGGCCGGTTACGTGCGACAGCCCGCCAGCCAGTTCATCGAGCATCGCCTCGCGTGGCCGATGGGCGCCGAGTTCCTGCTTTTTGTGACCCTCGGGCGCATGATTTCGGTGCACCCAGCCATGGATGGCGACCGTGGCATGCGGCGCCTCGTCAAGCCGGGCGACAAGCTTCTCATCAGTGAGGGCCGGAATAACGGCCAGAGTGACCGGAACCGCGAATTCACCGGTGAGGTCGAGCAGCCGATCAAGCGCGGGTGTCGGATCCACGGCATCATCGTCGCGCAGCCAGAACTCTGCCTTACGACCCGCCCGTTGCCGGCTCGCCAGTTCTTCCACCAAGGGCTGCCAGATCCGATCGGATGTCATGAAACGGAGACCTTCGGAAGAAGTTCGGCCAGACGCGCCGCTGCAACGCCGAGGGAACGTTCTTCGAGGATGAAACGTCTGGCTTCTGCGGCCATGATGGTTCTTTCGTCGCTACAGGCCAGAAGCCTTTCAATGGCAGAAGCGAACGCCGCCACATCGCTCGGCGGGGTGAGAAACCCGGTCTGGCCATCTCGCACGACTTCCGGCACGCCGGCGATGTGCTGAGCCACCACCGGAAGGCCGGCGGCCTGTGCTTCAAGATAGGCAACGCCATAGGCCTCGCCGTGACCCGGCCAGACGTAAATTCCTCCACCATAGAGGACATCCGGCACGGCGGCTGGCTCAATCGCGCCAAGCCATTCGATACGGTCGGCGGGCAAGCCGGCGAATTGCGCCTTGACCTCGTCACGGGCGGGCCCGTCGCCGACGACCGACATGGTCCAAGGCAGGTGGCCGATCACACCGAGCGCTTGCGCCAGCATGCGATAACTTTCGACTTTGTCGCCCGGGCGCATCATGGCAACGGTGACTAGGCGCGTCGGACAACCTCGTCCCGGCATTTCCCGGAATACCGATGTGTCGATAAAGGGCGACAGCATATCAAGGGCGACGTCGGGTATCGCATCTGCCAGTCCCTGACGATCCCTTTGCGTGAAGCAGATGTTCAGCGCCGCCTGTTCGACGGCTCGCACCACCAACGCTTGCGTATCGGCCCACAAACCGGCATTGCGCCGCCTCGAATAGGAAGCTTCCGCTGTCACATACGGGATAGCAAAGGTCGACGCCAGCTCGGACCCGATCAGGTCGGGCGCTTTGTAATAGGGATGATAGCAGAACCATAGATCGGGCTTGCCGTCACGATCCCAAAGTCTGGTCAGCCGCGCGGCTTCCCCTCGGGCCTCTATCTTGAGCGCATCGAAACTTTTCGGCTCCGGTTCGCGTAGATAGAAGCGCAATTCGGATGCCAGTTCGACGCTGTGTCCTCCATGCTCCAGCGCCTTGACCAGCATCCGTGCCATCTGGCGGTCGCCGGAGGCAACGGGATGATTGGGCGACTTCAGCGGCGCGTAGAAGGCAATTCGCATCACGCGACCCTATCATCGGAAAGCATGCGCAAGTCAATTTCGAAGCATGATCGACTTCACCTTCAAGCAGTGGAATGTGCTATCTGATGCTCATGGAAACAGCTGCCGCGCCCGACCCGTTTGTCGCTTCTCTGCCGGTCTTCGCAAAGTTCGAAAGCGTTGCCGATATCGACAACTATCGGCCTCTCCCCGATGGCTGGGCGCTGGCCACAGCCGACATCGTCGGCTCGACCAAGGCGATAGAGGCTGGGCGCTATAAAACGGTCAATGTGGCCGGCGCCAGCGTCATTTCGGCGCTGCTTAATGCGCTGGGTCGGCAAGATCTGCCCTTTGTCTTCGGCGGCGACGGGGCGCTCGTCGCATTTCCCGGCTCGGCGGTGGAGACCACCCGCAACGCGCTGGCGGCTGTCCAGAGATGGGTGGCGGACGAGTTGGACTTAACCCTGCGTGCCGCAATCGTGCCGATAAAGGATATTCGAGCGCAAGGCCTCGACGTTCGCGTGGCAAGGTTCCAAGCCTCCGATGCGGTCTTTTATGCCATGTTCGCCGGCGGTGGCGGCAGTTGGGCGGAAGCCGAGATGAAAGCGGGGCGCTACCGTATCGATCCTGCGCCAGCCGGCGCGCGGCCGGATCTGACCGGCCTCTCCTGCCGCTGGAACCCGATCGAGACCCGGCATGGCGAAATCGTCTCGATCATAGCCATACCGGGGGCGTCGCGCGACTTGCGCGGTTTTCAGTTTCTGGCATCAGACATCATCGCCCTTGCCCGCAGGCAGGAACGCGATGGCCACCCGGTGCCGGTGAACGGACCGGACTACAGCTTGCTGCCCGCCGGCCTGGATATCGAGGCGCGGGCCACGGCGCCGGCGGGACGGCGGTGGTTGTCGAAGGTGTGGATAGTGTTCCTGATGGCACTTGCGGCCGTCACCGATAGATATGGCTGGACGATCGGCAGTTTCGATCCGAAAATCTACAAACGCGACGTGGCCAGCAATTCGGATTTCCGGAAATTCGACGACGGCTTGAAGATGACCATCGACGTTGATGCTGATGTGTTGCAACGGATCGAGAACCGGCTGAAACAGGCGGAAGAGGCGAACATCTGCAACTATGGCCTGCACCGCCAGAAGTCGGCCTTGATGACATGCCTCGTCGCCTCGCCTCTGCAGCGCGATCACGTTCATTTCATAGATGGTGCCGCCGGCGGCTATGCGATGGCTGCCGCAAGCTTGAAGGCAAAGTTGCCGGTCTGATGACGGCTTGCGGGAATCCTTTTTCCGCAATATGCCTCGGCCATGGTTCCTGGGACCATGGTAAGCCGCGCCATGGGACCGGCCAGCCTATCCGAATTAACGGGGAAGCAGATTTTTGGACGCTTCACGATCGGCATATGACCGTCTGCTGAACCGTATCTCGACGCACGCCGCGCAAGTCGGCGTGATCGGATTGGGCTATGTCGGGTTGCCGCTGGCAATTGCGGTCGCACGCGCCGGCTTCCCGGTTTTCGGCTTCGACATCGAAGCCCAGAAGGTCGAGAGCCTGAACAACGGCCAATCCTACATCGAGGCGGTGACATCGACAGCCCTTGCCGGCCACGTGGCGAGTGGACGGTTCCGCGCCACGGCAGATTTTGCCGAACTGTCCGTCTGCGATATCATCATCATCTGCGTTCCGACACCGCTGACGAAAAACCGTGAGCCGGATCTCTCCTTTGTCAGGAACACCACTGGCACCATCGCAAAGCATCTGCGTCTCGGCCACCTCATCGTGCTGGAATCTACTACCTATCCCGGCACCACCGACGACGTGATCAAGCCCATACTGGAAGAAACCGGCTTGCAGTCGAAGATAGACTTCTTCCTCGGCTTCTCGCCCGAACGCGAGGATCCTGGCAACCGCAACTTTGAAGTCGCGACGATCCCGAAGGTCGTGGCAGGTGACGGCGTTGAAGCGGCGACGCTCGTGCAGGCTTTCTACCAATGCGTGGTCAAAACCGTCGTTCCGGTTTCCACCACGGCGACCGCCGAGGCAGTCAAGCTGACGGAAAACATCTTCCGTTCGGTCAACATAGCCCTCGTCAACGAATTGAAGGTCGTGCTCGGCGCGATGGGCATCGACATCTGGGAGGTGATCGAGGCGGCCAAGAGCAAGCCCTTCGGCTACATGCCTTTCTATCCTGGCCCCGGATTGGGCGGACACTGCGTTCCGATCGACCCCTTCTACCTGACGTGGAAGGCGCGCGAATACGAACTGCCGACGCGCTTCATCGAGCTGGCGGCGGAGATCAACACTGCCATGCCGCGTCATGTGGTCGATGAACTGGCGAAAGCGCTGGACCGGCGCTGCGGCAAGGCGCTCAGCCGCTCGCGCATTCTCGTCATCGGGCTCGCCTATAAGAAGAATGTGCCCGACATACGCGAAAGCCCCTCATTGCGGCTCATTGAGCTCATCGAGGAATGGGGCGGCAAGGCGGAATTCCACGATCCGCATGTTCCCGAGATCCCGACCACAAGGGAGCATATGGCGATCAAGGGGCGCCGCTCGGTCGAATTGACCGAGGCGGCCTTGAAGGACTTCGATGCTGTCGTCGTTGCAACCGACCATGACGCGATCGACTATCAGACAATCGCTGATCACGCCCTTCTGATCGTCGACACACGCAATGTTTTTGGCCGTCTCGGGCTCGTCCGAGAGACGGTGGTCAAGGCCTGACTGCGTCCCAGCCGGCGAATTTTCTGGCCGATGTCAGGATCGTGATTGCACTCCGTCCGCAGCTTCGCCACATAACGCCACAAGGCATGAATGCAGTTAAGCCTGTTCCTTGGTTGCAAGGACAGTCATTCGGGAAATTCTTTCGCCGTTCTGCCGCCGGAGCCGGCCTCGTTGACTTTGGGGCACCTTTGGGTCGCTGGCGGACTGTGTTATGGCGGATCGAAGGATAATGGCTCCGTCTTCGACGGGTTTCGAGGTGGTATGAGCACGGCGCAAGCAGAAATTTCCACAATTCTCATGGATAAGGTTGCCGATTGGCTGACTCAGTCGGCGCTGGCGGGCAACGAGCTGGAAACATTGGTAAAGGGGTTTTGCGAACGGCTGGCTGCTGCCGGCCTGCCGCTGAAGCGGGTGCATTTGAGCTTTTCGATGCTTCATCCGCTTTATGACGCGCTCGGCTTCACCTGGGTTCGCGGCCAAGGCATGGAAGTGGAAGGCTTCCGCAAAAAGGACGGCGTTCATTCTGACAGATTCCTGACCAGCCCATACTACTATCTGCTCAGCAACAAGCTCGACCATCTGCGGCGTCGGCTCGACCAGTCAGTCCCGTCGGAATTTCCTGTTTTCGATGAACTCAAGCTTATGGGCGTGACCGATTACATTGCTTTCGTCCATCCTTTTAACGGCAATACCAGTCAGGGCATGATCGGGTCCTGGTCCACCGACAGTGCTTCAGGTTTCACCGACAGCATGATTTCGGCGCTGCTGCGTATCCAAAACCATCTCGCCATCGCCACCAAAATGGCGGTGCTCACCAAGCTGGCCGACAACATGATGACCACTTATCTCGGCGGCGACGCCGGCAGACGCGTGCTGGACGGCCAGATCAAGCGTGGCGAGGGCGACACAATCCGGGCCGCACTGGTCATGGCCGATATGCGCGGGTCGACAAGGCTTGCCGAAACTTCCGGCCGCGAAATCTACATCGATACGCTGAACCAGTTTTTCGATGCCATTGCTGCACCTTTCAATCGCAAAGGCGGGCAGATCATGAGTTTCATAGGGGATGGCTTCATTGCCGTCTACCCTTGCGAAAGGCATCGCTCGCAGTCCGAAATCGCCTGCCAGTCTGCTCTGGCGGCAGCGCACAAGGCCACTGCGCGCATGGTGGATCTCAATCTGCGAAGGAAGGAAAAGGGGTTGTCCGACATAAAATTTGGCATCGGCCTGCATGTCGGCAACGTGATGTTCGGCAATGTCGGGCTTACCGACCGGCTCACATTCTCTGTCTTCGGCTCGGCTGTAAACGAGGTCCAGCGCCTCCAGACCCTGACCAAGAAATATCCGCACCGCGTTCTCGCCAGCAAAGACTTCGCCAGCTATTGCGGCACCAACAGCTGGCTGACGCTCGGCAACGAGGAACTGGCGGGGATCAAGCAGAAGCTGACGGTGCTTTCACCCGATCTGTCGGGCGCTCTCGCACTCGATGAAGACGGTGCGCTGGAGTCGATTTACGACCGGAGATCGGAGGCCGAGCAGGTCATGCTGCTTCATCGCGATGCCGCACGGCTGTCGGCCGGCGACCCGAGGAAGCTCCAGTAGCGCGCCCCAATCTGATCCGAACGCCTTTGGTAAGCAGTCCGGTCGCCGGATTCGCCATTGGCGACCGTTTCGAATCCAAGTTGCTCTAGGCTGGTAATGCGCTAGTCTCACTTTCTGGGCCTGCCGCTCGGCGGGCCGCCAGAGTGGGGCTGGTGTGAGAATGAATTCGGGCGTTGATCTACTTCGGGTCGAAGACGTTGGCATCTCTTTTGCCATTATCGGAGGACCGTTGCATGCCGTCAGGCGTGCAAATCTTCGCGTCCTTCCCGGCAAGGTTACCGCGCTTGTGGGCGAGTCCGGGTCCGGAAAATCGGTTCTTAGCCAGGCAGTAATGGGCATTTTGCCGAACACAGCCCATGTTCGTGGCCGTATCCTGTTTTCCGATCCTGAAAAGCCCGGCACGACTCAGGATATCCTGCGGATGCCGCGTGATGGACCCGAAATCCGGGCGTTGAGAGGCAGCCGCATCGGCAAGATCTTTCAGGAGCCGATGACATCGCTGTCGCCGCTGCACACGATCGGCAACCAGGTCAGCGAATCCCTGCAGATTCATACGCCCACGGCTCGGGCGGAGCGCAAGGCGCGGACCGAGGAAATGCTCAGCCTTGTCGGCTTTCCCAATCCCAAGCGCGCCTATGACATGTATCCGTTTGAACTTTCGGGAGGATTGCGTCAGCGCGCCATGATCGCCATGGCGCTTATCTGCCGGCCCGCTTTGTTGATCGCCGACGAGCCAACGACGGCGTTGGACGTCACCATCCAGGCGCAAATCCTGCAATTGCTGCGCGAGCTTCAGACGAAGCTGAACATGGCGATGCTGCTGATCACGCACGACCTTGGCGTAGTCGCCAACGTCGCCGACGAGGTGGTGGTCATGTATCATGGCGAGATCATGGAAGCGGGACCTGTGGAGGCGATATTCCGCCGGCCGGGCCACCCTTACCTGAGGGGCCTGATGGCAGCCGTCCCGCATTTCGACCTGAAGCCCGGTGAAAGGCTAAAGGCGCTCCGCGAGGTGCCGGTGAATGTCGGGAACCTGCTCGGCAAGCAGACGGCGCCGGCATCGAAGGGGGCGGACGACATCCTGCTGTCGGTCAGGGATCTGACAAAGACCTTCACGATCCGCAAGTCCGGTTGGTTCGGCGGAGATCATCAAACCTCTGTTCGCGCCGTGGACGGCGTGAGCTTTGATATCAGGCGGGGTGAGTGCCTGGGTCTGGTCGGCGAAAGCGGCTCCGGCAAAACCACCGTCAGCAAGATCCTCATGCGGGCTGTCACCCCTAGCGGCGGCTCTATGATCTTCAATGGCCGCGATGGTCCGATCGACATCTTGGAAGCCGAGGGAGACGCCCTGCGCATGCTGCGCGCGAAAATCCAGATGGTCTTCCAGGATCCGGTTTCGTCGCTTTCACCCCGCATGACGGTGGAGAACATTTTGAGCGAGCCGCTGGAAATCCATCGACGTGGCAATGCCGCGTCCCGACTAGCCACGGTCAAGAGCCTGATGCAGGCAATCGGGCTCGACCCGCGCTTCATAAAGCGTTATCCGCATAGTTTCTCCGGCGGGCAGCGTCAGCGTATCGGCATCGCGCGCGCGTTGGCGCTGGGGCCTGAACTCCTGATCTGCGACGAGCCGGTTTCGGCACTTGATGTCTCTGTCCAGGCGCAGATCCTGAACCTTCTGAAGGACCTGCAGAAGGAACTGGGACTGACCTACCTGTTCATATCCCACAACCTGGCGGTGGTGGACTACATGGCAGACCGTATCGCGGTGATGTGCGGCGGGCGCATCGTCGAGCTCGCGCCGCGCGAAATTCTGCTTAGGAAACCGGTCCACCCCTACACGCGCTCACTGGTCGCCGCAGTACCTTTCCCCGATCTCGACAGGCCGATGGATTTCAAGACGCTGAAACTCAGCGGCGCTTCCGACACCAGCGCATGGGCACCGCAATTCCGCGACGAGGGCGACGAAGACATGCTGTCGCCGCTCGATCTTGGCGGCGGCCACCTCGTGCTGGCCCGACGTTCGGCCGATGTCAGCGAGCTACGCCATTGATCAGCCGGCGCACCGTCCTTGGACTCATGGCTTCGGCATTTCTGCCGGGCACGTTGCGCGCCGGCGATCTGGAGCCGGAATTTCTTGAGCCGCAGCTGAAGGCCAGGGCGCTGCCGGCACTCGCCGAACGCTTGCCCAAGCGCCCGCGCGAGTTGAATCTCGCTGCGATGGGCCGGGAGCCCGGCCAGTATGGCGGCACGCTGCGTACCATCATCGGCAGCCAGAAAGATATCCGGATGATGACGATCTACGGGTACGCTCGCCTGGTCGGCTATGACGAAAAGCTTAACTTGCAAGCCGACATTCTCGAAAGTTTCGACGTAGCGGATGATCGCGTCTTCACATTCAAGATTAGGGAAGGACATAAATGGTCCGACGGCAGCCTGCTGACGCCGGAGGATTTTCGTTATTGTTGGGAAGATGTCTGGCTGAACGATGAGCTTTCGCAAGGCGGGCTCGCCCCGGCCCTGCTGGCGGACGGCAAGCCGCCACGCTTCGAGATCGTCGACCCGTTGACGGTGCGCTACAGTTGGGATGCGCCCAATCCCGACTTCCTGCCCAAGCTTGCCGCTGCTTCGCCCACACCGCTTGTTTTGCCGGCCGCCTATCTCAAGCAGTTCCACAAGAAATACCAGGATCCATTCCGGCTCGCCGGCCTGATGAAGGAGAACCGGACCGCGAAATGGACGCTCCTGCATATCCGCATGTCGCGGCAGTATCGCCCGGAGAACCCGGATCTGCCGACGCTCGATCCCTGGCAGAACCGGACCAAGCCGCCGGCCGAGCAGTTCATCTTCGAGCGCAACCCGTTCTTTCATCGAACAGACGAGAATGGCCGGCAACTGCCCTATGTCGACCGGATCATCATGAATGTCAGCTCGTCGGCAATCATCTCCGCCAAGACCGGTGCAGGCGAGAGCGACCTGCAATGCATGGGAATTGACTTCAGCGATTACTCCTTCCTGAAGGACGCGGAGAAGCGCTACCCGGTGAAGATGCATCTGTGGAAACGCACACAGGGTTCGCGGTTGGCGCTGCTGCCCAATCTGAATTGTGCCGACCCGGTGTGGCGTGGCCTTTTGCGTGACGTGCGCGTGCGCCGCGCACTTTCGCTCGCTGTAGACAGGCGCGAGATCAATATGGCCGTGTTCTACGGATTGGCGCAGGAAAGCGCCGATACGGTCCTGCCGGAGAGCCCGCTCTACCGGCCGGAATTCGCGAAGGCCTGGGCTACCCATGATCCCGACCAGGCCAATGCCCTGCTTGACGAGGTCGGGCTTCAGGCACGTGACGATGACGGTCTGCGGATACTTGCCGATGGACGCTCGGCGCAGATCATCGTGGAAACGGCCGGCGAAAGCACGCTGGAAACCGACGCGCTCGAACTCATCACCGATCACTGGCGCAAGATCGGCGTCGCCCTATTCATCCGGACTTCGCAGCGCGACATCTTCCGCAGCCGCGCGCTTGGTGGCCAGATCATGATGTCGATGTGGTCGGGCATCGACAATGGCGTGCCGACCGCCGACATGAACCCATACCAGCTGGCCCCCACCATCGACGACCAACTGCAATGGCCGCTCTGGGGCGCTTACTATCTGTCCCATGGCAAGATGGGTGAGGCGCCCGATCTTCCTAAAGTGGTCGAGTTGATGGCTTTGCTTAGGCGCTGGAACTCCTCGACTGAAACCACGGAGCGCGCCGAAATCTGGAATTCAATGCTGTCGATCTACACCGATCAGGTGTTCTCGATCGGTACGGTGAACGGAACGCATCAGCCGATTCTGGTGTCCTCGCGCCTGCGCAATCTGCCTGACAAGGCACTCTTCGGCTACGACCCGACCGCCTATTTCGGTGTCTACATGCCGGATACATTCTGGCTTGGAGGCTCCTGAGCGTGCTTCGATATCTAGTCTGGCGCATCGCCGTGATGGTTCCAACGCTGCTGGTCATATCTGCGCTGGTGTTCACGATCATCGAACTTCCACCGGGTGACTATTTCGACAGCTATGTTGCCGAGCTTCGAGCCCAGGGCGAAGCGGTGGACTCCGATCGCATCGAGATGATGCGCAAGGAATACGGTTTCGACCAGCCGCCGGTCATTCGCTACTTCTACTGGATCGGCGGGATGCTGCACGGCGATTTCGGCTATTCCTTCGAATATGAGCTGCCGGTTCGCGACGTCGTCGGGGACCGAATGTGGCTGACCGTGCTGGT
This sequence comes from Mesorhizobium sp. M0496, assembly GCF_040321205.1. Taxonomy (NCBI): domain Bacteria; kingdom Pseudomonadati; phylum Pseudomonadota; class Alphaproteobacteria; order Hyphomicrobiales; family Phyllobacteriaceae; genus Mesorhizobium; species Mesorhizobium sp. M0496. The sequence goes on along the minus strand of NZ_JAMYRC010000011.1, from coordinate 26,552 downwards.
TTCCTTCGTCACCATCATCTTCACCTGGCTCATCGCCTTTCCGATCGGCATGTACTCCGCCACCCATCAATACAGCTGGGGCGACTACGGCCTGACTTTCTTCGGCCTTCTCGGCCTTGCCATTCCAAATTTCATGCTGGCGCTGATCCTGATGTATTTCGCCAACATCTGGTTCGGCACGTCCATCGGCCATCTCATGGACCTGCAATATCTCGGCGAGCCGATGAGTTGGGCCAAGGCGAAGTCGATCCTCGCCCATCTCTGGATTCCGGTCTTGATCATCGGCACCGGGGGCACGGCAAGCATGATCCGGCGGCTGCGCGCCAATCTACTCGATGAGCTGCACAAGCAATATGTCGTGACAGCGCGCGCCAAAGGCCTTCATCCGTTCAAGGCACTGGTCAAATATCCGCTGCGCATGGCGCTCAATTTCTTCATTTCCGATATCGGCTCCATCCTGCCGGCCATCATCTCCGGCGCTGAAATCACGGCGATCGTGCTGTCTTTGGAAACGACCGGGCCGATGCTGATCAAGGCGCTGCAAAGCCAGGACATGTATCTGGCGGGTTCGTTCCTGATGTTCCTCGCCTTCCTGACGGTCATCGGCGTGCTGATTTCCGACCTGGCGCTGGCGCTGCTTGATCCACGAATTCGTTTGCAGGGCGGCAGCACCAAATGAACACGCAATCGCCGCTGCCCGCTCCGGGCGCTCCACTGCAACACTACGTTTCCATCGCGCCCTTTGACCTGCAGTCGGTCGAGGCGATGACGCCCGAACAGTCGAAGGTCTTTCAGGCGTCGCAGTTGCGGCTGATGTGGTGGAAATTCCGCATGCACCGGCTTGCCCTCGTATCCGGCATATTCCTGGCAGTGCTGTATTTCGGGATACTGATCTGCGAGTTCCTGGCGCCCTACAATCTGCACACGCGTAATATGGACTACATCTATTCGCCTCCGCAGCGAGTGCACCTTTTCCACAACGGCCAGTTCGTCGGGCCGTTCGTCTATGGCCGCCAGATGACGCTGGATATGGACACGCTCAAGCGGAACTACATCGAGAACCAGGATGATGTTCAGCGGCTCCGTTTTTTCTGCAAGAGCGACAGTTATCGGTTCTGGGGCTTGATCGAAGGTGACAGGCATTTTGTCTGCCCTGCCGAAAACGGCCAGCTCTTTCTAGCCGGCACTGACAGGCTGGGGCGCGACGTGCTCTCGCGCATGATCTATGGCGCACGCATTTCACTGACAATCGGCCTCGTCGGCATCAGTTTCAGCTTCCTGCTCGGCATCGTCATCGGCGGACTGGCCGGCTATCACGGCGGTATCTTCGACTTGGTCGTTCAACGAATAATCGAAGTTCTGCAATCGATTCCCAGCATTCCGCTATGGCTGGCCCTGGCGGCGATCATGCCGATAACCTGGAGTCCGATCCTGATCTATTTCGGCATCACCGTCATCCTCGGACTGCTCGACTGGACCGGGCTGGCGCGGGCCGTGCGGTCAAAGCTTCTGGCCTTGCGCGAGGAGGATTACGTTCTGGCCGCGCAGTTGATGGGCGCCGGGAGCAGCCGCATCATCAGGCGGCATCTCATTCCCGGCTTCATGTCGCATCTGATCGCGACGGCGACGCTCTCCATACCCGGCATGATCCTGGGCGAGACTGCGCTGAGCTTCCTTGGACTCGGCCTGAGGGCGCCGATAACCAGCTGGGGCATCCTGCTCACCGAGGCGCGCAGCGTCAGCGTCATCGCGTTCTATCCATGGCTGCTCTTGCCGATGCTGCCCGTCGTTCTCGTCATCATGGCGTTCAACTTCCTCGGCGATGGCTTGCGAGACGCCGCGGACCCCTACAAATGAGATCGCTGCTCCGCCGCGCGCTGTGCCGCCAGCTCCATCCGGCATGATGCTTGTCGGCGGCCTGTTCGGTTGTTGCAGGGTTCGTCGTTGGCCTCTATATGCGGCAAGCCTCGATCGGGGTTGCTGGTTCAGGACATACAATCGCATATGAGTCGCCTCGACAGTTTCATCCGCAGGATGACCGCACAGCGCGACATTCTCGATCTTGTCTGCGCCGAGGTGGCGAAGATGGAGGGGCCTGTGGTCGAGCTCGGCCTCGGCAATGGTCGGACGTTCCATCATCTGCGCGAGCGTCTGCCCGGACGCCGGATCGTGGCGTTTGACCGCGCACTTGCCGCACACGCCAGCTCAATTCCCGAAGCTGAAAACCTCGTGCTCGGCGAAATACGCGAGACGGCGAGCAGGTTCATTGGCATCGACGCCGCTCTTGTTCATGCCGACATCGGCACCGGCTATGAAGATCGCGATGCAGTGACCTCTACCTGGCTTCCCGATCTGACCGCGCGCCTGCTTCGCGTCGGCGGCATCGCGGTCAGCGGCACGCCGCTCGATCACCCGCAGTTGCAACGCCTCCCGCTGCCGCCTTCGGTGCCCGCCGATCGTTATTTCATTTGTAGGCGCGTGTGAGGGCCGAGACGACCCAAGTCTTCAGGGGATCGTATAGACTGCTATCTCCCGCTCAATGCCAGGCAGCGAGACCTCGTGGGGCACGGGCGTCAGTGCGTTCCTGTGCAACAGATCGGCGGTGAGATTGTCGTCGACCACCGCACGAGTGGCGAAGATCGCCTGTGCGGTGGCAAGGTTCTGGACCCGCGAAGCAATGTTGACCGTCTGGCCGAAATAGTCCTGTCGCTCGTTCATAGACACGGCGATGCAGGGGCCGGCATGGACTCCGATCTTGAGCAGCAGATCCTCGCGCCCGCTCTTGTCGTTGAGCGCACGCATGGCATCTCGCATCCTGAGGGCCGCCGCAATCGCACGATCAGGCGTCGCGAAGGTCGCCATCACCGCATCACCGATCGTCTTCACCACCGCGCCTGCCTCCGCCGCGACGATCTCGTGCAGAACCTGGAAATGCTCGCGCACGAGATCGAAGGCTGAAAGGTCGCCCACCCGCTCGTAAAGCGCGGTCGATCCGCGCAGGTCGGTGAACAGGAAGGTCAGGCTGGTGATCTTCAGGCGCTGGTTGATGTCGAGGGTATCCGTGCGATAGAGATCGCGGAACGTCTGGTTGGTGAGCAGGCGCTTGGCGGTCAGGAAGGGCCGCCGTTTGCCAAGCAAATCATGCAATGCCTGGCCGGCGATGAAGACCGTCGGCAGCACGCGGGTGTCGGTCCTGTTTTCCAGCGAAATGCGCATCGGGCCGGGTTGCATCTCCAGCGTCTGGCTCTGGACATGGTCGCGGTCGAAGACCAAAGAGAGGCTTCGGCGCTCCTTTGTTGGTTCGCCCTTCCCGTCGATGAACTGCGCTGAATGGGTGACCGGCTCGAAGACGATGATGAATTCGGACGGAAGCTGTATGGGCAGAACCGCCTTTTCACCGGGCGCAAGCTCGATATCCTCCAGCGAGAACGCTTCCATCTTTTTCGCGAAATCGTCTTCCGGCAGATCGACGCCGGACGCCCAGTAGATCTGGCGGAAATATTCCACCAACGGCAGTTCGTGTGGATTGTGTGCGGCAATCCTGCGCACGCGGGGACTGACGGTGAATGTCACCTCGACCATCTCGTCGAGGGTCGGCGAATAGCCCTCGGAGCACAGCGCGCAGGTGTATTCGTCCTTCTGCAGGGTTTTCAGCGTGGCGTTGGTGTCGAGCACGCCGCCACAGCCGGGGCACAGCACATTCCAGGAAATGTCGAAGATGCCCACCCGCGCCGCGTGGAGAAAGGCGCTTATGGCGCGTTCTTCGTCGAGGCCATGCTTGCTGGCGAAGGCTGGCGCATTGATGCGACAAAGTTCGCGGTCCTTGCCCTCCGCGACGGTTCGCTTGATCGCGTCGATTGCCTGTGGATCGACATCGGTCGATTGCCGCAGAAGCGAGAACAGATCCTGAGCTTCGTTCATCGTGCAGGCTCCGGAAAATGCGCCCCCAAGGCGTGTTGACCGGACCGGTCTTTGGTCCGAGTGCTCCATTTTACTTCGAAACGGACCGTACGGCCATTCGAATAGATAAGCCTGGTGAGAGTTCAATTTCCGTATATTGTACTTCGCGTACCCAAAGGGATATAATCCTGAGATCTGATTCCCTTTCGGTAGTCCCGCCAGTCCAGAATGAGGCGGACTACCTTGACTTCATGGGTCGAATGACTGAGTACCCGCGCCTTGCCTACAGCATGAAAGCCGTTCGCAAGGCAGGCGACCGGCTGGCAAAACCTATTCAGTTCGGACGAGACATCACTGCCGGCCAGTACGTGGACGCACTCGAAATCTTCTCAATCGCCAATAGCTGGCGCGACTCGCACTTTCTGCCGATGCGGAGCGTTCGGTTCTCTGTCGGTCACCACATGAGAGCCCTGCGACTGAAGGGCGACATGGCATCCCGTCCGAAGCGTATGGCATCCATTCGTCGGAAGCTTCGAGAGTCCACCACCAATTTGGACACCATGAACGACATCGGCGGTTGCCGAGCGATCATGGCCGACATCAAAGGTGTTCGCTCGCTTCTCGCATCGATGCGAGACAAGTTCCCCCATGAGATCCACTCTCGGGAATTCAACTATATCGATGAGCCGAAGCCGGACGGCTATCGAAGTCACCATATTGTTTTCAAGTACCGACCCAGAGATGCCGACACTGAGGCTTTCGAGGGACGACGCATCGAATTGCAAGTTCGGACCACACTTCAGCACTCATGGGCAACTGCAGTTGAGGCTGTCGGGCTATTCGGGGACCAGGATTTGAAGCACGGAAAGGGCGAGCAGGATTGGCTACGCCTTTTCCAGCTTATGTCGGCGGAATTCGCGCGCGTTGAGCAGTGTCCCGTTCATATCGGTGTTCCGGATCACAATGACCGGGTGCGAGAATTGCGGGATATCAACGAGCGTATAGGTGCGACCAGCATACTAGACGATATCAAGAATCTTACCCATTACTCAGAGCATTTCGTACAGCCCACGGAAAAATCTCGATACTATTTGCTCCAATATGGCGAAGCTCATAACGTGACCATCAAACCATTCCGGACGCTTATGTTAGGCGCGCGGACATTGGAACAGATAGAGAAAAAAATCGAGCTAAGGGGCGTTGGTGCAACGGCTGTCTTGGTCGAGGTAGATAAAGTCGAAAAGCTTGTTGAAATGTATCCGAATTACTTCGGAGAGGTTTCCTTATTTGTTCGCAATCTGAAATCCATCTGCACGGGAAAAGCGGCTATCGAATACAGTCTAGCCCCGCAAAAGGTGGTTGCTCCTTAAGCCCTACGAAAAGCCCGATTATGGTTGGCTTAAGCGTCGCTTCCGTTTGAAGTAGCTGGACCATAGGCCTTCCTCGGCAGAATTCGCCCTATAGCCCGTTCGAAATCCTTGCCGCTTTCATCAGCCTCTAGCTCACGAGCGGCTTCCTTGAACCGCTCGGATTGCTCTTTCTGACTAAGCTTTCCAGCCTTTTTGAGCTTTGGCACGGTATTTGGACGGTCGCCAGACGCCATGGGGTGCATCACCTTGCACCAGTCGTTTCATAGGTCAGACGCTTGCCGCCAAGCGGGCCAAGCTTGCCGTCGCGCGTGGCTTCACGGATGCGGTGCAAGATGAACCAAGCGGTTTTCAAGGTCACGCCAAGGGTGCGGTGAAGCTTATTGCTGGAAATACCCTTCTTGGACGAAGCGACAAGGAAGATCGCCTGTAGCCAATGGTTGAGCTTGACGTGGCTGGCTTCAAAGAAGGTGCCAATCTTCACGGTGAAGGGCTTGCGGCACTGGTAGCACTTATAGGTGCCGATGCGGGTGCTCTTGCCTTCCATCTTCGCAATGCGCTCAACGCCGCCGCAATGCGGGCAAACAGGACCGTTCGGCCAAATCCTGGCTTCTACGAACTTGTAGGCTGCGGCTTCGTCGTGAAAGTGGCGGTCTGAAAGACCGGACATCTGTATAACTCCTTATAAAATATAATAAATCCGTTTATATGGGTACGTCAAGTATAGTATATGTGGTTCAATTTCTGTTCGACAGTTTTCATAGGCCGGGAGCGGCACTATGATGGTCCATGGGGTATTCATCTTTGGGAGTCTCTCCCACGCCGACATCCAACAACCCGCCATTTCCCGCGGCCCTGCGGCTTTTCTCTGTGGTGGTCATTATCGTCCTGATCGTAGGCGCCGGCCTGTTTTTCGCGCCTGCACTGGTCAAGCCGCGCTGGCCTTGGGCCGTCACGCCGTTCAACGCCCGCTTCCTCGGCGGCTTCTACACCGCCGAAATGGTCGTGATGGCGGCGCTGCTGTTCTGGAATCGCTGGTCGCCCGGCAGGCTTGTGCTCGTCATGGCCTTCATCTTCACCGTCATCGTGTCGGTGGCTTCGTTCAGCAATCTCGGCTATTTCAACTTTGAGCGCAAAGCGCCCTGGCTCTGGTTTTTGGTCTATCTTGCTTCGGTCGCGGTATCCGGGCTGTTCCTGTGGTGGGCCAGGGCCCGTCCTTCTGCAAAAGGCGTGACCTTAAGCCCCGCATGGCGCGGCTACATGCCGGTGGAATCGGTGATCCTTGGGCTCTATGGCGTCGGCCTGTTGCTATTTCCCCTGACATTCAGCAGCGTCTGGCCATGGCCGGTTGATGCCTTCCACGCTCAGGTCTACAGCGCCATCTTCCTCGCCGGTGCGGGCGGCATATATCTCGTCTGGAGAAGCGCGCCCCGCGAGGAACTGCTGGTACTCGGCTTGGCGCAGTTTCTGCTTGGCCTGCTCGCCATCCTTGGCCTCGTCATCACCGACGCTGCGATGCACCGGATCGACTGGACGGCGACGGGGACATTGTGCTGGCTGGCCTTTTTCGGCTGGATCGGCATCAGCGGCGCTTTCAAACTCTACGCCGCCTGCCGGTATTTTAGCTCGCAATCGGCATCATAGGTTGCAGAGATGGCTGGATTTTCAGGTGATGTCCGGTGCATCGTGCCGGGCCGATTGCCTTCGCCGGGAACGCCATGACCAGCACGACCTCGCCATGCTCCGAGAAAATCCAGCCGCAGCTCCGGGCCGTTCGGCCAAGCGATGCGGAGGCGCTTTGCGCTATCTTCAACATGCCGGGCTTCCGCTGGGGCACGCTCAGGATCCCGTTCGAGATGGTGGAGCAGGTGGAGCGGCGCATCGCCAAATCCGGCCAGGAGACCACCTGGATCGTTGCCGAGCTGGATGGCAAGGTCGTCGGCCATGGCAGCCTGGTCGTGCAGGGTTCGCCGCGCCGCTCGCATATCGGTGAGATCAATATCGGCCTTGATGATGGCTTTGTCGGCAAGGGCATCGGCTCTGCCATCCTTGGCGCGCTGCTTGACGTGGCCGACAACTGGCGCGCCCTGAAGCGGGTGGAATTGAGCGTCTATGCCGACAACGAACCGGCTATCCGCCTCTACACAAGCCACGGATTCGAGGTTGAAGGCCGGCATGTGAAGGCCGGTTTTACCGACGGGCGGTACCACGACCTCCTAACCATGGCGCGGCTGCGGTTCTGATGACCGCCGTCTTTGATCCAACCCCTACGCCTCCGGCGGAAATTCTGGCTGTGCTGTCGCTGCTCTGCCCGGAAGTCGTGCGTGACATCGAGCAGAACTGGAATGCACCGGTTGCCGATTACGCCCGCCATCTGTGGCGGCCGGTGGCAAGGCCCGCATCGGACCCGGCGATCGCTGCCCGCTCGATCCTGCGCGAAGTCCTGCATCAACGCCTTGATACGATCATGCAGCCTGAAGAGATCGGCAAGGCCCTCGAAGAGTTCGAGCACAGACCGGTGATTCAGTCCGGCCTGCACTGCCTGCTTCTTATGGACCGGATCACCTTCGATGCCCTCCTGCTTGCTTGGCTCGGCGCGGTCGAAAACGGGCTGTCGGCCTTCTTCGGCTTCATGGGAACGACGATGACCATGGAGACAATTGGCCGGGAGGGGCCGGGATGGCTCGATGTCGGCGACGACAAGGTCAACCTGTTTGGCATGGGCCGCCATAAACTGTGCCGCAAAAGCGTCTGCGTGGCCGGTCCTGTCTCCCTCAACAAGCGCGCGCTCGAAGCGGTGGGCGATGAAACGGATGCCAGCCGCTGGCTGGGCACACTGCTTGCCAGCCAGGACAAGGTGTTTGGAACCGCCGCTGATGCGCTGATAACCCTCAACGAGGATCTGGTCGCCAATTGGGATCGTTCCGGCATAGCCCTGCCGGTTTTCATCGATGATCGGCTCGCGGCTTCTGCCATGGCGCGGCACCTGGAATATGACGGCAGCTTTCTTTCCAGGCTGCTCATCGAGCCCGCAAGGCGCCAGCGTCTCGACCATGCTATGCAAGAAGCCGCATCAGGCCCATTCGGCAGGTTCCTGCCCAACACCACGGACTATTTCTGGGGCATCCGCGAGGAGCGCGTGCGCAAGCTCGTCCTCGATAACGGGCACCTGATCGAGCCTGACAGGCCGCATGGTGTTTCCATCCCGTTCGAGCGGCTGCATCTCAGACAGGCGCTGCTGGACGGCGTGCTGCTGCCGAACCTGTTTCTGATGTTCCTCGTCCTGGCTATATTGCCGCGCGTGCGGGTTGTGGGCGGTCTGAGACAGGTTGGCTATGTCGCGCTTTTCCACTCGATCCTGCTGGCTGCGCTGGACGAAAACGCGCCGGAAGAGCGCGATCTGGCTGCGGAGCTGCAGGTTCGGGAAAATGCCTGGGGCATGCGGGTCATCGATGAAAAGATCTCGGTCCGCGAACAGCTTGCCGGCCTGCCGGAAGGGGCGCTCTTCCCGGACCTGCTCCGGCAATACCGTTTGCGGACATTTGCCGAGACGACCGACGACCTGAAACTGGTTCGCGAAAACGCCCGATGGCGCAAGGTCGGCCAGGCCTCCGGCGCCTGATCCGGCCGCCACCTGTCATTGCACCACACTGGCCTTGCGGAGGCCGTCGACCATGAGTTCGAAATCGGCAGGGTTCTTGTAAGGCAAGACCTTGCGACGGTATTCCAGCGAATAGTCGGGATTGACGCGAAGCACCTCCTGCCATGCCGCGCGGGCCTCCTCCAAACGGCCCAGATGGCCGTAGCTGGCGGCCAGAAGCGCGCGCGAGACGTCGGTGACAGCGTTGCGAGCCAGCCGTTGCAGCAGGAGATCAACGGCCTCTTCGTACCTTCCCAGTTGAAACAACGCCAAAGCCTGGAAGTGCAGAACCACATCCGGAAAATATGGGTTCAAGGTCTTTCCCCGGGCGAAACTCCCGAGGGCCTCCTCGGGTCTGCCTGAATAGTACAGCGTTTCGCCGCGGCAGACGTGCCCTTCGGCGAAGTTCGGATTGAGGACCAGTGCGCGCTCGACCTCGTCGACGGCCTCATCGTGCCGTCGTGTGTACAGCTTGGCTATCGCCAGCGCCCAGTGCGCCCAGGGATCGTTGTCATCCAGCGTTACCGCTCGCGTTGCGGCCTCTTCCGCTTGCGCCATCGATTCCGGCGGCGACGCACTCCACCTGTTCAGGTAGTCGAGTCCGTGCGTGAGGGCGAGGAAAGCGTGGGCAAGGGCAAACTTCGGGTCCAGTTCGATGGCACGTTGCAAGAGGTCGCGGGCTGCGACGTTCGTCTCCTTCGTCAGCCGGTGCCACAGCTCCCGGCCGCGCAGGAAACAGTCATACGCCTCCGTGTTGCGCGGGTGCTCGGGCGCCAGCCGCTGACGGTCACCCTCAGTCAGGTTGAGCGCCAGCGCACCGACGATCTGCTGCGTCACGTCGTCCTGCACGGCGAATACGTCGGTCAGGTCGCGATCGAACCGCTCCGCCCATAGATGGCCGCCCGAAATTGCATCGATAAGCTGCGCGGTGATGCGCACCCTGTTCCCCGATTTGCGTACGCTCCCCTCAAGCACATGCCGCACGCCGAGCTTCGCGCCCACCTCCTGCACATGCACGTTCTGGCCCTTGAAGGTGAACGACGAATTGCGGGCGATGACGAAGAGCTGCGACAGTTTGGACAGCGCCGTGATGATGTCTTCAGAGATGCCGTCGGCAAAGTAGTCCTGTTCGGCGTCACCGCTCATGTTGGCGAACGGCAGGACGGCGATCGACAGCTTCGGCGGCGCTGCCGTCGCCGGGCTCGTCACGGTTTCCCAGGTCGCGGCCGCCTTGGTCCCAGCGCTGCCGACCTGCAGCGAATAGACCCGGATCGGCTCGGCGATGTTCTTGAGTTGCGTGCTGCCGAGATCGCTGACCGAGAGGTCGAGCCTCGCCTTGACCTGGCGATAGGCATCCTCGGACAGGCAGATGGCGCCGGGCGCCGCCACGCCCTCCAAACGCGAGGCGATGTTGACGCCATCGCCCATCAGGTCGCCGTCGCTTTCTTCGACCACATCCCCCAGATGGATGCCGATCCTGAACTCGATGCGGCGGTCTTGCGGCACGCCGGCATTGCGCTCAACCATACCATTCTGAACCTCAACAGCGCAGCGCACGGCATCCACCACACTGCGGAACTCAACCAGCGCCCCATCCCCGGTGCGCTTGACCATCCGCCCGTGGTGCACTGCGATGATCGGATCGATCAGGTCGCTGCGCAGTGTCCGCAACCTCGCCAAAGTACGATCTTCGTCCGCGCTCGCGAGCCGGCTGTATCCGACCACATCTGCAGCCAGGATCGCGGCTAGCTTACGGTTCTCGCTCATCTGTCCGTCTCCTCATCTCCACGATAGCAGGAAGACGGAGGTAAGAGGGAATTTCGTAAACGACGGCCACGCAGCCGCCCGAATCAGCGGCGCTCTGCCACGGACCCGCACGGATCGCTCGATGCCCATTTGCGCTGCCGCTTGCCGGTTGACGGCTATCGGTTCATCCTTGTGAATACCCTGGCCGTGAAGTGCGTGGCGAGATCACGCCGTCACGGCCCCAAGAGAGGTGTCTATGGACTGCTCGGGCTGCGGTTTCGAGATTGAGGGCGGTTACGCCTTCTGTCCGAAGTGTGGCCGGCGCCAGCCCGTATCATGCGCCAGTTGCGGCTACGTCTGCGCACCTGATTTTGAGTTCTGTCCGAAATGTGGGGCAAACGTCGCGCCCGCCAAAGCCGTCGAACGGCCTGCTCCGACACCGAGCCGGACCATTGTGCCGCCTTCTCGAACTCCGTCGCCGAACATCGAAAGCGAAGAAGGGCTGCCTCCTGTCTCTGACGCCGATCGCCGGACAGTAACGGTCCTGTTCGCCGACCTTTGCGGCTTTACGACACTCAGCGAGCAGCTCGACCCCGAGGTGATGCAAGCGCTGCAGAACGAACTGTTCAAGGAATTGACGGCGGCCGTGCGAAACTTTGGTGGTTTCGTCGACAAATTCATCGGCGATGCACTGCTGGCTTTGTTCGGTGCGCCGGTCGCGCATGAGGACGATCCGGAACGTGCGCTTCGCGCCGCTCTCGACATGATCGCCCGGACAGCGCGGCTCGACGAGAGGGCCTCCCGCTCCGGCTCGCCTCTGTTACTTCACATCGGCATAAACACTGGTCCGGTCGTCACTGGCGGATTGGGCATCGGCACCGCCAAATCCTATTCGGTGACTGGCGACACAGTGAATACGGCGCAACGCCTGCAATCGCTGGCCGCACCGGGTGAGGTGCTGGTAGGCGAGCTCACTCACAGGCTGACCCGGCATGCCTTCTCTTACGAGTCGCTGGGCGATGTCGTGCTTCGCGGCAAGGCTGGCAGTGTGCTCGTCCATCGACTGGATGCACCGCTTGCGGCGCCGCGTGCAGCGCGTGGGCTCGAGGCGCTCGGTCTCAGCGCGCCGATGATAGGTCGTGGTGCGGAACTCCATAGAATGATGGCGAGCCTTGACCTGGCGTGTGGCGGCTCGGCCCAACTTGTCCGCCTCGTCGGAGAAGCCGGTATCGGGAAATCGCGGCTGGTGAAGGAGTTCGTCGCCCGCGTCGGCGACGAGGATCGTTTTCGCAACGTCGCCGTGCGGCAGGCCACGTGCTCACCGCTGGGCGAACAATCATTCGGCGCTTTGGGCGCAGTGGTGCGCAGCGCTGCCGGGATGATGCAAAACGACAATGGGGACGAAATGCGGGGGAAGCTCGCAGGCTTGCTTACCGATCTCGGCCTGCAGGGCGAGGAGGCGAAGCGGCTGATGCCTTTGCTCTACCATGTGCTTGGCCTTGGCGACCCCGATGCGACCTTGCAGCATGTCGAGCCCGAGCAACTGCGGCGGCAAATTCTCTACGCAGTCCGCACAATCATCGAACGGCGGCTTGCGTTGTCGCCGCTGTTGATTGTCGTTGAAGACCTGCACTGGGCCGATGCCGTGTCGCTCGAGGCACTGCGTTTCGTGATGGACAGGTTGGAACGCACGCGGTTGATGTTGCTGGTCACGCATCGTCCGGCGCCGGACAACGACCAGCTCGACTCAAGTCGGGTCAGTCACACTGCGCTGAGGCTTTCGCCGCTCAACAGCAATGACGGACGCAGCCTGCTGGCGGCGCTTTTCGGCGAGAGCTGGGTAAACTCCGCAGGAGCGCTTCTCGATCAGATCCTCGAGCGCGCGGGCGGCAACCCCCTTTTTGTAGAGGAGATCGTTCGCGGCCTTATCGATCGCGGTGTACTGGTGCGCGAGGGCCAGCGATGGCTGACTGCGGCAGGCGAAGTCGCAACCGGCATTCCCGCCACCATCCAGGCAATGTTGCTTGCTCGCGTCGACCGGCTGCCTCAAGACGTGCGCCGGTTGGCCCAGGAAGCCGCGGTAATCGGCCCGCGCTTCGATGCCGCACTTCTGAAGGCCGTGACAGCCGACCCCGGCCGGCTAGAAGCCGGCTGCGAACTGCTTTGCGATGCGGAAATCATCGAGGAAGTTGCCGGATCAGGCTCGGTCTCGTCGCAAAGCTACCGCTTTACGCAAACATTGCTGCAGGACGTGATCTACCAGAATCTGCTTCTGCAACGCCGGACCGACATCCACGGGCGGGTCGGTGCCGCCTTGGAGCAACTGTGCGGCGACAAGCCGGAACGGCTCGAGGATTTGACCGTGCTCGGTCATCATTTCGCGCAGAGCGCCGAGCGGGAGAGGGGCGCGCATTACCTGCAGGCGGCGGGCGATCGCGCTCGCATGATATACGCCAACGACGACGCCCTTCGTTTCTACGAGCGAGCACTGACTGCGTTGGGCGCGATCGGGCAAACACCGCTCAAACTGGCAATTGCAGAGCGCATTGCCGATTTGAGCGGCCCGGCAGGCCGCCGCGAGATCGCGCACTACCACTACGAGACGGTGTTGCTGGCATATCGCGAGTCAGCCGATCGTGTCGCGTCGGCGCGCGTTTTGCGTAAGATCGGTCGGCTGCTGTGGGACGTCGGCAAGCGGGACAATGCAGAATCCCGCTATGCTGAAGCGGCAGCGCTCCTCGATGGAGCAGATGCCCCGGTTGAGCAGGCGCATCTCTGGCAAGAACGTGGCCGACAGGCGTTCCGTAGCGGAGATCACGCTCTCGCGGCAAAATGGGCGGACGCGGCGCTGGATTGCGTACGCTCTCTGACAACCGAGCATGTCTCCGAGGTCGGGTGCGATGCCACTCTTGTGACCGCCGAGGCACTTAATACCAAGGCTGTCGCGCTGGCTCGTCTTGGGCGAAACCGTGAAGCCGTGCGTCAGGTTGAGCGTAGCATTGAATTGGCCGAAGCCGCCGGTCTACTGGGCGCGGCCTGCCGCGGCTACACCAATCTCGGCGTGCTTTACACGACCATCGACCCAGCCCGGGCGATGGAGGTCTGTCGGCGCGGTCTTGAAGTGGCGCGCCATATTGGCGATTTGGGTTTCCAGGCGCGCCTCCTCGCCAATCTGGCAGTCGCTTGTTGTACTTTCACGGATCGCTGTCCAACGGAGGGCGTGCCTGCTGCCGAGAAGGCCATCGAGATCGACAGGGCGCTCGACCAGCGCGAGCACTTGCCGGTTCCGTTGATCGTGCTTGGGCAGATCCACCAGTGCAACGGTCGTCCGGAACTGGCGGTTGGCTTGTTCCACGAAGCACTGGACGTAGCCCGCGAAACGGGCGAACCCCAACTGCTGTTTCCGTGCTATGATGGTCTCGCAACGCTTAATCTCGACCTCGACAATCTGGCCGAGGCCGAACGCTACTTTTCCTTGGCGCAGGGTATATGCGCCCAGCACGGGCTCGACCCGGAAGCGCTTGTGGTGCTGCCTTTTCTCGACTAGCCGGGGTGGGAGGTTGGAAATGTCCGCGCCTAGTGACTTGGTACCGCTTCAACCGGGCGACCGTGCGCCGAACTTGGTACTCGACGCCATTACCCAGGAAGGCAAGATCGCGCTTGATGACTTTCGCGGACAAAAACCGGTGCTGGTCGGCCTGTTTCGAGGTCTGCATTGTGCGTTTTGCCGGCGCCATATCGCCGCCCAGGCGCGGCTTGATCCGGAGCTGCGCGAAAAGGGCGTGGAGAGCCTGACGGTGGTCAACACGCCGATCGAACGGGCGCGTCTCTATTTCCGCTACCACCCGATGCCGAATCTGCTGGCAGCCTCCGACCCTGAACGCGCTTCACATCGTGCTTTTGGACTGCCCAATCTCGAATTCACCGAAAACGAGACGAACTGGCCGTACAAGGTCTCGATGGCAGCGGCAATGGATATGCGGGTCGACATGCCAGGCGAGTTTCCCGGTCCTATAGATCCTGTTACGGCCAGCGAAATCCTCAACAAGAAGGACAATTACGAAGTGACCGAAGCCGACGAGCAGATGATGGCGACGGGACACGGACAATTGATCGGTCAGTTCCTGCTGGATCGGCAGGGGATTGTCCGCTGGAGCTTCACGGAGGTTCCAGAGGGTGGGCGATACATGTTTGGGGCGCCAAACCCGAAGGAGCTGATGTCAGCCGTATCCCAGGTCGCCCAATAGACTTGAGCGCACGATAGAACTGGGCGTGCACGCTGCGGAGCGTCTCGTTGATTGTATCCTACGCGTTGCGAGCGGGAACAATCACACTAAAAAGCTGCACCGTTCATTCGAGCACGGCCTCGACAGTGGCAACAAAGTCGTCGAGCGAGCGATCCCCGCGAATCTCGATGCGCGGAAGGTCGATGGGATCGCAATCGAGGTCCGCCGGCCCGTGTTTGCGGCCGAAGCCTACTCGATAGCCGCACTCCCTGGCCAACCGGCTAAGCCGCCGGTCGGTGACAGAGAAGGGTGCCGCGAACGCCGTGGTTGGCCGACCCGTCCACCGTTCGATGAACAGACGAGAGCGCAGGAACTCGGCGGCCAAGTCGGAGCTCGACAGGCCATCGATCGCGCGATGCGTCGCCAGATGGCTTCCGAAGAACGCACCTTCGGCGGCGAGGCGTCGCACCGTCCCGGCGTCCATAAGCCGCGTCGGCGGACCGATATCGGCGTCCCACTTTGCACTTTCGCCCACCAGATCCGTCACCAGGAACACTTCCGCGGTCAGGTCGTTGGCGCGCAAGATCGGCCAGGCATGGTCGGCAAAGTTCTGGAAGCCGTCGTCGAAGGTGATGACCACCGGGCGGCCAACGAAAGGCTGACGGTTGGCGATGAACTGTTCCAGCTGCTCGGACCCAATGGCGTGAAAGCCATTGGCGCGCAGCCATGCCATCTGGTTGGCGAATGCGGCGGGCGTGAGCCGAAAACGGGCGAGCGCGGCCGGGCCATCATCGGCGACGCTGTGATACATGAGGACAGGGATATGCTGGCGCCGCTCGGTGCGTGCGACGTCGCGGCGCAAGGCCCGCGCCCCGCCCCAGACGATATTTCGTGCGACCCCGATTTCGATGGGCGCGCGGATTGGCACATGATCGATCACCGGTTCCGTCGCCACATCGTCCGGCGACAGGCGGCGGAAGCGGTCTATGCGGTAGAGCTCGGTCTGGATCGATTGCTCAAGGACGAGGCCTTCGGTCGCTGCCAGCGTCTCCGAGATCGCTTGCGCACCGAATGTGTTCCAGTCGAAGCCCGTCCTTTCAACATTGTCACGCAGCACGAATGCGTGTGCGCTGATGAAACTGCCGCCAGGCGCCAACGCCTCAGCGAATTTTTTGGCGATGCGCCGCAACTCGGCGAGATCGTCCAGATAGTAGAGCACTTCCGAACAGAAGATCAGATCCATCTCACCCGGCAGCATGTCGGCAGAGAAATCCAGCACGCCGAATTCAATATTCGGTTGATCGCTGCATCGCGCACGGGCCCGCTCGATGGCTATGGCGGAGATGTCCGTTGCAGTCAGATGGCCCACACGCGGCGCCAGCTGCCGCGTGAAGTGGCCCTCCGCGCAGGCCAGCTCGAGCGCCCGTCCGATGGGACCAGCAGGCAGGATTTCGAGCTGCCGCTGATATTTTTCCTGCTCATAGAGCGAGCCGTACTTCCACGGGTCCTCGGTCGCGAAATAGCTATTCCAGAACGCCGTGCGATCACTCCTGTCCGCGGTCCGTGCTCGGCGCGGCGTTGCAGGAGGTGGTGCAGGTTCGGCGCTCGACCTAACCAGCTCCCGCGCTTCCGCGGCCAATTGGGCGAGTTTGCCGAAATGGCTGTCTGGATCGGGCCCGCGTTCCGCTGTGGACAACAATGCCTCGGCTGTGAGCGTGTTTGACGTGGCGGCGCCAGCGGCCTGTTGCGGTACAGGCGATCGTCCCGCAAGCCTTGCCGCACTGTCTACAAGCCGCTCAGCGGGCACCACATTCTGGATCAATTCAATCCAATGATCCCTTGTCACTGCTCCGAGTACGCCGAACTGCACGACAGCCTCGATCTGGGCATCGATCATCAGATAGGCATAGATTTGATCGATTCCGTGCGGCAGTTCGGTCGAGGTCGGATTTCGAGCGTCGACGCGAATTCCAAGTGTCCGCGCCAGCCTGCGCGACGCGGCAAGATCGTCGACGTCGAGAAGCATTTGCTCAAGCTGATACTGGATGCGGCGACCCGCTGGCGGATTGTCCCAGACCTTGCCGAGTTCGATGATCAACTCGGCAAGGGAGCCGCCGAACCTGTCCCACCTCGCAGCCAATTGCGCCGGCACCGAGAGGCTTCCCACCATAAGGCCATCGACGACCACCTCAGCGATCTCACGCGCCCACTTACGTCCGGCCGGGAGAGCGCGCAGGGATTGCGGGTCGATCAAGCGCGAGCCGCTGCCGCAATCCGACGCGGCGTTCCACAACGCGAACCACGCGAGTGCTTCGGATGCGGTGCGGCCGTTCGCATCGAGAGCTCCATTGGCGTGTGCCAATGCCGGGTTTTTGACCCGGGGATCGGGAGAGAAGCCGCGGGCGATCACGATTTCCGCGTCTGCCAGCATCTGCGTCGAATTGCGGCTGAGCGCGTTGGGGCTGATCCGATAGAAAGCGAGCGGCTCGTCGACCATCACCCAAGTTTTGCCCAGACGCGCGAGGCGCTGCCACAGATCCCAATCCTCGCAGGTCCGCAGCGACACATCGAAACCGCCCAACTCGACAATTGTCTCCCGGTCGACAAGTAGCGCGTGAGTGCGAACGGCACACCGGCGGGCGAATGTTTCGAAGGGCTGGATCGCAACCTCGGTTGAGATGCTCGACGGGGTGAGTTCGCCATCGAGCATCACGCGCCGAGAACCGCAATAGGCGGCCACTGCATCGGGAGCGGTTTCCAGTGCGGCCAGCATTTTCGCAAGGAAGTTGGCATCCACCCAATCGTCCGCATCCAGAAACATGAGCCAATGGCCGCGCGCTGTCGAAATCCCGGTATTGCGCGCGCCGGCGGCGCTATACGCGCAAGAGCTCAACGTCCGAAATCGGGCATCGCGCTCCACATAGCCGGCGATGATCGCGGGCGTCCGGTCCGTGGAGGCGTCGTCGACGACGATCGCCTCCCAATCCACTATTTCCTGATCGAGAAGGCAATCGAGCGCGCGCGCCAGCGTTACCTCCGCATTGTGCGCAGGAACCACGATTGAAACCAAGGGATTATGCGCCACGCCGTCTTACCCGCGCCTGGTTCGAATGGTAGAACAAGAGTCCCGAAACGTCGCCGGCGATTTCCTGCCAAAGGAGACGGTCTTGCCGGCGGATGCTGGCAAGCGTTGCGCCGATGGTTTGCTCGGCATCGAACATCGGGACCACACCAGCTGCGGTAGCATTGTCCTGGATCATCGAGCTTTCGTTTTCTTCTGCAGGAGTCGGCGAATGTCAAAAACGGATAACGGCATCGGATGGCAGCACCGCTCTGTCAAGATCGGGGCGAATGAGCGGCAGGCAAAAAAGACTTGAAGATAGGGCCGAATGGCAAGCGCTCAGGCCCTCGTGGTATGGGCTTGGGATCCTGGTGCCCTTGCACCTCAACATCGGTTTCTCCAAGGTAGGGCAACAACGGACATAATGTCGTCGCTTGCCGATTTTGACCAGAAGGTTAACAGCACGATGCCACTCATGACTGGACGATCGGGAGCCGCGAACCTGGCGCGCCCGGCACAACGTCTCGGAGACCTGACGGCGATGCTTGTCCTGGTTGTCAGGCCGCTCGTTGTTGGGATCGCCCTCTTGTTGGCCGGTCAGGCACAGGCGCAGGCGCCGGCAGCCGTCCCGCCTGAAAGGGTCAAACAGCTGTTCGAGCTTCTCGACGATCCGTCGGTGAAGGCCTGGGTGGCCGAACAACGAAATCAGGACGCCGGATCGACGGGTGCGCCTGCCGAGGCGGGAGCTTCACCGACCGACGCATCGTCCGACCCCGTCGCCGCACCAGTGGCCCCACCCAGCCAGATGAATACGATGGCATCCTCGACGCTCGATCGGATCAGGCACCATATCGAAAGGATCGTGCGGACTTTGCCCCTGCTGCCAGGCCAGTTCGCGCGCGTTCGGGCAGAGACCATGCAGGATATGTCCAGCAAAGGGCCTGTCAGCGTATTGATCCTGATTGCGATGTTCATCGCTGCCGGCCTGGCGCTTACTTGGGCAACGTACAAGCTCACCCGTCCATTTCGGCTTTGGATTATCGCGCAACCGAAGGATACGCCCACCGGGCGAGCCAAGAAGATTGGTGGTCGCGCGCTTTATTCCAGCATACTGATCGTCTCGTTCGCACTGGGCAGCGCCGGCGCGTTCATGTTGTTCGATTGGCCAATGCTTATACGCGAGATTGTGCTGACATTTCTGATGGCGGCAGTCGTTACATGGGGTGTGCGCCTGTACGTGATGGCCACGCTCGTCCCTTCCTTCATGAACGTCGAGAACGCCGTCGAGGTTCGTGCTTTGCCGATCACCAACGAAACGGCTGATCATTGGTCCTATTGGCTGCCCCGGATCGTCGGCGTCTTCGCCTTCTTCGCCGCCGCGTTCATCCTCTTGCCGGGTCTCGGCATCGATCAGGACGGAATGACGGTCCTGTCCCTGGGCGCCGATTTCGTGCTGCTGTTGCTGTTGCTGCTTGCCGTTTGGCGGCGGCCAAGAACGCAGCGAGACGGTGCGCGCCACAGCGGTCGCACGGCAGCGACATGGCTATTGACTGCTTATTTCGTCGTTCTGTTTCTGCAGCGCAATGCCGGCCTTTATATACTCTTCTGGTTTACCTTCGCCGCATTCTTCCTACCTTTGGCAATCGTGCTGACGCAGCGCGGGGTCAATTTCGTTCTGCGGCCGGGTTCGGAAGATGCCGGCCGGCCGACGATCCCGGCGGTGACGATCGCCGTCATCGATCGCGCAATCCGAATGATTTTCATCCTGGCGGCGGCTTACTTTCTCGCGCGTGTCTGGGGTCTGAATATGCAATCCATGCACGACAGCGATACGACGACGATGTTCATATTGCGCGGCTTGATCAATGTCGTGGTCATTGCCCTCGCAGCCGATTTCGGCTGGTCGATTATCAAGGCGTTGATCGAACGAAAGCTGGGCATCCAAACATCGCACGAGGTGATAGGCGACGAGGATGTTCTACCCCCCGACTCGCATCAGGCGCGGCTGCACACCCTGTTGCCGATCCTCCAGAACATTCTGCTCGCATCGATCATCGTGATGGCGGTGCTGATGATGCTCGCCTCGCTGGGTATCCAGATCGGCCCGCTGATCGCCGGCGCCGGCGTCGTCGGCGTCGCGGTGGGCTTTGGCGCACAGACGATCGTCAAGGACATCATTTCGGGCGTGTTTTTTCTGCTCGATGATGCGTTTCGTGTCGGCGAATATATTTCTTCGGGCAATTACAAGGGTACGGTGGAAAGCTTTTCGCTACGCTCGGTGAAGCTGCGCCACCACCGTGGCCCGCTGTTCACGATACCTTTCGGTGAACTCGGGGCAGTGCAGAACCAGAGCCGTGACTGGGTTACCGACAAGTTCAACATCACCGTCGGCTACGACACCGATATCGACTTCGCCCGCAAGCTGATCAAGCGCATCGGCCTCGAACTGGCGGAAGATCCGGAGTTCAGACACTGGGTGATCGAACCGATCAAGATGCAGGGCGTACAGGAGTTCGGCGAGTACGGCATCGTCTTGAGGGTCAAGGTCACGACCAGACCGGGAGGTGCCTTCAGCATGAAAGGCAGATTCTTTTTACGCCTCCGCCAGGCTTTCAAGGAGCAGGGCATCGAACTCCCGTTTCCGACCGTCCACGTCCAGGGGCTACAGAACCCACATGGGGCAGAGAATGCGCCGTTGGAAATCACACCCGAGTTGCAAATGGCCGTCGCGCAGTCGCACGCCAATCGGCGCAGAAAAAAAGCCAGCACGACGGAGTAGGAAAGCTGTGACAGCTGCCGGTCACAGCGCGGTGCTGTTGCTGAGGTTCCTCGTCGTAACCGCAGTTCGGTCGTAGGGGATTGCTCGCCACCTAGCTTGTCGTCGTCGCCGCAAACTGGATCCTGACGTCCGGTCTGGTCACGCCTTTCGCCGCCCATCGTTTCCGGGTCTTCGGCCGCGATCTTACCGACGGCGCTGGCGACGTTGCGCGCGTCTGAGGTAGCGGCTTTGCTCTTGCCGGCGAGCTCGGGGCCGCAAAGTGGATTGGCCGCGATTTCTGAGTCGGAGGTGGTAGTGCTCGGCTGCCTTACGAATAGGCATAAGTCAAGACGAATCCGGCTTGCAGGTCGGGTATTTTGCTGCCATGGTTTCCGTCGCGGCAGGTATGCAAATGGGGTATCAGGATGGCCAAGGAATCTTCGAATTCCGTTTCTTCAGAAAAGAAGGCGGACGCAAATCTGATAGGTAACGCAGAAGGAAACGGGCTGAACTTCATGGGGGTCCAGGCTCGTGAAAACGGGGGCTCCGGCGACCCTGTCGGTGTCGACAAGATACGTGATCTGCTGTTCGGCAACCAGATGCAGGACTATGACCGCCGCTTTTCCAAGCTTGAAGAACGGGTCTTGCAGCGCTTTAAGGATGTTGAATCCGAGGCCAAGCGCAATCTCGACATGTACGAGTCAAATGCAAAGAAGCAGGTCGATTCGCTTGCGGCGCAATTGCGGAACGAAAAAGATTCACGAGCCGATGCCGACAAGGAGATTGACCGGAATCTTCGCGAGCAAAACCAGACACTTGAAAAGCAGGTGCGCGCGCTGTCGGATCAATTGAGCGCGCTTGAGCGCGACGTTTCGGACCGGATAAATCGAAACGATCATTTACTGCGTGAGGAAATCAAGCAGAAGAACGAAGGCGTTCAGATGCTGATCGAGAAAATGTTTGCCGATCTCAGCAACGTCAAGACCGACCGAAATCTTCTGGCCGGCTTGTTTGTCGAGGTTGCAAAATGTCTGAATCAGGATCCTGTTGGCAGCAAGAGCAACTCGGAACGTAACTGGAAAGTGAGTTGATGGGACCTTGACGTCAACCGTCGACCCAATCAGCCTTCCGCAAAGAACAGCCTCGAACGATACAGAGATTGATCGCGAGGCTCTGGCTCGTCTTTTGATCGAAATTGCCCGGAACGTTGATCCGGACTATCGTGCGCGTTTCGACGGAGTTCCAACCGCCGATCCTCGCATGGAAACGCTGCGCCAGTTGCTGGTCAGCCGCGAAATTTCGGAGCTTTCACGAGTTACGCATCTGCTGGACGAACCCGAGCAGCTTGCGGCAGCAGTGGGCGACGTTCTTTCCAGTGCGGCCGCGCGAGCGCCTCATGCGCAGCTCGGCGAGGCGCTTGCGCCCGCTGTCGAAAGGGCTGTGCAACGGTCAATCCAGAAGAGCCCGCGCACGCTGACAGATATATTATACCCGGTGTTTTTGCCGGCAATTCGCAAGTCGATCGGGGAAAAGATCGACCAGACATTTCAGTCGCTGAATGAAACTTTAAGACATATATTTACCTGGCATGGTCTCAAGTGGAGATTTGAAGCTTGGAGGACAGGTGCAAGCTTCTCAGAAGTTGTGCTAAAGCATTCTCTTATCTATCGTGTAGAGCATGTCTTTCTCATTAACCGTAATTCCGGGCTTTTGATAGCCCATGTAACTGCCGATAATGCAACGAGCGAAGATCCTCAACTCATTTCATCGATGCTCAGTGCAATTCAAGATTTTGTAAAAGACTCATTTAATGAGAAAGAGCAGAGCGGCCTGGACACGATACGTTTTGGCGACCTTCGTCTCTGGTCGGAAGTTGGACCGTTTGCCACCCTGGTTTCGGTGATCCGAGGAAATCCGCCAGAGGAATTACATGAAATAGTTCGCGATGTATTGCTTCGCATCCATGATGAATGCTCACAGGCTTTAGAGCAGTTTGACGGCGACAGTTCGCAGTTGGCCGGCGTAGAGGCGCAGTTGCAGACCTGCGTTGAACTGAAGCAGGAGGAATCAAACCAGGGATTTCCGTGGCTGGTGGTGGCTGCAGCCCTGCTGGTTTTGATTCCGGCAGGCGGTTGGTTCTTTCTTTCCTGGCAATCCGGGCAGCGCTGGCAGGCCTATGTGTCGCGACTGGAGACCCAGCCGGGCATCATCGTTGCAGAACAAAAGATACGCGGCGGCCAATTCTATATTGCCGGCCTGAGAGACCCGCTTGGCGCCGACCCGCAGTCGCTGTTGTCTGGAACGCAGGTCGATCCCGCCCGCGTTCATTCACAGTGGCAATTCTATCAGAGCCTTGAGCCGGAGTTCGTGTTGAAGCGGCTGACTGCGTCGCTGGCTCCGCCGGATTCAGTACGGCTTTCGATCGTCAATGATCGCATCGTTGCCGAGGGCGAGGCTCCCGACACCTGGATAGATCGGGCGCGCGCAGCGGCCCGACAGCTTTCGGCAGGCGGACCGGAATTCGACATCTCCAAGGTTCGTGATGTGAGCCCCGAAGCACGCGCGGCGGAGCGCTGGCAGGCCTATGTGTCGCGACTGGAGACCCAGCCGGGCATCATTGTTGCAGAACAAAAGATACGCGACGGCCAATTCTATATTGCCGGCCTGAGAGACCCACTTGCCGCCGACCCGCAAGCTCTGCTGTCCGGAACGCAGGTCGATCCCGCCCGCGTTCATTCACAGTGGCAATTCTATCAGAGCCTTGAGCCGGAGTTCGTGTTGAAGCGGCTGACGGCGTCGCTGTATCCGCCGGATACGGTACGACTTTCGATCGTCAATGATCGCATCGTTGCCGAGGGCGAGGCTCCGGACACCTGGATAGATCGGGCACGCGCAGCGGCCCGACAGCTTTCGGCAGGCGGACCGGAATTCGACATCTCCAAGGTTCGTGATGTGAGCCCCGAAGCACGCGCGGCGGAGCACTGGCAGTATTATGTGTCGCGACTTGAGGCCCAACCGGGGATCATCGTCGCCCAACAAACGGCGAGGGGCGGACATTTCTACATTTCCGGCCTGAGAGACCCGCTTGCCGCCGACCCGCAAGCTCTGCTGTCCGGAACGCAGGTCGATCCCGCCCGCGTTCATTCACAGTGGCAATTCTATCAGAGCCTTGATCCGAAGTTCGTGGTGAAGCGGCTGACGGCGTCGCTGACCCCGCCGAAATCGGTCCAGCTTTCGATCATCCAGGGTCGCATCGTTGTCGTGGGTGAGGCTCCTGCCGCCTGGATCAGCCGGGCGCAGGCCGCCGCCGAACAACTTTCGGCGGACGGAGTGGTTCTGGATGTCTCGCAGCTGCATGAGCTGGACCTTGCAGAACTCAATCATTTGAGAGAGGCCATCCAGACGACCGATATTTTCTTCTCTTCCGGCAAAGTTGTGCCGGGACCAGAGCAGGTGCCGGTCCTCGACAGATTGGCCGGTCAAATAAAGGAATTCGCCCAAGATGCCCGCAAGTCAGGCGTAACAGCGCGGTTCATGTTGACCGGCCATTCGGACGCCACGGGCCGTGAGACGGCCAACGCGTCGATCAGCGCCGCCCGCGCCGAGACAGTTCGTGCGCTTCTCAACAAGCGCGGCGTCGCTCCTGAACTGCTGCTGGTTCGGGGCGCGGGCACCTTTGAACCGGCGGTGCCTGAAAATAGTCAAACTGGTAGCTCCACCAATCGCCGGGTTTCAATTACGGTAAACCTGGATTAGGGCGGAGCCCAAGATGTTGCAAAAAAAGATCTGTATGTTGGGCGGGTTCTCTGTCGGAAAAACCAGCCTGGTTCGCAGGTTTGTGCAAAGCATCTTTTCAGAAACCTACTTGACCACGGTGGGAGTGAAAATCGACAAGAAGAGTGTCGCGCTCCCGGACAAAACTGTGGATCTGATTTTGTGGGATTTGGCCGGCGAAGACGATATCGGCTCATTCCGCGTCAGCCATGTGCGAGGTGCGACAGGGCTCGTGCTTGTCGTCGACGGAACCCGCGCCGCTACTCTTGCCGCCGCGCTCACGCTGCGCGAGCGGGTCGAGGCCGAATTCGGCGCTATGCCGTTTGTGTTGCTGTTCAACAAATCCGATCTGGCCGATCGATGGGTAATACCGGATAGTGAGATAAACGGACTGAGGCAACGTGGATGGCAAATCTATCTAACAAGTGCGCTTTCGGGTGAGCATGTCGATGATGCGTTCCTTCAACTTGCTTCGATGGTCACCAAATAGACCATGCGTAGATTGCCAAGAGAAGTCGGAAACTGGATTTACGATTTCTTCTATAACGAGCACTCTGTCGCATATGTCAAAATTGACGCCCAGCTTTGCATAGCCGCGAAGGGCGGTAACGTTGAACATTACGGGCTCTTATCCGTTCGCATCGGTAGGCCTGTCACCGATCAGCTTCAATTCATGGAAGGTTTGCTGCCTTTCCCGGAGCTTCCATATCATATGGCTATGGTCGAACTGCCCAGCGGGCGTGTCGCGGACCTTCATTTCTTTGCCGACGACGACTGCGTGTGGTTGCTCTTTCTTGACGCCACTGCCGAACGCGACAACAAGCAGCGGCTTCAACAGAAGGCTTATGAAATGACGCTCCTGCAAGAGAGGGAGCGTCAACTCAACGAGAAATTACAATCGACAAACGAGGCGTTGAGGAAGAGCCAGGAGGGATTGTCGCGAGAATACCAGCGCGCCGAAACCCTCCTCCTCAACATTCTTCCGGCCTCGATCGCGGAGCGGTTGAAAGCGCACAAAAAAATTGCTGACAACCACGCGGAGGTGAGTGTGCTTTTTGCCGACATCGTCGGTTTTACGGAAAGAGCGCGAAGCGTCGGTGCCGTAACGACGCTCGCTATCTTAAATTACTTCTTCAAGGCGGCGGATCGGCTCTCGGAACGACACGGCTGCGAAAAGATCAAGACAATCGGCGATTGTGTAATGGTGGTCGCTGGCCTGCCCACCGCGCGATCCGATCATGCACTAGCCCTTGCGCGCTATGCAGTTGAACTGCGGAGGGCGGTCAAGCGCGAACGTTTCGCAGGGGAGCCGCTGAGACTGAGAATTGGAATTCACTCAGGACCGATCGTCGCTGGCGTCATAGGCAAAAGGCGGTTCGCCTACGACCTGTGGGGCGAGACGGTCAACCTCGCCTCACGCATTCAAACGTCCGCGGAGCCCGATGAAATCCGTATTTCCGATGCAACTCGCCAACTGCTCGGACCAAAATTTGCTTGCGACCCGCTCGAGGAAACGGAATTGCGTGGTACAGGTCGTGTGCGAATGTGGCGGCTGCCGGCCTGATTGACCGATTGGAAGTGCCGACCCTGGAGCCTAGGGCCGTGCTGTCATGACCGCACACATCTGGATGCTGAAGCCCTACGGGATGCAGCAGGGGACAGACCCGCGCGCATGGCGCACGACGACGGTTTTCAAACCGGTCGATCCAGCCCTTCCGGATAGACCAAAGGTGCTGTACTGAGTTTGCTCGACGTCCAAGAAGCGATCCGTCCACAACGTCACCACCACGGCCTTTCCATCGTTGCAACATGATGCGACATGGAATTGTTCAAGTGGACAACTTTTCCACTTGATAACCCGTTGAATTTGCTAAGGAAAATGATGGTGCCCAGAGGCGGAATCCAAGTGAGGAAAGTATGCCAGTACTTTCAGGATGTTACTACCCACGTAGCCTGCGAACAACCAACAGAAATACCAACAATATATTTCTGTGGATTACTTTCATTCCTCGTGGAATGCCCGACTGATTTGGTCCGACAGCGGCTTCACAAAATAGGAAAGCGCCGTACGCTCGCCCGT
>NZ_JAMYRC010000010.1:0-163054 GCF_040321205.1 Mesorhizobium sp. M0496 | reverse complement strand
CTCCGATCATTCAGAGGTCCTCTCAGAATCGATTTCCGCACACCACACAAGAGTCCGTTTGTACTCATGTGCGATTCCCCTGCCCCTTGAGGGGAGGGTGGCCCGAAGGGCCGGGTGGGGTCCGCGGTCACGCGCTCCAACTTCTTCTGTCGAAGGTCGAGGCAGTTTCAGTGAAAAGTTGAGTCAGCTGAGGCGACCCCTCCCGCCTCGCTTCGCGAGGCACCCTCCCCTCAAGGGGGAGGGCTAACCGCCCACCTTTTCCCCAAAGCTCGAAAAAAACTGTCCGGCCAGTTTCTTCGAGGTCGATTCGATCAGCCGGCTGCCGAGCTGGGCGATCTTGCCGCCGACATCTGCCTTGGCCGCGTATCTCAACACCGTGCTATCCGCTCCATCTGATGTCAGCGTCACGTCCGCACCGCCCTTGGCGAAACCGGCAATGCCGCCCTTGCCCTCACCTTGGATGGTGTAGGAGTGCGGCGGCTTCAGGTTCTTCAATGTCACTTCGCCGTTGAATGTCGCCTTGATCGGCCCGATCTTCACCACCACGGTCGCCGCCATTTCGGTCGGCGACTTCATGTCGAGACTCTGGCAGCCGGGAATCGTCGCCTTCAAGACCTCGGGATCGTTCAGCGCTTCCCACACTTTTTGCAGGGGGGCGGCAATGCGCTCCTCGCCTTCGATCACCAAAGCCATGAAAACCTCCCGGACAAGACTGCCTGAAGCCCTAACGCACGGCTGGGTGCGTGTCTATCACACCAAAGTCCGGTTGCGACCGCACACCCTCTTGCCTGCTTCCGCGCGTTGCCATATCGATTTGTCTTACAAATACGGAGACCACGATGGCAGGCGCCCCCACCACGAAGAAAAAATTTCGCTCGCAGGAGTGGTTCGACAATCCCGACAATCCGGGTATGACGGCACTCTATCTCGAACGCTACCTCAATTACGGCCTGACGCGCGCCGAACTGATGTCCGGCAAGCCGCTGATCGGCATCGCCCAGACCGGCTCCGATCTCTCGCCATGCAACCGCCACCATATCGAACTGGCCAAGCGCGTGCGCGAAGGCATCGTTTCGATGGGCGGCATCCCTTTCGAGTTCCCCTGCCATCCGATCCAGGAGACCGGCAAGCGTCCGACCGCAGCACTTGACCGCAACCTTGCCTATCTCAGCCTAGTCGAGGTGCTTTACGGCTATCCACTCGATGGCGTCGTGCTCACCATCGGTTGCGACAAGACGACGCCGGCCCTGCTGATGGCCGCAGCCACGGTCAACATCCCGGCCATCGCGCTGTCGGTCGGCCCGATGCTCAATGGCTGGCACAAGGGCAAGCGCACCGGCTCAGGCACCATCGTCTGGGAATCGCGCCAGCGCCTGTCGGCCGGCGAGATCGGCTATGACGAGTTCATGGACATCGTCGCGTCGTCGGCGCCATCCACCGGCTATTGCAACACCATGGGCACCGCCACCACGATGAATTCGCTGGCCGAGGCGCTTGGCATGCAGTTGCCGGGCTCGGCTGCCATTCCCGCACCGTACCGCGAGCGTGGCCAGATTTCTTATGAGACCGGAAAACGCATCGTCGAGATGGTGCATGAGGATTTGAAGCCGTCCGACATCATGACGAGAGAGGCTTTCGAGAATGCCATCGTCGTCAATTCGGCCATTGGCGGCTCGACCAATGCGCCTATTCATCTCAACGCCATCGCCCGCCACCTTGGAGTCAAGCTCGACAATGACGACTGGCAGACGGTCGGCCTCAATGTGCCGCTGCTGGTCAATTTGCAGCCGACAGGCGAATATCTCGGCGAAGACTATCACCACGCCGGCGGCGTGCCGGCGGTCATTGCCGAACTGATGAAGGGCGGGCTGTTGCCGCATCCCGGCGCGCGCACTGTCAACGGCAAGTCGATCGGTGAGAATAGCGATGGCGTCGCCAACGAAAACCCCGATGTCATCCGCTCTGTCGCCAAGCCGCTGAAGGCCAATGCCGGCTTCATCAACCTCAGGGGCAATCTGTTCGATTCGGCGATCATGAAGACCAGCGGCATCTCGCCCGAGTTCCGCGAGCGCTATCTGTCCAACCCGAAAGATCCCGAGGCTTTCGAAGGCAACGCCATGGTTTTCGACGGGCCTGAGGATTACCACGCCCGCATCGACGACCCGGCGCAAGGCATCGACGAACACACCATCCTATTCATGCGTGGCGCCGGTCCGATCGGCTATCCCGGCGGTGCCGAGGTCGTCAACATGCAGCCGCCGGCCTACCTCATCAAGAAAGGCATCCACGCGCTAGCCTGCATCGGTGACGGCCGCCAGTCGGGCACGTCGGGTTCGCCGTCGATCCTCAACGCCTCGCCGGAAGCCGCGATCGGCGGCGGGCTGGCGCTGCTCAAGACGGGCGACCGTGTCCGCATCGATCTGCGCAAGGGTACGGCCGACATCCTCGTCACCGATGACGAGATCACCCGGCGCCGTGCCGAACTGCAGAACAATGGTGGCTTTCATTATCCCAAGCACCAGACGCCCTGGCAGGAGATCCAGCGCGGCATGGTTGCGCAGTTCTCAGAGGGAATGGTGCTGGAGCCGGCGGTGAAATACCAGGACGTCGCGCATACCAGCGGTGTCCCCAGGGACAACCACTGATTATTCCTGGCGACGATTGCTGATGCTGGATCATTGAGAGGCGGCCTGAACAATCAGGCTGCCTCTCGGGTTCCGTTCAGCGTGTCCCGGCCGAGGGTCGAGATAGGGTTCCAAACTCAGGTTAACAAAAGACCTGACGACAGCCAGTTCGTTGGTGTCGGCAGCTTTTGTGCCGGTAGCTTTTCACGATAGGAATTTTTTCTTGACTCCGTGACCGCAGCTATGGTACATATTCGTCCATGGTGCTGATTTGCGCCAGTGACCCGCCGCACAGGCGGGTTTTTCGTTTGATGCTCCGTCAGCCAACGCGCCGGCGAAGGCTGCGAAGGAACCCGTTAACCCGAGTTCATTGCCCTGAGGGTCGAGAAACCATCCTTGACAAGCGCACGCAACAATTCCACCATCACGACATGGGGTGCATCGCGACGACCCCGTGAGGCGTCAGCCCAACGTTCGCGTCCAAGCTTCTCTTTTCAGGAGGTGGACGCCATGCCGTCAACAACAGCTATCACCGTATCGCAACTATCCCGGCTCATCGGTTTACCGGGCGCCCCTGTCATCATCGATGTTCGCATCGATGAAGATTTCGACGCCGATCCGCGCCTGTTGCCGGCCTCGTGCCGGCGCGACTTCAAAAGCGTTTCGAACTGGGCGGCCGCATTCGCCGGCAAGCCAGTGGCCGTTGTCTGCCAGAAGGGGCAAAAGCTCTCGCAGGGGGTAGTCGCATGGCTGCGCCATGAGGGGATTTCCGCCGAATCCCTTGAAGGCGGCTTTGAAGCCTGGCGCGATGCCGGGGGCTTCTGGTTCGTACCGACAAGATGCCTCCACGCAATGAAAGGGGCGCCACCGTCTGGGTGACGCGATCACGCCCAAAGGTCGACCGCATCGCATGCCCTTGGCTGATCCGGCGTTTTCTCGACCCCGACGCGGTGTTCCTGTTTGTCGAACCCGCAGAAGTATTGGCTGTTGCCGACCGCTTTCAGGCCGTGCGTTTCGACATCGACAATGTGTTCTGGAGCCATCGCGGCGAACGCTGCACCTTCGACACGATGATCGAGGAGTTCGGGCTGGAATCAGAGGCGCTCGATCGCCTTGCCGTAATCATCCGCGCGGCCGACACGGCAAGCTTCGATCTGGCTCCCCAGGCTGCCGGCTTTCTGGCTGCCTCGCTTGGTCTGTCGCGTATGTTTCGCGACGATCTGGAACAACTGGAAGCAGGTATGCTGCTCTACGATGCGTTCTTCCGCTGGTGTCGCGACGCCACGGAAGAAACGCACAATTGGCCCGCAGCCGGCATGGGTAAACCGACATGAGTGCTCTTGTCCCGGCGGATACCGCGGGAAACGTGCCGGTGCCGACTGCACCGATTTTCACCGAAGCCCTGAAGGTCTGGGCAAAAATCGGACTGCTCAGCTTCGGCGGACCGGCAGGGCAGATCGCCTTGATGCACAAGGAACTGGTCGAGGAGCGGCGCTGGATCGGTGAACAGCGTTTCCTGCATGCGCTGAACTACTGCATGCTGCTGCCTGGCCCGGAAGCCCAGCAACTCGCCATCTACATCGGCTGGCTGTTGCACAGGACGGCCGGTGGCCTTGTCGCCGGCATCCTGTTCGTCGTGCCGGGCGCGCTCGTGATGCTCGCCTTGAGCAGCTTTTACGTGCTCTATGGCGACATGCCTCTCGTCGCAGCGCTGTTTTTCGGGGTGAAGGCGGCGGTGCTCGCCATTGTCATCGAGGCGGTGATCCGGATCGGGCGGCGCGCGCTGAAGAACCGCGTCATGGTATCGATCGCGGTCGTGGCCTTCATCGCCATCTATGCGTTGAATGTGCCGTTCCCGCTCATCGTCCTGCTCGCCGGCCTGACCGGATGGCTGGGAGACCGCATTGCTCCCGGCCTGTTTTCCAGCTCCGCCCATGGCAAGGGCGATGTTGCCGACTTCAAGGGAGCGGTCGATCTGATGTTCGAACGCGGCGAGCTGGCCCATGTCAAACCGACCAAATGGCATGCGCCGCGCACAGTTGCGATCTGGCTGCCGCTCTGGCTCGGGCCCGTTCTTGTGATCTGGTGGTTCACCGGGTCCGCAAGCGTCTGGACCGAGATAGGGCGGTTCTTCAGTCTCATGGCTGTGGTCACGTTCGGTGGCGCCTACGCGGTGCTTGCCTATGTCGCGCAGGCAGCCGTCCAGTCGTTCGGCTGGCTCGTCCCCGGTGAAATGGTCGATGGTCTTGGGCTTGCCGAAACGACGCCAGGCCCGCTCATCCTGGTGTTGCAGTTTGTCGGCTTCATCGCCGCGTTTCGCCACGCCGAGCCGCTGGATCCATTGCTTGCCGGAGCGCTGGGGGCGTTGCTCACTCTGTGGGTGACGTTCACGCCCTGCTTCTTCTGGATATTCCTCGGCGCGCCCTACATCGAGGCCCTGCGCGGCAACAAGGCATTGTCGGCTGCGCTGGGCGCGATCACCGCCGCTGTTGTCGGCGTCATCATGAATCTCGCTCTATGGTTTGCCTTGCATGTCATCTTCCACGAAGTCCGCAACATCGGCTTCGGCATGAATGTGCCGGTGCTTTCGTCGATCGACTGGCGCGCGGCACTGCTTTCCTGTGCCACGATGATCGCCATCCTGAGGCTGAAGATCGGCATGCTGCCGACGCTCGCCGGATCGGCCCTTGCCGGTGTCTTGCTGCTGGCGGCGAGCGGCTGATGCCTGCAAGGACCTGAAGCGTATCGCCCGAATCCACTTTAACTGCCTTTGTATTCCGCCTGTGAACCACCTAACTGGTTGGAAACGGATTGGACCACTATGGCAGGACGGCGTTCTTCCCTCGGCTTCCTTGGAATGTTCGGCCGCTCGGGCGACTTGAGGCAACTCGACGATGCTTTGCGCGGCGCGGATTTGCATCCAGCCCTCGTGCCGGAGGGCGTGAAGCTTACCATCGTCAATCTGATGAAGGATCGCTGGCCCGACGAGCCGCCGCCGGGCACCTACGTGTCGGTGGCACAATTGTGCAGCTATTGCATTGCGGGTCCCGAAACCTTCGAGCAGGCCAATGGCCGGGAGCGGACGCTGGAAGCCGAGCGTCGCATCGAGGCAGCACTTGAAGCCGGCGACAGCTTCGACGCACAGATCGTGCTGATGACGCTGCATGCCAAGCTCATCAACGCTGAAGTCGTCGACCGATACGGGCTCAGCGCGGAATGACGCGAAAGGCAAGATCTGCCGGATTTTCCTGCGGCGGCCGAGCCGATCAGGCCCGGCTGATCTCCTCGAGATACCAGCCGATGTAGCGTAGTTCATTGTATTCCATCGGCGCGATCGGCCCGGGCACGAAGTAGTGCGAACGCACGCCACGCGCGGTGTGCTCGATGATCTTCTTGTCCTCTTCGGTGGTGACCTTCCACAGCCAGGTCAGCTTCTCCAAATCGTAGTCCTGGCCTTCGACGGCATCGCCGCGCACCAGCCAGATCAGTTCCATCTCGCAGGTATCAGCCGTTTTCGGGATGAAGCGGTAGATCATGCCGTGATCGGGATAGCAGACGAGGAAGGTCGTGCCGCCGAGATGGATGGAGGTGACGCCACCGTCATAGTCGGTGAAGCGGCCCATCAGCGGGGCCACCGGCGATCCATCCTGGCTGCCGCTCGAAACGCCATCATAAAGCGCGTAGCGGAAGGTGTGGATTGCTTCCTGACCGGCCGCCGAGTTCTGCCAGCGGTTGGCGCTGCCGATCTCGATGCCGAGTGCGCAGGTGCGCTGCTCCATCGCCGCATTGAGCTGCTCGATCATCTCGGCCGGCTTTTCCAGCGCATGCGTCTGCGAGTATTCCGGATGCGCCGGCCCGCAATGGTAGCATTCGACATAGTTCTCGACGGCGAGCTTCCAGTTGGCGTCGAGCGGATAGGACTGACGATACGCCACGTTGGCGTCGCCCCAGCCATACTGGCCGCAACTGGTGCGCAGCGACTGTTCGATCGGGTCGAAATCGAGCGGCGTCTCGGCGAAGGAAATGAAGACCAGCCCAGAGGCAACGCGGACATGAAGCTTCTTCAGCCCGTGCGCCGTGCGGTCGAAATCCTTCGGCATCAGGCGGGCAGCGCGCAACGACCCGTCATTGGAATAGGTCCAGGCGTGATAGGGGCACACGAACATCTTCGCGTTGCCCTTCTCCTTGGTGCAGACCTCGGCGCCGCGGTGGCGGCAGACATTGAGCATGGCATGCACGGTGCCATCCATGCCGCGTGTCAGGATGACCGCCTCGTCGCCGAGCTTGAACAACTCGAAGTCGCCGGGGTTCGGGATGACACTGGCATGCGCCAGGCAGTGCCAGTGTCGGCGAAAGACACGTTCCATGTCCCGCTCGAAGATCGCTGGGTCGTGATAGAAGGCGCGCACCAGGCCGTGGCCGGGCCGATGAGATGTCACCAGCCGATCGATCGCGTCGCCGTCGGTAGGGGCTTGCTGGATAGGATGCACACTCATTTGTCGTTCTGCCCGATGGTTGGTCCTGGGTGGTGGCGGTATGGCTGCACGAACTCGTCTCCGGTCAGCCGCCCATGTGCGTGCGCGGCAGGTGGATCAGGCTGCCGAAGCGGGCACGCAATCTGTCGTCGACCTGTTTTGGCACGTGGCGCGGAAATCGTTCGGCAAGAATGCGTTTCTTCTCGGTGATCGCACGCAGCAATATATCAGGCCGGCCTTTTTCGTTCCATTCCTTCGGCGAAGAACGATCGCCGAGGGCGGGATAGAAATGCCTGGTCTGCATCAGCTTGAGCGTTTGTTCGTTGTCGAGGTAGTGGCCCGGGCCTTTGAGGCAGACCTCGGCGATGCTGTCGATCGACAAGGCCTCGTCAGTCACGTCGATGCCACGCGCGCAGCCCAGGCAATGACCGAGCATGTCGTTGTCGATGACCAGGCTTTCCAGGCAGAAGCCGAGCAGCGAGGCATGCATGCCGGCCGCCTCGTAGACGAGGTTGAGGCCGGAGAGGCCGGCCATCACATTGGTGATGCCCTTTTCGTAGCCGGACTGAATGTCGGGCAGTTTCGAATCCGTCATACCGGCGGCCGAACCGCCGGGCAGGTCGTAGAATTGTGCCATCTGGGCGCAGGCCGCCGTTGCCACCGACTGCTCTGCCGACCCGCCGGCCATGGCGCCGGTGCGCAGGTCCGACATGAATGGCCAGGCACCGAAGATCGCCGGATGGCCGGGCTTGAGCGCGTTGACATAGACCAGGCCGGCCAGCACTTCGGCCACCGCCTGCACGACGGCGCCGGCCATCGCAGCGGGTGCCGTCGTGCCGGACTGGCCGGTCGACAGGAGCAGGATCGGGATGCCGCCTTCAACGCAGGCCTCGAGCACGCCGCAGGCATCCTCGGCGAACTTCATCGGCGGCACGACGAATGAGTTGGAGTTGGAAACGAAGGGCCGGGCGCGGAAATTCTCCTCGCCGCCGGCGATGGCATAGAGCATTTCCAGCGCCGGCTTCACGTTCTCACGCACCGTGAAGGACGTTCCGACGTGCTTCGATGTCCCCATCACACAGGCATAGAGCGTGTTGAAATCCATCTCGAGCGGATCAGCGATGTCGCGCGCCACCATCGGCCGCTGGAAGAAATGGATGTTGTCCAGCCCATCGACGATGCGGGCGGCATCATAAATGTCCTGCAGCTTGGATTCGCGGTACTCACGCTTCTCCAGGTCCACCAGGTGCACGGCGATACCCGCGGTGCCGTAGTGTACACGCTTGCCCTGGACAACCATGTCGTGCCTGGCGTCCTGGCCATGAAGTGTGAAATGTCGTGCAGCCCGCTTGATCGTGTCGAGCACGAGCGCGCGCGGAAAGCGGACACGGCCATCGTCGCCATGGACCGCCCCCGCCCTGGTCAGCACCTTTATGCAGGAGGGGATGGCATTGGCGAAGCCCACCGTCTCCAGGAGCGTCAGCACGCCCTCGTGGATGCGCTCGCAGTCATCACCGCGCAGCGGCCCGTAGCTGCCGCCTTCGATGGCCTGGTGCTGTGGTCCGGTATCCTCCATCAGAGGAGCTGATCGCATGGCATGTCCTGTTTCGCGAAGACTGGAGCGCTGTGAACGACGGTTTGCCGGCGTATCTTGCTGTTCGACAGCCACTGGCATGGAAGCACTCCACCTTCGTCGGCAGGAACTCGTGGCGGTTGGTCCACCATCGGCCTGCTTCTTCCCCTGACGCCGACTATGCCGCCGGCGTTGGCCCATCCTATGAGCCAGCTGGCCCAGTTGCATGTGCCAGCGCTAAAGTAACCGGAGCTGCTGCGAACGGCTCCGGTCACGAGACATGGATGATGGATCAGGCAGCGGCCGGCCTGCGGCCGGCTGCGGTGGCGAGTTCACGGATGCCCGGCTCGATGTGCTGCAGCGCGATCGAGGAAATGCCCAACCGCATGAAACGCGAAGGCTTTTCGGTGCGGTCGAAGAACCGGTCACCAGGCTCGATGATGACACTGCGCGAGGCAGCCGCCTCGGCCAAACTGCGCGAATCGGTGCCGCGCGGCCCTTCGAGCCAGAGCGACGTGCCACCTGCCGAGTCGGTCGAGCGCCATTCCGGCAAGAAGGCGGAAATCGCATGGACCAGGCGCTTGCGCCGCTCGTCGAAGGCCGACGACAGCCGCCGCACCAACGCCTCATGATGGCCGAGCGACAGGAAGAGCGCTACGGCGCGCTGGTTGTTGGCCGGCGGATGACGCAGCATGAAGCGGCGAAGCGCCCTGAGTTCCGAGATCAGGCCAGCCGAAGCGACGATGTAGCCGAGCCGCAGGCCCGGAGCCAGCGTCTTCGACATCGAGCCGACATAGACGACGCGGCCGGAACGATCGAGGCTCTTCAACGCCTGCTGCGGTGCTTCATCGAGAAGTTGGCTGTCATAGCCGTCCTCGATGATGATCTGGTTGTAGCGATTGGCCCGCGCCAGAAGATCCTGCCGCCGTTCCGCCGACAGCGGCACCATGGTCGGGCAATGATGGCTGGGCGTAACGAAGACGAAACCGGAATCACTGGGAATAGAAGCGGTTACGATGCCGGACTGGTCGACCGGTACCGGCTCTATCTCGGCGCCCGCGAGGCGGAAGATCGAGCGGGCGTCGGGGTAGCCGGGGTCCTCCATCGCCACCTTGGAGCCCTTGGACATCAGCAGCGTCGCCAGCATGTAGAGCGCGTTCTGGGCGCCCAGCGTGACGATGATCTCGTCCGGGTTGGCGAAAATGCCGCGCCGCGGCAGCAGCCGCGCCTGGATCTGCTCGATCAGCAGCGGATCGTCGCGGTCGACCATGTCGGACGCCCAGTTGCGGATTTCGAGCACGGCAAGCGCCATGCGGTTGCACTCGCGCCACTCGGCGGTCGGGAACAGCGCCGGATCGAACTGGCCGTACACGAAGGGGTAGGACGACTTGATCCAGTTCTCGTGCTTGGCCGGCGGCGGCATGTCGCTGGCGGCGATCTTGCGGCGTGCCTTCCAGTCGATCTCGTTGGCCTGGTCGGGCGCCTTCTGGTGCGGCTTGGCCGGCGTCGCCAGCACATCAGGATTGACGAAATGGCCACGCCGCTCGCGGGCCACCAGGAAGCCCTGGTCGACGAGCTGCTGGAACGCCAGCACCACGGTTCCGCGCGCCACACCGAGTTTTTCGGCCAGGATCCGGCAGGAAGGAAGCGGCATCGAAGCGGCGATCTGGCGGTCGAGAATGGCGGCTACGATGGCTTGGCGGATCTGCGCTTGCAGGGTCTGGCCCGATTCCGCCGAAATCCGGAACAGGCCGGACCATATGGCCGTGTCGTTACGCTGTGGCATGGGAGATGTTCCTCGATGGCCAGCCTTTTTCGCTTGGCTGGACCAGCCGAAGGTAGCCGTGGCACAAGGGGTTGCGCCAATCAATTTTTCTGATCGTTGGGATTTATGCCAGTGATCCTTCACGCCATTTTGATGCTGCGCTGCGGCATCCCAGGGTGACGCGGCGCGTCATCCCGGCGATGACTCCGTGCGTCAAGCTGCGCATTGAAACGGGTGGAATTAGGCTCGATAGATTGTCGCGACGACACGCGCCGGAAACATCCGGTCCGTAATGATGGCTCTAGGTTTCGGAGTTTGGCAGTGGATCAATCGTCCTTTCAAAGACAGCTCGCCGCGTTGCGCGATCATCGCGCGGCGGCGCCCGCCAGCATGCGCCAGGCTTTCGCCGCCGACCCCAAGCGGTTCGTGACATTCTCCGCCACAGACGGCGACCTTCTGCTCGACTGGTCGAAATGCGCCGTCGATGCGCTCACCATGGATCTGCTGGAGAAGCTCACCGAGGCGGCCGATCTCGAAGGCCGCCGCGCCGCCATGTTCGCCGGCAAGAAGATCAACCTCACCGAGGACCGCGCCGTGCTGCACACGGCACTGCGCAACCTGACCGGCAAGGGTGTCACCGTCGACGGCCAGGACGTCAAGGCGGATGTCATCGCCGTGCTCGACGCCATGGGCGCCTTTGCCGATGCCGTGCGATCGGGCAAGGCGGCCGGCGCCACCGGCAAGAAGATCACCGACATCGTCAACATCGGCATCGGCGGCTCCGATCTCGGCCCGGCCATGGCGACGCTGGCGCTGGCGCCCTATCATGACGGGCCGCGCGCGCACTACGTCTCCAATATCGACGGCGCCCATATCCACGACACGCTGAAGGGCCTGTCCGCCGAAACCACGCTGTTCATCATCGCCTCCAAGACCTTCACCACCGTCGAGACGATGACGAATGCACAGACGGCGCGCAAATGGGTGCAGGAAGCGCTCGGCAAGGAAGCGGTGGGCAAGCATTTTGCCGCCGTCTCGACCGCGCTCGACCTGGTGGCCAAGTTCGGCATCGCGCCGGATCGCGTCTTCGGCTTCTGGGACTGGGTCGGCGGCCGCTATTCGCTCTGGGGCGCGATCGGCCTGCCGGTGATGATCGCTGTCGGCCCGCGGAATTTTCGCGCCTTCCTCAACGGCGCACACGAGATGGACGAGCATTTCCGCACCGCACCCGTGCAGGAGAACCTGCCGGCGCTGCTGGGGCTGGTCGGCTGGTGGCATCGGGTGATCTGCGGATACCCGGCGCGCGCCGTCATCCCTTATGACCAGCGCCTGTCCAGGCTGCCGGCCTATCTGCAGCAGCTCGACATGGAATCGAACGGCAAGAGCGTCACCCTCGAAGGCACGGCGGCGACGACGCCGACCGGGCCGCTGGTCTGGGGCGAGCCCGGCACCAATGGCCAGCATGCCTTCTTCCAACTGCTGCACCAGGGCACCGATTTCATCCCGGTCGAGTTCCTTGCCGCGGCCGTCGGGCATGAGCCCGATCTCAAGCATCAGTACGATCTGCTGCTCGCCAACTGCCTGGCGCAGTCGGAAGCGCTGATGAAGGGCCGCACGCTGGAGGAGGCCCGTACCCAGATGCTGGCCAAGGGCATGAAGCCGGCCGAGGTCGACAAAATCGCCCCGCATCGCGTCTTCTCCGGCAACCGGCCCTCGGTCACCATCCTCTACCGCAAACTCGACCCGCGCACCTTCGGCCGGCTGATCGCGCTCTACGAGCACCGCGTCTTCGTCGAGGGAACGCTGTTCAACATCAATTCCTTCGACCAGTGGGGCGTCGAACTCGGCAAGGAACTGGCCACCGGCCTTTTGCCTGTCGTGGAGGGCAAGGAAAGTGCCGCCAAGCGGGATGCATCGACCGCTGGCCTTGTGGGATTCATCCACCATTTGCGTGGATCGGAGTGAAAAGCTTGGCAGACATCAAGGGAATATTGTTCGACAAGGATGGAACGCTTGTCGACTTCAACGCGACCTGGCTTGGCGTCGCAGATTTCATGGCTATGGATGCGTCGGAAGGCGATCGCTGGAAAGCCGACAGGCTGCTGGCGGCTGCTGGCTTCGATTTCGCCAACAGGCGATTCAAGCCGGACTCCATCTTTGCGTCCGGCACCAATCTCGACGTCGTCGAATTGTGGTTTCCGCGCCTGTCCAACGAGGACCAGATGCTTGCGGTTGCCCGTTTCAACGAGATCACCTCGGTGCAGGGGTCGGCAATGGCGGTGGCGTTGCCGGGCATCGTCGACACGCTGACGGCATTGCACAGAAAATCCTACCGTCTTGGCGTCGCCACCAACGATTCGACCAGCGGCGCGGAAAAAACGCTGGTCACGCTCGGCGTCGCCCAGCTGTTCGACGCTGCCTATGGCTACGACGCGGTCGCCAATCCGAAACCGGCGCCCGACACCATCCTGGCCTTCAGCGATCTCACCGGGCTGAAGCCGGCGGAGATCGCCATGGTCGGCGACAACCGCCATGATCTCGAAATGGCGCGGGCCGGCGGCTGCGGGCTGGCGGTCGGCGTGCTCTCCGGCACCGGCACCCGCGAATCGCTGGCCGGGATTGCCGACGTTGTTCTTGATTCGGTTGCCGATCTGCCCGACTTCCTTTCGGCACGGGTCAAGGAGACGATCTGACCGAGCTAGGCTTGGCAAATCAACTTGGGCTTTCCCGCCAACGGCTGAGATTGGGTGGGTTGCGGACAGTCCGCTCCTGCATCGGCCGCCCTGAATTGCAGACTTCGGCGATTGGGTAATTTGGGCCCGCAGTCAGACCGACGGCTTTCGACGCCCGTGCGCCGAAAGCTGACGTTGAGGTCATAGGCCGCGACGTGATGGCGCTTCCGCTATCAGATCATGTTCGACATACCGAGCGCGGTAAGCAGGTTGTTTTGAATAGGAGCGATGGCCTGATTCAGTCCCTCCACCCCGAAGTCCAGGCCCTCTGGCATGACGACGGTGCGCAATGGGCGCCGTTCCGTAGCCTCGACTAGCCGTGCGATGGCGTCAGCCACCAACTGAGGGCGGGGTGGATTCGCGGGATCAAGTCCCTGATCGGAGTTGTTTTTGATTTGGCCTGGGACCAACGCAACTGCGCCATATGTCGCCAAGACCTGCTCGTCCGAGGGCGCTGGGCTAGATGGAAGCAGATTGCTCGGAAATGGCCCGGGTTCCACGATCACCGAGTCTACGCCGAAGCTGGACAGTTCATATCGATATGCCTCGGCAAGCGCTTCAAGCGCGAACTTGCTCGCGGAATAGACACCAAAGAACGGAAAGATGACGCGCCCCATCAACGAGGTGACATGGATCAGCACGCCGCTACCCGCAGCACGCATATGGGGTAGGACGGCGCGGTCGGCCCTTACGGCTCCAAAAAAGTTCACCGCAAATTGCTGCTCGATGTCTGCCACCGTGTAGGCTTCGGTCACGCCGACGAACATCGTGCCTGCGTTGTTGATTAGCGCATCAATCCTGCCGTGTTGCTCGACGACCCGATCGATCGCAGCGTTGACCGACGCTTCGTCCGTCACATCCATCTCAATGACCTGCAGCTCATGCCCTTCGGCTTTTGCAGCGTTGATTAGCTCACCGCCTATCTGGCTGTTTTTGCCTTCGATGTCGCGCATGGTCGCGACCACCACGTGCCCGCGCCTGGCGAACTCCAAGGCGGTGAGCTTTCCAAAACCGCTGCTCGCGCCGGTAACAACTACAACCTTACTGCTCATTTCTCGATCCTTTCGTTGTCCCTCCGATGGGACGAAAATGGGTATATACAGACCTGTCTGTTCTTGCAAACGGAAAATAGACAGACTATTCTGTTTCTGCAGCGAACGCGCAATGGCAGGCTGAAATGAAAACTTTGGATGTAAGTGAGTACGTCGACCTGGAACCGCTGCCGCTGGACGCCTTGGCTCCGCGAGAGCGAATTCTGAAAACGGCGTCCGAACTATTTTACCGGAACAGCATCCATACGGTGGGAATAGATCGCATCATCGCCGAGAGCGGTGTCGCAAAGATGACGTTCTATAAGCACTTCCCCTCGAAGGCCAATCTTGCAGCTACCTATCTGCGCCATAAAAGCGCGCTGTGGTTCGACATGCTGGCGACTGCGACCGAACAGGCCGGACCGGTGCCGCTGAATCGCGTGCTGGCCATATTCGACGCACTGAACGAGTCCTTCCAGGCGCCTACTTTTCGCGGCTGTCCTTTCGTTCGAGGGCTGGCCGAGTTCGGACCGGATGCGGAAACCCCAGAGGTGCAGGCAACGCTCGCAGCATATTTCCATGACTTACATGAGTTTGTCGTGTCGCTCGTCCAGCCCTTGAAGTTAAAAAATCAAGAGAGCGTGGTCGTTCAGATCCTAGCGCTCATCCAGGGCTCGCTCGTGAACGCACAAGCCATGAGGGGGGGCGTTGAACCTCTTGCAACGCGCGATGCGGCCAAGATGCTGCTCGAGGCTGCGGTTGAGCGCGGCTGATCGAAGGATTAGTGCGGCGGTCAATGACGCCATGGGCCACGGCTTCGTGAAGGCTTCAACCCTTTCAGAAATTTTCAGGGCAGTGGAGAGCGAGGGTCCATGGCGATGGCCCTAGTGAAAGAGGCGCCCCAGTAAGTTGGCGAGATTGCGGCCCCCCGCTTATCGCGGGCGGCCGCAATCTAAATCAGGCAGAGAGAGACCGATTGGTTGCGACTGCGCCAGCTCGGATGAACTCTGCATCCGGCTTGGAGAACGATGCCATGATGGCGTCGCGGTTCGAAGGAGCGCGTTTCCTGTCAGCGGCGGTGAGCGCAGCCTTGAGTTCGTGGGCGGTCAACTCAGTGCAATAGGCGGGAGTGCCCGGCTGCAGTCGCCAGGACTCCTCAAGAGTACCCGCATCCACCGTATCGAAGCCAGTGACGCTGATGAGATCGGATACAAGTGCTTTGGCCGCGGCGTCGTCACCCGAAATCGGGATGGCAATGCGACCTGGAGCACCGGCCTCCAAACCGGCCTCTGCCAATGTCTGCGTTAGCAGCGCGTTCCAAGCCTTAACAAGGGGGCGCCCCACCTGCTCGCTGGCCCAAACGGTCTCCGGCTTGCCGCTATCAACCTCGAAGATTTTGCTGTCACGGGTTGGATAGTAATTGGAGGTGTCCACCACGATTGCGCCAGCAGGGGCGCCGGCAAGAATCGTTGCCAGGTCTGGGTTCTTGGCAAAGGGCACTGACAGGATGACCACATCGGCATCCAGTACTGCCGCCTCTCTCCCAACGGCCTGGATGCCGGTGCCGGCAACTGTGTCCGCAAGACTTTCGGGGCCACGCGAGTTCGCCAGTTTCACCTGGTGGCCAGCGGCGTCCAGCTTCTTTGCAACCAGCGAGCCGACGTTGCCGGCCCCAATGATTCCGATTTTCATTTTACATCCTTTGGTTTTCAAATTTTAGCAGGGTGAGCGAAGTCATGAAGGGTGTCTCGCAACGCAATGATCTCGTCCTCGGACATTTGACAGGCACTCTTGATCTTGCCGGAGATGGTCCAGACCTCGTCCTTGATGCTGTGAGCGGCAGGTGTGAGATCGACAAGGACCCGGCGTTCGTCCTCGGGATCGCGCATTCGCGTCACCATCCCGCAGGTATCGAGCCGTTTGAGCAATGGGGTGATCGTGCCGGTGTCCATGCCCAAAGAGTTTCCAAGATCACCTACGGACCGGGGCGCGGATGCATAGAGCTCCAGCATCACAAGGTATTGGGGAAAGGTCAGGCCCAGCGGATCGAGGAACGGCTTGGCATGCGTGCCATCCGGCCCGCCGCCCCGTACAGGGCGAACGAGATTTGCATTCGAACCAAATGTGACGCGCTTTTTTGAGGTGCCACCGGTGCCATACCATAGCCCAAAGAGACAAATCGAGTTCACTGGCGAACTAGTATCTAGTGCACTAGATAATGTAACTATGGAGGATTGCAACCCTCCAGCTGCACTTGGAGTCTGACCGCATGCGCGACTAATCTTCCGGCGAATGCGCCTTGGAGGGCCTGGGGTTCT
Organism: Mesorhizobium sp. M0496; assembly: GCF_040321205.1. Taxonomy (NCBI): domain Bacteria; kingdom Pseudomonadati; phylum Pseudomonadota; class Alphaproteobacteria; order Hyphomicrobiales; family Phyllobacteriaceae; genus Mesorhizobium; species Mesorhizobium sp. M0496. The sequence continues at coordinate 146,536 of NZ_JAMYRC010000010.1, read as the reverse complement.
CGAAAACCTGATCGACATATGCCCGGCAGGGTCCCTCGGGTGGGCATCGGGGACGCTGGGCAATGGCAGCTTTCGGGAGAGGATGCCGCGGCCCCAAACGACTGGAGGGGCGCGTTGTTGATGTGGCCCGCAGCGAGGGAAATGGCAGCTTTTACGATTTTGAGCTTAGGGCTGGAATGACCGAGATGGGTCGAACTCGGTCGCGCGGAGTGACTGGGTTTTGATCTCAGCGGCAGCGGTCATCCGCTTCAAAGGAAAACACACCGCTCGGTTTAGTCGCGACACCCTTCGCGTCGCCGAAATCCGGCACCTGGTACTCGGCGAGCAATCGCAGCCGTGACAGCGGCAGATCGGTGCGACGGGGATCGCCGACCAGAACCTCGATGCCGGCGGCCAGGCAGCGGTCGAGGAATGGGGTAACGCGTGAGGCAACCTCATGGCCGTAAAAAACATCGCCTGCGAGCACAAGGTCGACGGCCGGTGGCGGGCCAGTGGTGATATCCTTGTCGACAACGGTGATCGTGACGCCGTTAGCGGCGGCATTGAGGCCGATCGCTGCAACGCCGTTACGGTCTATCTCGGCCGCAAGCACCGCGCGGGCGCCGGCCTTGGTGGCGGCGATACCGACGAGGCCTGAACCGGCGCCGAGATCGAGCACACGCCGCCCGATTACCGTCTGCGGTCGGTCGAGTATGAAGCGGGCAAGCACCGCGCCGCCGGCCCAGGCATAGGCCCAGTAGGGCGGCTGCGCTTCGGTCCCGTCCTCGTCGGCCTCGATGTTGTCTTCCGGCTCGAGCCATTCGACCAGCCGCCTGAGACCGCTTGCCGGATGCGCCGTGTAGAGCAGGATTTCGGGAAGTGCCGGAACAGGCACAAGGCGCATATTCGCTTTGATGAACGTGGCCGCGTCGGGACGTCGACCATCGTCCGCGAACCCGCCATTGCCAAGGCCATCCTTCAAATCGCGTCTATTCCCGCAACGCTCGGCGCAGGATCTTGCCGACCGCCGTCTTCGGCAGTTCAGTCCTGAACTCAATGTATCTGGGCCGCTTGTAGCCGGTCAGGTTCTCGCGGCAAAAGGCGGTAAGCGCCTCTGCGGTGAGAGCGGGATCCTTTCTGACCACGAACAGTTTCGGCACCTCGCCGGAATGCTCGTCCGGCACGCCGATCGCCGCAACTTCGAGCACGCCCGGATGCATCGCCACGACTTCCTCGACCTCGTTCGGATAGACGTTGAAGCCCGAGACCAGGATCATGTCCTTCTTGCGGTCGACGATCTTGGTGTAGCCGCGCTCATCCATGAAGCCCATGTCGCCGGATTTGAAGTAACCGTCCTTGGTCATCACCTTGGCGGTCTCATCCGGCCGGTTCCAGTAGCCCGCCATCACTTGCGGTCCTCGGATGCAGATTTCGCCGACCTCGCCGAGCGGCAGGTTGTTGCCGTCATCGTCGCGGATGGCGATCTCGGTCGAGGGCAGCGGCAGGCCGATCGTGCCGGTGAAGTCGCCGGCAGTGAACTTGTTGGCGGTGGCCACCGGCGAGGTTTCCGAGAGGCCGTAGCCTTCGGTGACCGGACAACCGGTCAGCGCTCTCCAGCGTTCGGCGACGCCCTTCTGCACCGCCATGCCGCCGCCCAGCGTCAACACCAGCGGCTTGAAGTCGAGCTTGCGGAAATCCTCATTGTTGAGCAGCGCGTTGAACAGCGTGTTGAGGCCCGGGAAGATGTGTACCGGATATTTCTGCAGCTCCTTGACGAAGCCGGGAATGTCGCGCGGGTTGGGAATGAGGACATTGCGGGCGCCTTGCTGCATGCCCATCAGTGCGTTCACCGTCAGCGCGAAGATATGATAGAGCGGCAGCGCGCAGATGAAGTTGGGATGCGCCGGTTTCGGCTTGATCGTATAGGCGTCTTCCATCCACTGCGCGTTCTGTGCGACATTGGCGAGCACGTTGCTGTGCAGCAGCGTGGCCCCCTTTGAGACGCCCGTGGTACCGCCCGTATATTGCAGGAAGGCGACATCGTCGGCTGCCACCTTGGCCGGCTTGAAGCCCATGCCGGCGCCGGCCTTCATTGCGGCATTGAACTGGACATGGCCGGGCAGCGACCATGCCGGCACCATCTTCTTCACGCGGCGCACGACGAAATTGACGATAGTGCCTTTCAGGCCGCCGAGCATGTCGCCCATCGCAGCGACCACCACATGCTTGACCGCCGTCCTGGCGATCACCGCCTGCAAGGTGTTGGCGAAGTTCTCCAGGATGACGATGGCTTGCGCGCCGGAGTCCTTGAGCTGATGTTCGAGCTCGCGCGGCGTGTAGAGCGGGTTGATGTTCACCACGACATAACCGGCTCGCAAGACGGCCATCATCGCCACCGGATACTGCAGCACGTTCGGCATCATCAGCGCGACGCGCGCGCCCTTCTGAAGGCCTTTCGATTGCAGGTAGGCGCCGAAGGCCGCCGACAGCCGCTCGACATCGTTGTAGCTGATGGACTTGTCCATGCAGGTGAAGGCCGGCTGCGCGGAAAATTGCTTGCAGGCGGCAACCAGGAAATCGCCGATCGAGCTGTAGGGCAGGGCGCCGATTTCGGCTGGGACGTTCTTGGGATAGCTCTTGAGCCACGGCTTGTCCGGCAGGCCCGCGGCAAGCGCCGTCAGTGTATTCGGCAATCGCTTGGCGACAACCTTGGCAGGGTTCGCTGCCGGCGGGGCCTTGGCCGCTGCAGCCTTCGGCATCGGCTTGGCAGCGGCGGGCTTTGCCGTAGACGCTGTCTTTCCGGCAACGGTCTTGGTCGGGGCTTTGGCCGCGGGCTTTGTGCTTGCCTTTGCCGGCACGGTGGCTGCCTTCGGCTTGGCCGCGACGGATTTGGTAGCGGGCGCTTTCGGCTTGGCCGCGCCGGCTGCCTTGGGAACCGCCTTGGCTGCCGCTTTCACCGGCGCCCTTGTCCTTGATGCTTTTGCCACCCGTTCCTCCCTCGACAATTCTTGTTCGCCCGCGCCGCGCTCGCCCCTGAATTGACAGAGACGTCCTCCGCTGCTGCCGCTATGCCACCTATGTATTGCCTCCATTGGTGACCGTGCAAGTCTTGCCCCTGCGGCAAGGCGGCGAAAGATTTGCCGTCGAAAAGTCTTCCTGCCGCCGACACTCCCAACCGCTATCCTGCCGTATCCTCGGCCGCACGGAAGCGCGCACGGTATCGATATCGCCGGATTGGCGATCAATAAAAAAATGCGGTCGTTAATAATCCCGTGAATGGAAAAAACTGCTAATTTTTTCTGCTATTTAGCAAAATTGCGGATTTTTTTCCTGCTTCCCGCGGGGTAAGCAAACGGGGTGTTCCAAAGCCGGAAAAACGGTGCTTATATGCGCGCTTCGCGAGCCTGACAGAGGGGCTTGGAATAACATCAGGGAGTGCTCAATGAAGAAGAAACTGACTTTTGTAGCCGCGTTGCTGGCTGCAAGCGTCCTGGGCGGCGTGGCCAACGCGAAAACCTTGGTCTATTGCGCGGAAGCTTCGCCGGAAGGTTTCGATCCGGCGCCGTATACCGCCGGCCAGACGTTCGACGCGTCCTCGCGTACCGTCTTCAACCGCCTTGTCGAATTCGATCACGGCAAGACAACGACCTCGCCGGGCCTTGCCGAAAGCTGGACGATCTCCGACGATGGCAAGGAATACGTCTTCAAGCTGCGCAAGGGCGTCAAGTTCGCCGCCACTGATTATTTCACCCCGACGCGCGACTTCAACGCCGACGACGTGGTGTTCTCGTTCGAACGCCAGGTCGACAAGAACGGCCCCTGGTTCCAGTACATCCCGGGCATCGCCTACCAGTATTACAATGACCAGTTCGGCGAGAACATCACCAAGGTCGAGAAGGTCGATGACCTGACGGTGAAGTTCACCCTCAAGGAACCGGCAATCACCTTCATCCCGACGCTGGGCATGGACTTCGCCTCGGTCGTCTCCAAGGAATATGCCGACAAGCTGCAGGCGGACAAGACACCGGAACTGTTCAACCAGAAGCCGATCGGCACCGGCCCGTTCATCTTCGTCGACTACCAGACCGACGCGGCCATCCGCTACAAGGCCAATCCGGACTATTGGGGCGGCAAGCAGAAGATCGACGATCTGGTCTTCGCCATCACCACCGATCCGGCGGTGCGCGCGCAGAAGCTCAAGGCCGGCGAATGCAACATCATGTCATACCCGGCACCGGCCGACATTGCCGGCCTGCAGGCTGAAGCGAGCCTGAAGGTCGACGAGCAGGAAGGCCTCAATGTCGGCGCGCTGATGTACAACACCCAGCAGAAGCCGTTTGACGACGTGCGCGTCCGCAAGGCGCTCAACATGGCCATCAACAAGAAGGCCATCATCGACGCCGTCTTCCAGGGTGCCGGCCAGGTGGCGGTCAACCCGATCCCGCCGACCATGTGGTCGTACAACAAGGAAGTGAAGGACGATCCGTACGATCCGGATGCGTCCAAGAAGCTGCTCGAAGAGGCCGGCGTCAAGGACCTCAAGATGAACGTCTGGGCCATGCCGGTGTCGCGCCCCTACATGCCGAACGCGCGCCGCACCGCCGAACTGATCCAGTCGGACTTCGCCAAGGTCGGCGTCACCGTCAACATCGTCAGCTATGATTGGGGTGAATACCTCAAGCGCGCTTCCGCGGTCGATCACGACGGCGCTGTCATCGTCGGCTGGACCGGCGACAATGGCGATCCGGACAACTTCCTCGGCGTGCTCCTGAGCTGCGCTTCCGTCGGTTCGAACAACCGCGCGGAATGGTGCAACAAGGACTTCGATGCGCTCATCAACAAGGCCAAGACCGTTTCGGATCAGGCCGAGCGCACCAAGCTCTATGAACAGGCACAGGTCATCTTCAAGGAACAGGCACCCTGGGCGACGCTCGCTCACTCCAAGGTGTTCATGCCGATGCAGAAGACCGTCACCGGCTTTGCGATGGATCCGCTCGGTATCCATCGCTTCGACGGCGTCGATATCGCCGAATAAGGTTCGCGAAACGGGGGCGGCGCCACAAAGTGCCGTCCCCACTCGCCCGCCATGCTGCGTTATATCCTCGGCAAGCTCGCCCTCATCATCCCGACCTTCATCGGGATAACCATCCTCGCCTTTGGCTTCGTGCGCATCCTGCCCGGTGATCCGGTGCTGGTGCTTGCGGGCGAACGTGGCCTGTCGCCCGAACGCCACACGGCGCTAATGCACCAGTTCGGTTTCGATCTGCCGATCTGGCAACAATACCTGACCTATCTGACCAACATCCTCAGCGGCGATTTCGGCACCTCGTTTTCCACCAAGACGCCGGTGCTCAAGGATTTCCTGGTGCGCTTCCCGGCAACGGTCGAGCTCGCCATCTTCGCCATGATCTTTGCCGTCATCCTGGGTGTCGCCGCCGGCATCTTCGCCGCCATCCGCCGCGGCTCCTGGTTCGATCAGATGACCATGGGCACGGCGCTGGCAGGCTATTCCATGCCGATCTTCTGGTGGGGTCTGCTGCTGATCATCGTGTTCTCCGGCACGCTGCACTGGACACCGGTTTCCGGACGCATCGACCTTCTCTATTTCTTCAAGCCGGTGACCGGCTTCATGACCATCGATTCCCTGATCTCGGGGCAGAAGGGCGCCTTCCGTTCGGCGCTGTCGCACCTCATTCTTCCGACCGTCGTGCTCGGCACCATCCCATTGGCGGTCATCGCCAGGCAGACGCGGTCGGCGATGCTTGAAGTGCTCGGCGAAGACTATGTGCGGACCGCGCGCGCCAAGGGCCTGGCGCCGCGCCGCGTCATCGGGTTGCATGCCTTTCGCAACGCGCTGATCCCGGTCGTCACCACCATCGGCCTGCAGGTCGGAACGCTGTTGACCGGCGCCATCCTGACCGAGAGCATCTTCTCCTGGCCCGGCATCGGCAAATGGATGATCGACGCCATTTCCAAGCGCGATTATTTCACCGTGCAGGGCGGGTTGCTTTTGATCGCGCTGATCGTCATGTCGGTGAACCTCATCGTCGACGTGCTCTACGCCGTCATCAACCCACGCATCCGGGCCAACTGACATGAGCAACGAAGGCCCAGCCACCATCGAAGCCGCGACCGTCGTCAAGCCGCAGGACGCAAGGCTGCAGATGTTCGGCGAGTTCTGGCACTACTTCTCCGTCAACAAGGGCGCGGTGATCGGGCTCTTCGTCTTCGCGCTGCTGATCCTGATCGCCATCTTCGCACCGCTGCTGGCGCCGCATTCGCCGGACGATCAGTTCCGCGACTTCTTCCTGACGCCGCCGGCCTGGCAGGAGGGCGGCAACGCGCAGTTCCTGCTCGGCACCGACGCAGTCGGTCGCGACATGCTGTCGCGGCTGATCTACGGCTCGCGTTTCTCGCTCGCCATCGGCTTCGTCGTCGTCACGTCAGCGCTGATCTCCGGCGTCATCCTCGGCCTGCTTGCCGGCTACTGCCGTGGCTGGGTCGACACGCTGATCATGCGCATTATGGACATCATCCTGGCCTTCCCGTCGCTTCTCTTGGCGCTGGTGCTGGTCGCGGTGCTTGGCCCCGGCCTCGTCAACGCCATGATCGCCATCGCCTTCGTGCTGCAGCCGCATTTCGCCCGGCTCACCCGCGCCGCCGTGATGGCCGAGAAGACCCGCGAATATGTGATCTCGGCCAAGGTCGCCGGCGCCAGCCATCTCAGGCTGATGCTGGTCACCATCCTGCCCAACTGTATCGCACCGCTGATCGTGCAGGCGACATTGTCCTTCTCCAACGCCATTCTTGAGGCAGCCGCCCTTGGCTTCCTTGGCATGGGCGCGCAGCCGCCGACGCCGGAATGGGGCACCATGCTGGCCGAAGCGCGCGAGTTCATCCTGCGCGCCTGGTGGGTGGTGACTTTCCCCGGTCTTGCCATCCTGATCACCGTCTTCGCCATCAACCTGATCGGCGACGGCCTGCGCGACGCGCTCGACCCCAAGCTGAAGAGGTCGTGAGCATGCCACTGCTCGAGATCAAGAACCTCACCGTTTCCTTCGACACCGCGGCCGGACCGTTCATGGCCGTGCAAGGCATCGACCTGTCGGTCGAGGCGCGCGAGGTGCTGGCGATCGTCGGCGAGTCCGGCTCCGGCAAATCGGTGGCGATGCTGGCGGTGATGGGGCTGTTGCCCAAGACGGCGACGGTCAAGGCCGACCGCATGGCCTTCGACGGCGTCGATCTCCTGAAGCTTAGCCCGTCCGAACGCCGCAAGATCGTCGGCAAGGACATCTCGATGATCTTTCAGGAGCCGATCGCCAGCCTCAATCCGTGCTTCACCGTCGGCTTCCAGATCGAGGAGGTGCTGCGCTTCCACATGGGCATGGATCGCGCCCAGCGCCGGGCGCGGGCCATCGAACTGATGAAGCTGGTCGGCATTGCCGATCCGGAAGAACGGCTGAGTTCGTTCCCGCACCAGATGTCCGGCGGCCAGTGCCAGCGTGTCATGATCGCCATTGCCATTGCCTGCAATCCGAAACTGCTGATCGCCGACGAGCCGACCACGGCCCTTGATGTCACCATCCAGAAACAGATCCTCGATCTCTTGGTTTCGCTGCAGGCCAAATACGGCATGGGCCTGATCATGATCACCCACAATATGGGCGTGGTTGCCGAAACCGCAGACCGCGTCATCGTCCAGTACAAGGGCCGCAAGATGGAAGAGGCCGACGTGCTGTCGCTGTTCGAGTCGCCAAAAAGCAACTACACGCGCGCCCTGCTCTCGGCGCTGCCGGAAAATGCTGTCGGCGACCGGTTGCCGACCGTGTCCGACATGCTGTTCGAGCCGGCCCCCTCTGCAACGGGAGCCACCTCATGAGCATCACCGTTCTCGAAGGCAAGAACATCGTGCGCGACTACCACATCGGTGGTGGCCTGTTCACCGGGCCGCGCACGGTGCATGCGGTCAAGGGCGTCTCCTTCAAGGTGGACAAGGGCAAGACGCTGGCCATCGTCGGCGAAAGCGGCTGCGGCAAGTCCACGCTTGCCCGCATCATCACCCTCATCGATCCGGCGACAGCGGGCGAGCTGTTCATCGACGGCAACAAGGTCGATATCGCCAGGAACGCCTTGACGAAGGAGATGCGCCGCAAGGTGCAGATCGTTTTCCAGAATCCGTACGGATCGCTCAATCCGCGCCAGAAGATCGGCGACGTGCTGGGCGAACCGCTTTTGATCAACACCGACAAGCAGGCGGCCGAGAGGCGCGACCTGGCGATGAAGATGCTGAAGAAGGTCGGCCTCGGCCACGAGCACTACAACCGTTATCCGCACATGTTCTCCGGCGGCCAGCGCCAGCGCATCGCCATTGCCCGCGCGCTGATGCTCAACCCGAGCCTGCTGGTGCTGGACGAGCCGGTCTCGGCGCTCGATCTGTCGGTGCAGGCGCAGGTGCTCAACCTGCTTGCCGACCTGCAGGACGAGTTCCAGCTGACCTACGTCTTCATCAGCCACGACCTGTCCGTGGTGCGTTACATCGCCGACGATGTGATGGTGATGTATTTCGGCGAAGCGGTCGAATACGGCTCGCGCGACGAGGTCTTCGCCGACCCCAAGCACGGCTACACCAGGACGCTGTTCGCCGCGACGCCGCGTGCCGACGTGGCCTCGATCAAGGCAAGGCTTGCGAAGAAGAAGGTGGCCTGACGCCGCACGGCAGCGTCAGGCTCACCTTTATTCAGGACAATTTGGCGATGATGGCGCGCAGGGCTTCGCCGAAGCGCCGGACTTCCTCGAGTGTGTTGTAGTGGACCAGCGAGGCGCGGATGGCGCCGCTGTCCATTGACAGGTTGAGGCGCTTCATCAGCCGTGGCGCGTACATGTGGCCGTCGCGGATGCCGATCTGCAGTTCGGCCATTTCCTCGACGATCCGCTGCGGCGACAGTTTGCCGATGTTGAAGCAGAAGGTCGGTACGCGTTCGGTGATGCGGGCCTCGTCGGCAACGCCATAGATGGTCGCGCCGCAACCTTTCAGCACCGCAAGCATCTCGCGCGCCAGCACCAGCTCGTAGTCGCGGATGGCGCTCATGCCGGCGACGATGTTTTCACGCCGCGAGCGGTTGTTGGAGGGCGCAAGATTGCGGCCGATCAGTTCCAGATACTGCACAGCGGCATCCATCCCCGAGACGTTCTCGTAGATGAAGGTGCCGGCCTCGACCTTGTAGGGCGGCTCGTCGGGGATGAAATCCTCGCGGAAGGTCGGCAGCCGCTTCAGCGTTTCGAAACGGCCCCACAGGAAGCCCATATGCGGCGAGAAGTTCTTGTAGCCGGAGCAGACGAGATAGTCGCAGTCCCAGGCCTGCACGTCGATCAACCCGTGCGGTCCGTAATGCACGCAGTCGAGGAACACTTCGGCGCCGGCCGCGTGCGCGATCCCAGCCACGGAAGCGACATCGACGATCGAGCCAATCGAATGCGCGGTGACAGTGCAGGCGACGAGGCGGGTGCGGTCAGAAACCAGCGGGCGCAGATCGTCGACATGCAGATTGCCGTCCTCGCGCATCCGCCACCATTTGAACTTGGCGCCGGCGGATTCCAGCGCCAGCCATGTCGCGATGTTGGCGTCGTGGTCCATGTCGGTGATGACGATCTCATCACGCTCCTGAAGCATCTGGCCGATGCCGAGGCTAACCAGGCGGATGAACGAAGTGGCGTTCATGCCGAAGCAGATTTCCGCCGGGCTGTAGGCGTTGATCAGCAGCGCGACACTTGTCCGCGCATCGGCGACCGACTGGTCGACGGTGACGCTGCGGCGATAGCGGCCGCCACGCTGCACATTGTGCGAAACCAGATGGTTGGTCACCGCGTCGAGCACGCTCTGCGGGATCTGCGCGCCGGCGGCGTTGTCCAAGAAAATGAAATCGCCGGCCCGCTGCAGAGCGGGAAACATTGCGCGGATGGTGTCGACGGGAAACGCGGCTGCGCTCGCATTGTCGGTTTGATGTCTGTTCACGGGTAGGCTCCTGCAAAGGACTTGGGCGGGGATCAGTTGGTGACGTCAGCGCTTCTTCTCGGTCTTGAAGCGCTCTTCAAGCAGGCTGACGAGGCGCACCATCGGCCAGAGAAAGATGAGATAGACAAGCGCCGCGCCGATTAGCGGCGAGGGGTTGGCATAGAGCGACTGCGCGTTGGTCGCTTCCTTCAACAGTTCCGGCAGCGCCACGGTGGAGGCGAGCGAAGTGTCCTTGAACATCGAGACGCAGTTGCTGGTCATCGGCGGGATGACGACGCGGATCGCTTGCGGCAGCACCACCTTGCGCAGTGTCAGCAGGAACGGCAGGCCGAGTGCCTGTGATGCCTCGAACTGGCCGCGTGGAATGCTTTCAATGCCGGAGCGGAACACCTCGGTCGAATAGGCCGACATGATGAAGGCGAACGCCGTCACCGCCGACGCCCAGGACGACAGACGGATGCCGAGGAACGGCAGCGCGTAGTAGATCAGGATCAGCACGACCAGCACCGGCAGGGCGCGGAAGATGTCGGTGTAGCCGACCGCGAGCCAGCGCAGCGGCTTCGGCGCATAGAGCCGCACCAGGCTGATCACCAGGCCGATGGGGATGCCGATGCCGATGCTTAAGATGCCGAGCAGCAGCGTGTTCAGGAAGCCGCGCAGCAGCGCCGGCAGGCTGGACATGATGACATCGGGGTTGAAGAAGGTGTCGAGCAGCGACATGGGAGCGTTCCCGAACCCCAGAGCAAAGAATGCTCACGTTAAAATCGATTGACCTCACCGACGGCGAGGTGCCTGCGGCGGAAGCCGGCGCTGGAGCATGAAATGAATCGTGCCGGCCTGGAAAGCCGGCACGATTTCAATGCATTACCACTCAGGCCTTCGGCAGCGGCATTTCCTTCATGGTCGAAGAGTCGGCGGGCGCGTCGCTGCCGAACCACTTTTTGTGGATGGCGGCCAGCGTGCCGTCCTTCTTCATCGCGCTCAGCGCGTCGTTCAGCTTGCCGAGCAGCGGGTGGTCCTTGGTCATCATCAGGCCGTATTGTTCGCCGGTCTTGATGCGTTCTTTGACGACCAGGTCCTTCATCTTGGTGAAGGAATACTCCATGCCTGGAATGTCGCTGACGGCGGCATCGACGCGTCCGGCGCTGAGGTCGAGCAACAGGTTCTGCTGCGTGTCGTAACCCTTCACGTCGCTGAAGCCGTCGGCTTCCTGATGCGCCTTGACCCAGGTCTCGCCGGTCGAGCCGGACAGCACGCCGACGATCTTGCCCTTGAGGTCGGCTTCGGCCTTGATCGCGCTGTCGGTCTTGGTGGCGATGCCCATGTCTGAATCATAATAGGGCTGGGTGAACGACTGCGACTTCAGCCGCTCCGCCGTGATGGTGATCGACGAAATGGCGACGTCGATGCGCTTCGACGTGGTGGCGGCAAACAGCGCCTGGAAGCCGAGATCGGCGATGTCGGTGGTCATGCCGACGCGCTTGGCTGCTTCGTTGACGATGTCGACTTCAAAGCCTTCGAAGGTACCGCTCTCGTTCTTGTATTCGAACGGCGGATTGGTCGGGTAGGCGCCGACATTCAGCACGTCGGCGGCATAGGCGGTGGCGGGGCCGGCGGCGATGCCGATGGCGGCGGCGAGAAGAAGCAATTTACGGCGAGTGAAGCTCATTTGTGTTCCCTCTGTTGTTGATCGGGCGGGTTGCTCCCGCACGGTTTTTTGCCGCCCCGCTTCAGGCAGGGCGTCAATTCATGGCAGCGACCATGCGGTCGAGCGCGGTCGCTATCTGGTCACGCTCACGGCACACGCACATCCGCAGGAAGGCCGTGGCCGAACTTCCAAAGAGATGGCCGGGCGCCAGCCCGACGCGCGCCGTCTCCAGGATCTTGGCGCAGGCGCGACGTGCGTCGCTTTCGCCGTCCATGGCGAAGAAGGCATACATGCCGCCGCGCGGTTTGGTCGGTAAGATGATGCCCGGAATTTCCGCCAGCCTGTCATAGGCTAGGTCAAGGCCGGTTCTGATCCGCTGCCGGATCTCCTCGACAAGCGGCTCGCCCTGCCGGATCGCTGCGACCGCACCGGCCTGGATGGGGGCTGCCGTGCCGCTGTTGACATATTGGGTCATGGCGCCGAGCTGCTCGGCCACCCCGGACGGATGCGTCAGCCAGCCGATACGCCAGCCGGTCATTGCCCAGGCCTTGGAGAAGCTGTTGACCGACAGCACCCGGTCGCCGTCCTCGGCGATCTGCAGGATGGAAGGGGCAACGTTGCCGTCGAAATAGAGCCGGCCATAGACCTCGTCGGAGATGATCCAGATGCCGGTGCGCCGGCTGAAATCGAGCAGCGCCTGCATCTCCTCGCGCGATGCGGTCCAGCCGGTCGGGTTGGATGGCGTCGACAGGAAGATCGCGCGCGTGCGTGCGTCGCAGGTCGCAAACAGCCGGTCGAGATCGAGATGCCAGTCGCCCTTGAAGTCGAGCGAAAACGGCCGTGGCTCGCCGCCGATCAGGTGGATGGCGTTGTGGATGTTGGGCCATTGCGGCGCGACATAGACGACGTTGCTGCCAGTATCGACCAGCAGTTCCAGCGCCAGATACAGCGCCTGCATGCCGCCCGGCGTGACCGTAGTGCGCGCGATCGGGATCGGCCGGCCATGGATGCGCGTCTGGTACTCCGACAGCGCCTCGTTCAACGGGGCGTGCCCGCGCATGTTGGGAACGTAGAAGGTCAGGCCTTCATCGAAGGCGGCCTTGGCAGCGTCGCGGATGAAGGCCGGCGTCACCATATCGCCTTCGCCATACCACAGCGCGATCACATCGCCGAGTTCACGCGCCCGCACGGCAAGGTTGGCGATGTTTTCTGTGTGCAGATCGCGGATTTGTGCGCGCACGCCATCGAAGGCATAGCGCGCGCTGGACGATGACTGGGGCAGTATGAACGACAAGGACTGAAACCCCTCCCACCCGGAACACCACGATGAACAGGCCGGCAAGCCCCTCCGGCACGGCAATCGCCATCGATTTTGGAATGCTTATCCAAAGTGCGGCGGTTTTCAAGGCGAAAGTTTTAAGCTTAAAAAGTTTGGCCGGAATGTTGCCCCGACGATACGCCTTTTTGTGCTAGCCGCGCTCGCCTCGTGCCAGTTCGGCCCGCGCGGCGGAAGAACCGGCGGCCGCACCCGCCCCGAGAAACATCGTGTCGCTGGCCAGGATGAAGAAGCTGGCGCCGATAGCTGCCCATTGCCCGACAGGCTGCGGGCTGGCGCAAAAAATGCCGGCGGCCTTGTCGTGCGCGATCGTCACGCCGACGATCGTCCGGATCGCCGCATTGAGCTTGTCAGCGCCTTTCGGTCCGAGTGCATCGATCGACACCGAAAGATCGCCGGGGCCGACGAAGATCACATCGATGCCGTCGACGGCCGCGATCGCGTCGATGTTGGCCAACCCTTCCGCGGTCTCGACCTGGATCGCGACGACGATCCTGTCGTTGGCGCCGGCCAAATATTCGGGAATGTGATAGCCATAGCCGGCGGCGCGGCCGGGTCCGACGCCGCGCTCGCCCCTGGGCGGATAGCGCGAGGCCTTCACCGCTGCTTCGGCCTGGGCGGCGGTCGAGACGCGCGGCACCAGCATACCTTGCGCGCCACTGTCCAGCGCCGCCTGGATTGCTTCCGGCGCATGGCCGGGAACGCGCACCATGGCCGGCACGCGATGCACGTCGGCCGCGCGCACCATGGTCTCGATCATGTCCCGCGAGATCTGCGCATGCTCCCAGTCGATGCAGAGGAAATCGAGGCCCGACTGCGCCATCACTTCGACCGCGACGGGATGGGGAATAGCGACAAAGGAGCCGACAAGGCTCGTCTTGCCGATGCATTTCTGGCGGAACTCGCTCATGCCGATCCCTTTCTCCTCCTGCCGGAATCCATATCCGCAAACCATCGCGAGGCGAAGCTATTTCATGCTTGAAATATTTTCGCGGAGCCGTAGCGTGCGATCTTCGCCGGGAGGTCGCGACATGAACAAACCACATCCCTTGCACGGCCCGAACAGGCTGAAGCTTGGTGTTTTTTCAACCAATGCCGATGGCGGGCTTGCCATCACCGATGTTCCGGAACGCTGGACGGCGAGGTGGCAGGACAATCTCACGGCCGCGCAGATCGCTGACCGCGCAGGCCTGGAGTTCATGCTGCCGATCGCGCGCTGGCGCGGTTTTGGCGGTCGCAACAAGGTGCGCGAATGGTCGTTCGAGACCTTCACCTGGGCGGCGGCTCTTGCGGTCGCCACCGAACAGATCGGCCTGTTCATGACCGTGCATGTGCCGCTGGTGCATCCGCTCTATGCCGCCAAGGCGCTGGCGACGGTCGACCATATCAGCCAGGGCCGCGCCGGCTTGAACATCGTCTGCGGCTGGAACCCGAAGGAATTCGGCATGTTCGGCACGCCGCTGGTCGAGAAGGGCTACGACCAGGCGGCGGAATGGATTGAAATCCTCGAAAAGCTTTATGCGTCGGCTGAGCCGCTCGATTACGAAGGCACCTATTATCACCTCAAGGAAGCGGTGAGCCGACCGGCCAGTCTGCAAGTTCCGCGACCCGTGACCATGAACGCTGCTTTCGGCGGGCCGGGCCGAGATTTCGCCGCCGCCCGATGCGATTATCTGTTCACGACCTTTTCGGAAATGAGCGATGCCGGCAAGCATGTCGCCGACATCGGCGAGCGGGCCGACAAGGCAGGCCGCGACGTCGGCGTCTATACCGTTGCGCATGTCGTCTGCCGCCCGACGATGGAAGAGTCGCAGGCCTATTATAACAGCTACGCGGTTGAGATGGCGGACCACGATGCAGTCGATGCCCACATGGCCGGCAAGAAGGAATTCTCGCAATCGCACGACCCGCATGCCTATGACCGTTACCGGCAGCGTTTCGCCGGCGGCGCCGGCACCTACCCGCTGATTGGAACGCCGGAAACAATCGCCGCCGACATGGTCGCCATTGCCGGGCACGGCTATCAGGGCATCGCGCTGTCCTTCGTCAATTACACGCAGGAGCTGCCCTATTTCTGCGATAACGTGCTGCCGATTTTGAGACAGGCGGGCCTGCGCGAATAATTTATTCCTAGGCCAGCCAATAGATTATTCCGGAATGACGGCGGTCGCCTGGATTTCCACCTTAGCGCGATCCTCGACCAGCGCCATCACCTGCATGGCGGCCATCGCCGGAAAGTGCCGGCCGATCACTTCGCGATAGACCTCGCCAATGCCCTTGAGGCTGGCGAGGTATTCGGCCTTGTCGGTAAAATACCAGGTCATCGAGGTGATGTGCTGCGGTCCGGCGCTGGCCTCGGCCAGCACCGCGACGATGTTTTCGAGCGTCTGCTTCACCTGGCCGACGAAGTCGTCGGTCTCGAACTGGCATTGGCCGTTCCAGCCGACCTGTCCGCCAACGAAGACGAGTTGCCCGCGTGCCGCGACGCCATTGGCGTAACCGACAGGTTTTGCCCAGCCTTCCGGCTGCAGAATCGTGTGCATTCAAAACCTCCCGGTATTCCAAAAACCAATTTTCAAAATCGAATGCCCGTCAAATCTCTGCCGTCAGGCCGCGCCCATCACTTGTCGCGCGATCACCACCTTCTGCACGTCGGAGGCACCCTCATAGATGCGCAGCGCGCGGATCTCGCGATACAGGCTTTCGACGATATGGCCTTTGCGGACACCGTCGCCGCCATGCAGCTGCACGGCCTTGTCGATCACCTCTTGCGCCTTGTCGGTGGCAAACAGCTTGGCCATCGCCGCCTCGCGGGTGACGCGGGGCGCACCCATATCCTTGGTCCATGCGGCGCGGTAGACCAGCAGCGCCGCCGCATCCACGTCCAGCGCCATGTCGGCGATATGGCCCTGCACCATCTGCAGTTCGCCCATCGGCGCGCCGAACAGTTTGCGCTCGGCTACGCGTTTGATGCTTTCATCCAGCGCGCGGCGGGCAAAGCCGAGGGCTGCCGCACCGACAGTCGAGCGGAACACGTCGAGCACCGACATGGCGATGCGGAAGCCGTCGCCCGGTCTGCCGATCAGCGCCGCGGCCGGCAGCCGGACCTGATCGAACGACATCCGCGCCAGCGGATGCGGCGCAATCACTTCGAGCCGTTCGGCAATGCCAAGGCCCTTGGTGTTATCAGGCACGAGGAAGGCGGAGAGCCCCTTGGCGCCCGGCGCCTCGCCGGTGCGGGCAAAGACGACGTAGAGATCGGCGATGCCGCCATTGGAGATCCAGGTCTTTTCGCCGGACAGAACGTAACTGTCGCCGTCGCGGGTCGCCGTCATTTCGGTGTTGGCGACATCCGATCCCGAGCGCGGCTCCGACAGGGCAAAGGCGGAAATCGCCTTGCCGGCACGTGTCTTTGCCAGCCATTGCTGCTGCTGCGGCGTACCGAACAGGCTGAGCGCCCCGGTGCCCAGCCCCTGCATGGCGAAGGCGAAATCGGCGAGCCCGTCATGGCGCGCGAGCGTCTCGCGCGTAATGCACAATGTGCGGACGTCGAGTGGCCCCGGATTGTCGGTGTCGACAGCCGTCGGCTTCAGCCAGCCGTCCCGGCCAAGCTTGGCCACCAGCTCGCGGCAGGCGGCATCGACATCATGGTGATCGACCGGCAGGTTTTTTGCGCACCACGCCTCCAGTTGGTCGGCCAGCGCGCGATGGTGGTCTTCGAAGAACGGCCAGTTGAGGAAGGAACGGTCAGGCATGGGCGCGCCCTCGATTTTCGTCGCGATCCGTCGCACCCCCCTCTGTCCTGCCGGACATCTCCCCCGCAAGGGGGGAGATTGGCAGCCTTGCCGACGGCTTCGACCTGGCAACGTTGGAGATTGGCGAAAACAAGACGTACAGCCGATCTCCCCCTTTGCGGGGGAGATGGCCGGTAGGCCAGAGGGGGGTGCCTGGGCGCAAACCTACCATCCTCAATCCCCCTCGAACACCGGCTTTTCCTTGGCCACGAACGCCTGGTAGGCGCGCTCGAAGTCGCGGGTCTGCATGCAGATCGCCTGCGCCTGCGCTTCCGCCTCGATCGCCTGGTCGAGGCCCATCGACCATTCCTGGTTGAGCTGCGTCTTGGTGATGCCGTGGGCGAAGGTCGGGCCGGAGACGATGCGCGCCGCCATGTCGAGCGCGTCTGCCTCCAGCGCTGCGGCATCGACCAGCCGGTTGTAGAAACCCCAGCGCTCGCCTTCATCAGCCGTCATGGTGCGGCCGGTGTAGAGCAGTTCTGCGGCGCGGCCCTGGCCGATGATGCGCGGCAGGATCGCACAAGCGCCCATGTCGCAGCCGGCGAGGCCGACGCGGGTGAACAGGAACGCCGTCTTCGCTTCCGGCGTAGCGATGCGGATGTCCGAACTCATGGCGATGATGGCGCCGGCGCCGACCGCGACGCCATCGACCGCCGCAATGATCGGCTTGCCGCAATTCAGCATGGCCTTGACGAAATCGCCGGTCATGCGGGTGAAGGCGAGAAGCTGCTTCATGTCCATCTTGACCAGCGGGCCGATGATGTCGTGGACATCGCCGCCGGAGCAGAAATTGCCGCCATTGGACAGGAACACCACGGCGTCGACGTCGTCGGCATAGACGAGGTCGCGGAACGTATCGCGCAGTTCGGCATAGCTGTCGAAGGTCAGCGGGTTCTTGCGCTCCGGCCGGTCGAGCCGGACCTTGGCGATCCTGCCATCGACCTCCCACAGGAAATGCTTCGGCTTGCGCCCGGCCATCTCGGTCATTCGCGTCCCTCCCAGTTGCTGCGGAACGAGGTCAGCATGCCGGTCAGCCGGCGCGCGTCGTCCTCGCTGACCTTGCCCAGCAATTCGCCGATCCAGCCTTCATGCGCCGCGGCGATGGCGGCAAAGGTTTGCGTGCCTTCCTCGGTCAGCCGCACCATCGAGGTGCGGCGGTCGCCATTGCGCCTCGCACGCGCCACTAGTCCTTCCGAAACCAGCCGGTCGACGATCCCGGTGACATTGCCGTTGGACACCAGCAGGAAGCGCGACAGGTCGCTCATCAGCATGCCTTCCGGCACCCGATAAAGGGCTGCCATCACGTCGAAGCGCGGCAGCGTCGTGTTGAACTCCTTCTTCAGGCGCTCGCGCAGCTCGGCCTCGATCGTGCGCGAGGCACGCAGCAGCCTGATCCACAGACGCAAGCGGTCCTTGCCGGGTCCCGACGGCGCGGGCAGGGGGCCGGCTACCATGTTTCGCCTCCTGAGATGGAAATCGCCTGTCCGGTGATCGATTGGGCGGCGTCGCCACACAGCCACAGCACGGCGGCGGCGACCTCTCGCGGTTGGATGAAGCGGCCTTGCGGATTGGTCGAGGCCAGGCTCGACCGCGCCTGTTCGACCGAACGGCCGGTCTTATCGATGATGCGCTGGATGGATTCCTCCAGCATTTCGGTTTCCACAAAGCCCGGGCACACCGCGTTGACGGTGACGCCGGACTTCGCCGTCTCGGCGGCAAGAGCCCGCATCAGGCCGACGACGCCATGCTTGGCGGCGACGTAAGGCGCGACATAGGCGTAGCCTTTCAGCCCTGCCGTGGAGGCAATGAAGACGATCCGCCCCGCCTTGCGCGCGGCCATGCCGGCCAGCGCCGGTTTCACCGTCAGGAAGGCGCCGGTCAGATTGACGTCGAGTGTCCGCTGCCAGTCGGCAAGGGTGGTCTTGTGGGCCGGCGTGCTGCCGGCCATGCCGGCATTGGCGACGACGATGTCGAAGGGCCCACGCACGGCTTCCGCCCTCTCGTAAAGCGACGCCATCGCCGCCTCATCGGTGACATCGGCGGCGATGCCGGAGATGCGGTCGTTTTCGCCGGCGACCTTGGCAAGCTCCGCTTCCCGGCGGCCGCAGATGGTCACGTCGATGCCGGCATCCGCCAGAGCCAGCGCGATGGCTCGGCCAACGCCGGAGCCGCCGCCAGTGACCAGCGCATGCTTGCCCGCGATCATGCGCCAATCCTCGAAACTTGGCGCCAAGTACCCCCACCCCTAACCCTCCCCACTAGGGGGAGGGAGAAGGCAGCAGCAGCACCTATCGATCGCAAACTTATGCGGTTTCCGCTGGGTCGAACGCAACATAGTCCCCCTCCCCCCTGTGGGGAGGGGCTAGGGATGGGGGTACAGCGCCGACGTAGCAAGCGAAAAGCACTCATACTTTCAGCCCCGCCGCCGCATCGCGCTCGGCCAGCCGGTAGAGCTGGTCGCGCCCAGGCAAATAGGGATCCGGCCATTTGACGCCGCGGTCGCCGAGCGTGACCGCGGCATGCAAGGTCCAGTAGGGATCGGCGAGATGCGGCCGTGCCAGCGCCACCAGATCGGCGCGACCAGCCATCAGGATCGAGTTGACATGGTCCGGCTCGTAGATGTTACCGACCGCCATGGTGGCCATGCCGACCTCGTTTCGGATGCGGTCGGAAAACGGCGTCTGGAACATGCGGCCGTAGACGGGCTTTGCCAGCGCCGATGTCTGGCCGGCCGAGACGTCGCAGATGTCGATGCCGGCCTCATGCAGCAGCCGTGCGATCTCGACCGCGTCGGCAGGCGTCACGCCTTCGATGCCGACCCAGTCATTAGCCGAAATGCGCATCGAGATCGGCTTCTCGGCCGGCCATGCGGCGCGCACCGCGCGGAAGACTTCGAGGGGATAGCGCATGCGGTTTTCCAGCGAGCCGCCATAGGCATCCGTGCGCCGGTTGGTGACCGGCGTGATGAACGACGACAGGAGATAGCCGTGCGCGGCGTGGATTTCGAGCATGTCGAAGCCGCAGCGATCGGCCATCTCGGCCGAAGCCACGAATTCGTCGCGCACCCTGTCCATATCGGCGCGGTCCATCGCCTTCGGCACCTGATTCTCAGGTGACCACGCGACGGCCGAGGCCGCCATGACAGGCCAGTTGCCTGATACCAGCGGCACGTCGTTGCCTTCCCAGCCAAGCCGGGTCGAGCCCTTGGCGCCGGAATGGCCGATCTGGGCGCAGATCTTGGCTTCGGTCTCGGCGTGGACGAAATCGACCAGCCGTTTCCACGCCACTTCATGTTCGGGCGCGTAGAATCCGGGACAGCCAGGCGTGATGCGACCCTCGGGACTGACGCAGGTCATCTCGATATAGATGAGGCCTGCGCCACCCTTGGCGCGCTCGGCATAGTGGGTGAAATGCCAGTCGGTCGGACAGCCGTCGACGGCCTTGTACTGCGCCATCGGCGAGACGACGATGCGGTTCTGCAGCGTCAGGTCGCGCAGCTTGAACGGCGCGAACATCGGCGCGCGGCGCATGCCGCCGGCGCCCGCCTGGCGCTGGAACCATTCCTCCGCACCGCCAAGCCATTCGGCGTCGCGCAGCCGCAGATTCTCGTGACTGATGCGCTGCGAGCGGGTCAGCAATGAATAGTTGAACTGCACCGGATCGAGGCCGAGATAGCGCTCCACCTCCTCGAACCATTCGAGCGAATTGCGCGCCGCCGATTGCAGCTTCAGCACCTCGGTGCGGCGAGCATCCTCATATCTACGGAACGCGGCCTCAAGGTCCGGTTCGGACTCGACATACTCGGCCAGCGCCACCGCGCTTTCCAATGCGAGTTTAGTGCCGGAGCCGATCGAGAAATGCGCTGACGCCGCCGCATCGCCCATCAAGGCCAAATTCTTGTACGACCAGCGCTCGCACAGCACGCGCGGGAAATTGATCCAGGCCGAACCCCTGATATGGTTGGCATTGGTCATCAGCGCGTGGCCGCCGAGATGCTTGGCGAAGATGCGCTCGCAGACAGCGATCGATTCCTGCTGCGACATCGCGCCGAAGCCAAAGGCAGCCCAGGTCTGTTCGCTGCATTCGACGATGAAGGTCGCGGTATCGCTGTCGAACTGGTAGGCGTGCGCCCACACCCAGCCATGCTCGGTCTTCTCGAAGATGAAGGTGAAGGCGTCGTCGAATTTCTGGTTGGTTCCGAGCCAGACGAACTTGCATTTGCGGGTGTCGATGTCGGGTTTGAAGACGTCAACGAAGGTGTTGCGCGCCCTGGAATTCAGCCCGTCGGCAGCGACGACAAGATCATGCGTTTCCATGTAGGGTTTCGGGTCGGCGATATCGGTCTCGAACATCAGCTTGACGCCGAGTTCGCGCGCCCGGCGCTGCAACAGGACCAACAGCCGCTTGCGGCCGATGCCGCAGAAACCGTGCCCCGTCGAAACAGTTCGCACGCCGTCATGGATGACAGCGATGTCGTCCCAGTAAGCAAAGTGCTTCTTGATCCAGACGGCGCTGACCGGATCGTTCTTCGACAGATTGTCGAGCGTCTCGGCCGACAGCACGACGCCCCAGCCGAACGTGTCGTCGGCGCGGTTGCGCTCGAACACCGTCACATCGTGCGCGGCGTCCCTGAGTTTCATCGAAATGGCAAAGTAGAGGCCGGCTGGTCCACCGCCGAGAACCGCAACCTTCATGTCTGCGATCTCCTCTTCGCTTGCTGGTTTCAGTATCGCGCCGGCGGCAAATTATTTCAAGCTTAAAGTTTCATATCGAAATGATTCAACGTCGCATCTGTGTGGCGTGCTTGCGGGACATCCGCAAGCACGCATTCCCATCATTTTTCCGGGCTCTTCGGGCTCCACAAAACGGTCTCCGCACCCTTCTCGTAGGCCATCCCCGAGGGATAGCTGATCGCTTCCAATTGCAGCCCCCAGGGCGCTTGGAAGTAGAGGATGGTCTGGCCGGCGGCCGGTCCTTCCTTGACCGGCAATGGTCCCATCCTTGTCTTGACGCCCTTGCCGTCGAGATAGGCTTTGGCGGCGGCGACATCGTCGACATAGAAGGCGATGTGGAAGCCGCCTATGTCGCTGTTCTTCGGCGTCAGGTCCTTCTGGTCGGGCGCTGTGTATTTGAACAGCTCGATGTTCGATCCATAGCCGCAACGCACCATGGTGACCTCTTCGATCACCGCCTTCGGGTCGACGCCCAGAAGATCCTGCATGAAGGTGCCCTTGTCGTCGGCGAACGGGCCAAACGACATCGCCTTCTTGCAGCCGACCACTTCGGTGAAGAAGTCGACCGCCTGCTTCATGTCGGGCACCGTGATGCCGGTGTGATCATGGCCGCGCATGCCCGGGATCGAGCTGGCGGTGGCGATGCCGGCGCTGCCCAACATCGCCACTGCGAGCGTTGCGTTTCGAAGTATCCTCTTCATGTTAGTCCTCCTCCATTGGCGGGACTTGGGTCTTTGCCGGTCGCACGTCCGAGGCCCGCTTTTCGGCGTGCGTGTGCATTCATGTCGGAGCCTTGGCGGCGGCAGGGATGTCCAGCCAGCCCGGGTCGATCTCGGGCAGCGGAATGGCTGCGATTAGGTCGCGCGTGTAGCTTTGCCGCGGGTTTTCGAACAAGGCGTCGGTGGCGCTGGCTTCGACGATCACGCCTTCGCGCATGACGATCACTTGCCGGCACAGCCGCCGAATGACGGACAGATCGTGGCTGATGAAAGCGACCGTCAGCCCCATCTCCGCCGCAAGCTTCTCCAGCAGGGTGAGGATCTGCGCTTGCGTCGAGACGTCGAGGCCGGAGACGATTTCATCGGCCAGCACGAATTTCGGCGACAGCGCCAGCGCGCGGGCAATGCCGACGCGCTGTCGCTGGCCGCCCGACAGTTCGTGGCGGTAGCGGCCGGCAAAGCTTTGCGGCAGGCCGACGCGCTGCAAGGCCTCGGCGACGCGCGCCTTCAGATTGTTGCCAAGGCCATTCTGTTTCAGCGGTGCAGCGATGATGCTGGCAATGGTGCGGCGCGGGTTGAGCGACGACATAGGATCCTGGAAGATCATCTGCAGATTGCGCCGCAGTGGCCTGAGCTCCGCTTCCGGCAGATGGGTGATATCGCGGCCGTCGAAGCTGATGCTTCCGGCGCTGGGCTCCAAGAGGCGCACCAAAGCGCGGCCGAGCGTCGATTTGCCGGATCCGGATTCGCCGACGATCCCGGTCACCGAGCCCTTGGGCAGGTCGAAATCCAGGCCTTTCAGGATCTCGGCCAGCGGCGCGCGGCCGATCAGCGGTTTGCGCGTCATGTCGGGCAGCGCGACCTTCAGCCCGCGCACGGAAAACAGCGGCTCAACCATGCGGCCGCCTCCAAGCCTGATCGGCGGCAGCGATCTCTGAAGCAAGCCCGGCCAGCACAGCGTCATCCACTGGTTTCAGCGAGGCAAACGGGTCGGTGTAGCGCGGCGTCGCAGCCATCAGCGCGCGCGTGTAGGGGTGTTGCGGGGCAGCGAAGAGAGCAGCCGTCTCGGCCTCTTCAACGACCTTGCCGGCATAGAGCACCGAGACCTTCTGGCTGATCTTGGCGACGACGCCGAGATCGTGGGTGACGAACAGGATCGCCGTGCCATGCTCGCGCTGCAACTGCACGATCAGCCGCAGGATCTGCTTCTGCACGGTGACGTCGAGCGCCGTCGTCGGTTCGTCGGCAACGATCAGCCGGGGCTCGGCGGCGAAGGCAGCGGCGATCAGCACCCGCTGGCGCATGCCGCCGGAAAGCTCGTGCGGATAGCTTTTGAGCACGCGGTCGGGGTCGCGGATCTGCACCTCGTCGAGCAACTGGCGAATGCGGGTATCGGCCCTCTCGCCACTCCAGCCGAGAATGCGCACCAGCCGGTCGGTCATCTGCGAGCCGATGCGGCGCGACGGGTTGAGCGCGGTCAGCGGATCCTGCGGGATCAGCGCCGTGCGGGCGCCAATCAGCGTGCGCCTTGCCTTTGGCTGAAGCCGGCCGAGATCCTCGCCTTCGAGCAGCATATCGCCTTCGACGATGCGCACGCTCGACGGCAGCACGCCGAGCACCGCCTTGCCGATCATCGTCTTGCCGGCGCCGCTCTCGCCGACCAGGGCGCGGACCTCGCCGGGCTGGACGGCAAGCGACACTGAGCGCAGCACGCGCTGGCCGTTGGGCAGCACGGCGCTCAGATCCCTGATGTCGAGACAGGCGCTCATCGCAGCACCGGATCGAAACGCGTCTTCAGCGCCTCGCCGAACTGGCTGAACGACAGCACGGTCAGGATCAGCGTGATCAGCGGGAACACCAGCACCCACCAGGCCTGGTGGATCGACAGCCGTCCCTCGGCGATGATGCCGCCCCAGGTCGGGTCGTCGGTCGAGATCGACAGATTGACGAAGGACAGGATCGCCTCGACGATGACGGCGATACCCATTTCCAGCGACAGCAGCGCCACGATCGACGGCAGCACATTGGGCAGAACCTCGCGCAGCATGATGCCGATGCGGCCATAACCGGCGATGCGGGCATTCTCGACATAATCCATGCGCGCTTGGCCCATCGTTTCGGCGCGGATCACCCGGCAGAAACGCGTCCAGTCGATGATGGCGATGGCGAGGATCACGGAGCTGAGCCCAGTGCCGAGCACCGCCACCAGAAGGATAGCGAACAGCACCGGCGGAAACGCCATCCAGACATCGACGATGCGCGAGATGATGCGATCGGCCCAGCCGCCGAAATAGCCGGCGACCAGTCCTAGCATCGAGCCGACCAGGCAGGCGGCGATCGCAGCCGCAAAAGCGACGATGAAGGCAATGCGGCCGCCGAAGATCAGCCGGGACAACAGATCGCGGCCGAGGCTGTCGGTGCCCAGCCAATAGCCGGGTTCGGCGCCGCTGATCCAGAACGGCGGCAGCCGTTCCAGCATCAGATCCTGCGCCAGCGGATCCTGCGGCGCGACCAACGGCGCAAAGATCGCGGCCAGAAGCGCCAGCAGCAGCCAGCCGCCGGCCAGCCACAAGCGCGGCGACACACCACGCCTTCGAGCACGGCCCTCATCCATGGCGCAGCCTCGGATTGAGCAGCGCATACATCATGTCCACGGTGAGGTTGATCAGCACGAACAGCAGCGCGAAGACCAGCACGATGCCCTGGATCAGCGGCAGGTCGCGGTTGATGACGGCATCGATCGCCATGTTGCCGAGGCCCTCATAGGAAAACAGCCGTTCGACGATGACCGTGCCGCCGATGAGGAAGGTGAACTGCACGCCGACCAGCGTCAGCGTCGGCAGGGCGGCATTCTTCAGCGCCTCGCGCAGGATGACCTGCGTTTCCGAAAACCCTTTCACCCGTGCCAGCACGACATAGTCGAGGTCGAGCACTTCCTTCAGCGACTGTTTCAACAGCTGCGAGATGATCGCCGCCAATGGCAGAGCCAGCGCCACCGCCGGCATCAGCATGTGTTTCAGGAGATCCCAGGTGAGGTCGAGGCGCAGGCGAAGCAAGCTCTCGAACAGATAGAACTGGGTGACGAAGGGCAGGTCGAGCTGCGGCGAAACCCGGCCGGAAATGTCGAAGATCGGCACCAGCACACCGAACAACAGGATCAGCACCAGGCCCCACAGGAAATCGGGAATGGAAAGCGCCGCACCGCTGGCGATGTCGATGCCGGCCTCGATCGCCGTGCCGCGCTCGCGTGCGCCGATGACCGCCGTCGTGCCGCCGAGTGCCACCGCCATCACAAGCGCGACGATGGCGAGTTCCAGCGTCGCCGGCAGCCGGTTGAAGACAAGGCCGAGTACGTCCTGCCTGAGCGAGATCGAGGTGCCGAAATCGCCCCTGACGACGCCGGACAGCCAGATGAAGAACTGCTGCACGATGGTTTTGTCGAGCCCGTAGAGCGCCCGCAGCCGGTCGATGTCGGCATCCGTTGCGCCGGGCGGCAGCATCATGGCGATCGGATCGCCGGGCGCGACACGGATCACGACAAAGACGACGACGGCCACGCCGAACAGCGTGATCAGCATCGCCAGAAGACGGACCAGGAATCTTTGCAGGAGCATTCTGGCGTAGGCCCAATGCGTTTCAGTGACTGATGGAACGAACAGCCCCCTCATCCGGCCGCTTCGCGGCCACCTTCCCCCGAGGGGAGAAGAGGTCGCAGACGGCTGAGCCAGTCTCTTCTCCCCAGCGGGGAGAAGGTGGCCCGAAGGGCCGGATGAGGGGGCCTGCGCAGTTGGAAAGGACACGCCGTCTCGCGACAGCGTCTCCTCGCCGATATCAGGCCGGAGTCATCAGGGCCGGCAGCAGCGCGCCGGACACATGCTGCACCACATTGACGCTCTTGGCATGCACGATCGGCTGCGCATACTGCATCAGCGGCAGCACATAGGCCTGATCGGCGATGTATTTGTCGACGGCCTTCCAGCCAGCAATGCGCTTGGCCTCGTCCTTCTCGCCCCATAGCGGGTTGATCATGTCGATCAGGTCCTGGCTGTCCCACACCGAATGCGGGCTCGGGCCGTACATGGCAAAGCCGGTCGAGGTGGTCGGGTCACCGATAGCATTGCCCCAGTTGTAGAAGGCGGCCGGCGCCAGCTTGTCGGCGGCGCGCAACTCGTAGTGCTTGGCGATCTCATAGACCTCGATCGTCGCCTCGATGCCGACCTTGCGCCACATGCCGACGATCGCCTGGATCATCTCATAGTCCTTGGGCTTGAAGCCCTTGGTGGTCTGGATGGTAAACTTGACCGGCTTTTCCGGCGAGTAGCCGGAGGCGGCCAGCAATTCCTTGGCCTTTTCCGGATTGTGCTCGACCTTGATCGACGCATCATAGGCCGTGTATTCCGGCGTCTCCAGCGTGTCGATCGGCTGGCCGTAGCCGCGCAGCAGGCGATCGACCAGCAGCTTCTTGTCGATCGACATGACGGCTGCCTGGCGGACGTTCTTGTCCAGCATCGCCTCGATGTCGTTGAAGAAGATCATGCCGATGTCGGAGACGTTCTTGCACGAGCCGGCCAGCCCGTCCTTGGCGATCAGCCGGTCATATTCCTCATAGGGAATTTCAAGCGTCACCTGCGAGGAGCCGGACTCGATCTCTGCGACGCGGCTTGCCGCATCAGCGACGAACTTGATCGTCACATTCTCGAAGGCCGGCTTGCCGCCCCAGTAGTTCGGGTTGGCCTTCAGCCGCAGGAAGGCGTTGCGCTCGAATTTTTCGACCATGTAGGGGCCGGTACCGATCGGCGCCTTCTCGAAGCCTTCGGCGCCGACCTTTTCGTAATAGGCCTTCGGCAGGATGTAGCCGGTCAGGAACGACATCCATTTGAAATAGACCGGGTCGAACTGCACGACGTCGCCGGTGATCTTGTTGCCGTCGATCTTGAAATTGTTGACGTTCTTCCAGACGAACTGGATAGGGTTGCCGGTCTTTTCGTCACCCGCCCGCTGCAGCGACCAGACTACGTCTTCCGCCGTGAACGGCGAGCCGTCATGCCAGGTCACGCCTTCGCGCACCGTCATCGTGATCTTGGTGCGGTCGTCGTTCCAGCCCCATTCGGTGAGCAGCCCTGGCGCGAAGGACAAATCGGGCTTCTGCGGGATGAACTGGTCGAATACCGACTGATACAGCCCCTGGATCGTCGGGTTGACGGCCGAAGGTCCGGTGGTCGGGTCCCAGGACGGCAGGTTGACGTTATAGGCGATGGTCAGTTCACCGGCAGCCGCCTTGGCGATCTGCGGCAGGCCGACTGCCGCCACCCCGAGTGCCGCGGCACTGTATCCCAGCAATTCGCGTCTGTTGATTGTCATGGTCGTTCCCCTTGTTGGTTTTCTGTTTTCGTCGCGCGGCAATGTCACTTTATTGGTTCAGGCTTCGTGGGCAGCAGCGCCTTGCCTTTCGTCGCCTCTACGGAATCGTCGCTCCTACCTCCCGCCAAGCTGTTGCGCGAGCATGTAGCCCGAAGCCGCACCAGTGCCGGCACCAGGCCATGTCGCGGCACCCGTGAGATGGAGATTGCCGATCGGCGTGTTCCAGCCGGCGTAGCCGCGCGCCGGGCGAAACAGGAAATTCTGCGCCAGATGATGGCTGCCGCAAACCTGGTCGCCGCCGACGAGGTTCGGATTTTCGCGCTCGAGATCGATGGGCGAGAAGACAGCGCGGCCGAGGATATTGTTTCGCAGGCTGGGTGCATAGGTCTCGATGATGTCGAGGACACGGTCGGCGTAGACCTCCTTGACCTGGTCCCAATGCGCGGGCGCGATCTTGCCGGCGGCATCGCCTGTGATTTCAGCGGGCAGCATGCGCACCTGCACCCACAGCACATGTTTGCCCTCGGGCGCCCGCGATGGATCAATCGCAGTCGGCTGGCCGACGACCAGAACCGGCTCGTCAGGCAGCATGCCCGCCATCGCCTGCTGATAGGTGCGTGACATGGCATCGAGCGACGGCGACAGATGAACATAGGCGAACTGCCGCAGCTCCACTCCGGCGCGCCAGTCCGGCAATTCATCGAGCGCCAGATGGATCATCATCGTGCCCGGCGCATGGCGGAATTTTTGCATCGCCCTATCGAAGCCGGCGTCACCCGAACCATTGGGCAGCAGCTTGCCGGTCAGCGCCTTGGGCGCGACGCCTGCGATGACCGCCTTGGTCGCTGTGTGGATCTCACCGGAAGCGAGCCGCACGCTGGCCGCCTTGCCAGCGGAAACCGTGATCTCGGCCACCTCGGCGCCGGTGACGATCTTGCCGCCGGCAGACCTGACCATGCCTGACAGGGCGCGGATAATGGTGTCGGCGCCTCCCTTGCCCAGCACCATGCCAAAGCTCTGGTTGGCCATCGACTCCAGATAGGGGAACACGGCACCCCCGGCGATGTCGGGCGCGAAGTCGAGATGCATGCCCCAGGTGGCGAGCGTTGCCCTGATATGAGGCGACTCGAAAGTCTCCTCGAGCCAGGCGCGGGGCGATGACAGCAGCAGCCGTCCCGTACCGAGCACCCCCGACATGCCCTTCTTGCGCCACAGGTTCCAGGCGGTGCCGGCAAGAGCACGTGCGCTCATCGGCGAACCCAGCAGCCGGAACAGATGCTCGGCCTCCGCCGGGAAGGCGGCGACCAATCTGCGCCATGTCGAGGCATCGGCGGCGGAGAAGGCGGCCATGCGGGCAGTGGTCTTTTCCAGATCGTTGCTGACGCCGAACCAGCGACCGTCCGGAAAGGCGCTGGCGAAACAATCGGCGACCGGCGCGAACTCCAGCCCCTGTGCTTTCAATTCATTTGCATATTTACGGTGGAAGGCCGAGCCGGCGAACAGGCTGAGATTCATCGCGCCGAAATCGTGGCGGAAGCCGGGAAGGGTGAACTCGCGCGTCTGGACGGCGCCGCCTATTGTTGCGTTGCGCTCGAAAATCCCGGTTTTCCAGCCTTTGAGCGCCAAATGCGCGGCGCATGCCAGACTGTTGTGGCCCGCCCCGACAAAGATGGCGTCGAACTCGCTCACGCCCCGTTCCCATTTCCTTTATGCTTAAAGATAATTGCAGATGCATATGTTTTCGTCTAGTAGGATATTAAGGGCCGAGACGAGCCTTGATGATCATCACGAAAGAGGGAACAGAGACCATGGACACCCAAAAACTCCTCGGCGAAGTCGCCGGCCAGCTTCTTTTAGGCGCCATCAAGGTGGTCGACCTGACAGCGCCGCTAGGACCGGACACGCCACTGATCAAGCTGCCGCCGGAACTCGCCGTCGACACGCCCAAGATCGAGATCCACTCGATCTCCCGCTATGATAAGAACGGTCCCTGGTGGGCCTGGAACTGGCTGAAGCTCGGCGAGCATTCCGGCACGCATTTCGACGCGCCGCAGCACTGGATCTCCGGCAAGGACTATGCCGACGGCGCCACCGACACCATTCCGGCGCAGAATTTCGTCGGCCCGGTCAATGTCATCGACTGTTCGAAGGAAGCCGCCGCCGACCCTGATTTCCTGCTCACCGTCGACCACATCAAGGCGTGGGAAGCCAAGCATGGCGCCATCAATGCTGGCGAATGGGTGGTGATGCGCACCGACTGGTACAAGCGCAACGGCTCGGAAGCCGAGTTCCTCAACGCCAACGAGACCGGCCCGCACACGCCCGGCCCGACCGCCGAAGCCATCCAGTTCCTGATCAGCAAGGACATCAAGGGCTGGGGCTCAGAGACGATCGGCACCGATGCCGGCAAGGCCGGCGGCATGGAGCCGCCATTCCCGGCGCACACGCTGATGCACAAGGCCAACCGCTATGGCCTCGCCAGCCTTTGCAACCTCGACCAGCTGCCGCCGAAGGGCGCCATCCTGATCGCCGCACCGCTGAAGATCGAGCACGGCACAGGCAGCCCGATCCGCGCGCTGGCGCTGGTGTCGAAGCAATAGGACGAGGTGGGTCTTCGGGTGAAGATCATGTGTGTAGGCAATGTCCCGATGACGGGTGGAGGGTGGCAGCCTTGCAACGCCGCCACTCTACGGCGCCCCCTTCTGTCCTGCCGGACATCTCCCCCTCAAGGGGGGAGATCGACTGTCATTGCCATCTTAGCCAATCTCCAAAGTCGCAGGAATGAGCGGAGCGCCAAAGCTGCCAATCTCCCCCCAAGAGGGGGAGATGTCCGGCAGGACAGAGGGGGGCGCCGTAGAGCGCAATTCCACGCAATTGAACCCCACTGCCTGCCGACTGAGAGCATCCCCCAATGAACGCGCCGGATCACATCATCGTCGGCAGCGGCATCAACGCGCTGGTCTGCGCGGCGATGCTCGGCGGCAAGGGTGCCAAGGTGCTCGTCCTCGAGCGCAACGACCGCATTGGCGGTTGTATGCGCACCGAGGAGATCACCGCGCCCGGCTTCATCCATGATGTGATGGCGACGACCTTCGTACTGTTCATCACCTCGCCGGCCTTTGCGGCACTCGGCGCCGACCTTGCGCGGCATGGTCTGGAGTTCTGCCATACCGGCACGCCAACCGGCGTGCTGCGGCCGGACGGCAGCCATGCCGTGCTCAGCACCGACCGCGCCGCCAATGTCGCCGCCCTCAATGCGATCGCGGCAGGCGACGGTGACCGGCACGCGGAGGATGTCGGCGGCATCGAGCGCAATGCCGGTCTGCTGTTCGGCCTGCTCGGTGGCAGCCTGTGGTCCTATCCGACCGCCAAGCTGCTGGCCGGTGATGCCTGGCGGCGCGGCCCGCGCGGCCTTGCCGCCTTTCTCGGCGAAGCGCTGGTGCCGGCGCGCAGCTGGCTCGAAAGCACCTACCAGTCGGAGACCATCCGTGCGCTGTGGGCACCTTGGGTGCTGCATGCCGGGCTCGGTCCCGAAGACGCCTTCTCCGGCCAGATCGCCAGGGTGATCGCCTTTGCACTCGAGGCGGCCGGCGCGCCGATCGTCAAGGGCGGCGCGAAGAACCTGCTTTCGGCCTTCGAAGCACTCATTACCGAGCGCGGCGGCGTCATCTCCACCGAAGCGGACGTTGCTTCCATCATCCAGACCGGGGGCCGCGCCACCGGCGTGCGGCTGGCCTCGGGCGAAATCGTCCATGCGAAGAAGAGCGTTATCTGCTCGGTCACGCCGACGCAGCTCTATGGCCGGCTGCTCGGCGCGGATGCGCCCAAAGCTGATGTCGAGGCGACGCAGAAATATCGTTACGGCAAAGGCAATTTCCAGGTCCATTATGCGCTTAACAAGCCGCCGGCATGGCCGGGCGAAGGGCTGGACAAGGTGGCGTTGCTGCACCTGACGCCGGGACTGGATGGCGTGTCGAAAGCCTGCAACGAAGCAGCGCGCGGCATGCTGCCGGAGGTGCCGACCATCTGCGTCGGCCAGCCGCATGCACTCGATCCGTCGCGCTGTCCGCCGGGCAAGGCGATCCTGTGGCTGCAACTGCCCGAGGCACCTCGCCACATCAAGGGTGACGCGGCGGACAAGCTGCAGGCGCCGGCTGACGGGCAATGGACCGACGCGCTGCGCGATGCCTATGCCGACCGTGCAGAAGCGATCCTTGCCAGCCACATCGACGGCTTTAGGGATAGCGTCATTGCGCGCCGGGCCTATTCTCCAGCCGACCTCGAAGCGATGAACATCAATCTGGTCGGCGGCGACCCTTATGGCGGCTCCTCGACCCTCGACCAGTCGTTCCTGTGGCGGCCGTTCAAGACCAGCCGCAACCATCAGACCGGCATCAAGGGTCTCTACCATATCGGCGCCTCGACCCATCCGGGTGCGGGGCTCGGCGGCGGCTCCGGCTTTCTCCTGGCGGGGAGGCTGTGATGGAACAGAAAGTTCCGGAAAAGCGCCAGCGCATTTCGACCTTGGGGCAGATCGGCCTGCAGCAATTCGCGCCCTATCTGATGAACCGCATCATGGGCCGCTACAACGCCACCTTGCGCGACGATTTCCGCAAGCAGGGCCTGACCATCCCGCAGGTCCGCACGTTGGCGGTGCTGTCGGTCACCGACGGCATCACCGTCAACGACCTCTCGGTCTATACTGTCATCGAGCAGTCGACCTTGAGCCGGACGCTCGACTCGCTGGAGGGCCAGGGCCTTGTGCGGCGCGAGCAGGGCGTCACCGACAGCCGCATCCGCCATGTGTTCCTGACCGATGACGG
The DNA here is from genome assembly GCF_040321205.1 of Mesorhizobium sp. M0496. Taxonomy (NCBI): domain Bacteria; kingdom Pseudomonadati; phylum Pseudomonadota; class Alphaproteobacteria; order Hyphomicrobiales; family Phyllobacteriaceae; genus Mesorhizobium; species Mesorhizobium sp. M0496. The sequence continues at coordinate 114,131 of NZ_JAMYRC010000010.1, read as the reverse complement.
CCGCACTGAGTTCACCCGCGCCTGGCCGGCCATGCATGACGCGTTCGAGGCGATGTTCGACGATATCGACGACGCCGAATATTCCGCACTCATCGCCACGCTTTTGAAGATGCTGAAGAACATCCGCAAGCACGACATCTAGACCTACGCGCCGCCAACCCCGGGCGGTAACGGAAGGAGTCACAAAATGGCCGAACGGTCTTTTGCCAAGGAAGTCGAAAAACTCAGGCTCGGCGCCGGCGAGGAGTTTGCCGGCGAAGGCATCCTCGCCATCACCAAGGCGCTTCTGCAATGCGGCGTCGGCTACGTCGGCGGCTATCAGGGCGCGCCGATCAGCCACCTGATGGACGTGCTGGCCGACGCACAGGACATTCTGGGCGAGCTCGGGGTGCATTTCGAGGCCAGTGCCTCGGAAGCCACCGCCACCGCCATGCTGGCCGCCTCGGTGCACTACCCGATCCGTGGCGCTGCGACCTTCAAGTCGACGGTCGGCACCAATGTCGCCTCCGATGCGCTCGCCAATCTCGCGTCCGGCGGTGTCACCGGCGGCGCACTGATCATCGTCGGCGAGGATTACGGCGAGGGCTCCTCGATCATGCAGGAGCGAAGCCATGCCTTCGCCATGAAAAGCCAGGTTTGGCTGCTCGACCCGCGCCCCAATCTGCCGTCGATCGTCAAGGCGGTGGAGGACGGCTTCGAGCTGTCGGAGATCTCCAACACGCCGGTCATGCTGCAGGTTCGCATCCGCTGCTGCCATGTCCACGGCCATTTCATCGCCAAGGACAACAAGCGGCCGCCGATGACGGTCGCAGATGCGCTTGATGCACCACGCCGCGACACCGGCCGCATCGTGCTGCCGCCCGCATCCTTCCTGCACGAGAAGGAAAAGGTGCAGAAGCGCTGGCCGGCGGCGGTCGATTTCATCCGCAAGAACAAGATCAATGAATTCTTCGGCTCGGATCATGGTTCGGTCGGCATCGTCATGCAGGGCGGCATGTACAATTCGGTCATCCGCGCCTTGCAGCGTCTCGGCCTTGCCGACACCTATGGCGACACCGATGTGCCGCTTTACGTGCTCAACGCCGTCTATCCGCTGATCGATGACGAGTTCCTGTCCTTCTGCGAAGGAAAGCAATCCGTACTCGTCGTCGAGGAGGGCCAGCCCAACTACATCGAGCAGGCCTTCGCCGCGATGCTGCACAAGGCCGGGCGCGGCACCAGGCTGGTCGGCAAGGAGCATCTGCCGATGGCCGGAGAATATACCGGCCAAGTCATGCTCGACGGCATCGGTGCCTTCCTGCGTGCCGAGGCGCCGCATCTGCTGCCGGGCGAAGTGCGTGCCCCCAACAAGGTGGGCGACGGCGTCGACACAGCGGACCTGATCAATGTCGTGCCGGGTCGCCCGCCGGGCTTTTGCATCGGCTGCCCGGAGCGGCCGATCTTTGCCGCGACCAAGCTGGTCGAGCAGGAACTCGGCAAGCATCACATCGCCTCCGATATTGGTTGCCATCTGTTCTCGATCATGCCGCCTTTCGAGCTCGGCGCCACCACCATGGGCTACGGGTTGGGGCCCGCCTCGGCCTCGGCATTCAACTCGCCCGATGCCAAGCGCCGTTCGATCTCCTTCGTCGGCGATGGCGGCTTCTGGCACAACGGCCTGACCTCCTCGATCGGCAACGCGGTGTTCAACAAGAATGACGGTGTCATCGTCATCGTCGATAATTTCTATTCGGCCGCCACCGGCGGCCAAGACATCCTCTCGTCCCGCGCGGGCAACAAGACCAAGTCGACGAAGCATCCGATCACCGAGGCGGTGAAAGGGATGGGCGTCAAATGGCTGCGCCATGTCGACCGCACCTACGACGTGACCAAGATGCAGGACACGTTGCGCGAGGCACTGACCACCGAGGAGAAGGGGCCGAAGGTCATCGTCGCCTCGTCCGAATGCATGCTCAACCGCCAGCGCCGCGAAAAGCCGCTGGTCGACAAGGCGATCAAGGGCGGCGAGCGGGTGATAAAACCGAAGTTCGGCGTCGACGAGGACATCTGCACCGGCGACCATGCCTGCATGCGGCTGTCGGGTTGTCCGTCGCTGTCTGTGAAGTCGCTCGACGATCCGCTGCGCGACGATCCGGTGGCGCATATCGACCAGAGCTGTGTCGGCTGCGGCAATTGCGGCGAGGTCGCCGATGCGGCGGTGCTGTGCCCATCCTTCTACCGCGCCGACGTCGTGCACAATCCGAGCCGCTGGGACCGTTTCCTGGAATCCGTGCGCCGCGCCACCATCAGCCTGTTGCAGCGCCGCCGCGAAAGCCGGCGCCTGACTTTCGCCGATGCTTGACGCTGTCCCCCCACTTCGCGCCCGGCCCAGTGCTCAGGATGACGAGCGCGTCATCAAGCTTGCCGTGCTTGCGGTCGGCGGCCAGGGCGGCGGCGTGCTGGCCGACTGGATCACCGATGTCGCGGAGCGCAACGGCTATGTCGCGCAGTCGACCTCGGTCGCCGGCGTCGCCCAGCGCACCGGCGCCACCATCTATTATGTCGAGATGGCCTGCGACACCGGCCGCCTGCCGGTCTTCGCGCTGTCGCCCTCGCAAGGCGATGTCGACATCCTGATCGCCGCGGAACTGATGGAAGCCGGCCGCGCCATCATCCGCGGCTTCGTCACGCCCGAGCGCACGACGCTGATCGCCTCGTCGCATCGCATCGCCGCCGTCTCGGAAAAGATCGAGCCGGGTGATGGTCGGGCGTCGTCCTCCAAGGTGCACGCGACGGCGGAAGCCGCATCGAAGCGCTTCATCGCTTTCGACATGGAGAAGATCGCCGCCGACAATGGCTCGATGATCTCGGCCAGCCTGCTTGGCGCGCTGGCGGGGTCCGACGCCCTGCCGTTCTCTCGCGAGAGCTACGAACAGGCGATCGGTGCCGGCGGTCGGGGCGTCAAGGCCAGCCTCGCCGCCTTCGGTGCTGCGTTTGATCGCGCGCGCGGTACGGCAGCGCCGGCGCAGAAGCAAGCTGAGTCCGCGCTTGTCGAATCTGCCCTGGGCGCCGGGCGCGTCACTGGCCCGCAAAACCTGCTGCAAGGCTGGCAGGCCTTGGCCGCCCGCATCGAGCTGATGCCGGTGGCGGTGCGCGACATGGCGCTTCGGGGCCTGCGAAAGGTCGTCGACTATCAGGACATCGCTTACGGGCGCGAGTATCTCGACCGGCTGGACAAGGCAGTCGCACTGGACGGGCCGGATCGCGGATATGGCTTGTCCATCGCTGCCGCGAAGCATCTGGCTAATGCGCTATGCTACGACGACATGATCCGCGTCGCCGATCTGAAGACACGCTCCACACGCGACAAACGCGTGCGCCGCGAGGTCGGTGTCAAGGACGGCTCGATCCTGCAGGTGACCGAATATTTCCATCCGCGCATCGAGGAGTTCTGCGGCACACTGCCGGCAAGTCTGGGCAGCTACATCGAGAACCGGCCGAAGCTCGCCGCCTTTCTCGACCGCCGTATCAATCATGGCCGTCGTATCCGCACCGACAGTTTTGCCGGCTTTGCCGCTTTGTGGTTCATCGGCGGCCTGCGCCGCTGGCGCCGCAGCCTGCTGCGCCACAAGGTCGAGGTCGCGCATCTCGATCGCTGGTACGCGCTGGCTCTTGGTTATGTGCCGACTGACTATGCGCTGGCCGTCGAAATCCTCAATTGCCGCCGGCTGATCAAGGGCTACAGCGATACCCATGTCCGCGCCCAGTCGAAATTCGACCGGGTGCTGTCCGCGCTCGATCTGCTCAAGGGTCGGGCGGACGCCGCCGACTGGATCCGCCGCCTGCGCGAGATGGCGCTGAAGGACGAAAAGGGCGACATGCTCGATGGTGCCTTGAAGACGGTGGCGACGCTCTCCGAACACGTCGCCCGCTGATCCGCGCCGCAGTGTGTCACTCACACCTGAGCGAGACAATTCCGGGATCCGGTTTCAAATGTCACCAACCCTGCACCGCTGTGGCAACTTTGCGCTGGCAGCGGACCAGTCATCCTCAGACTGCAATTCTCCGAGCGAACACCAAGCAATCGGGCATCAACATATTCAGCCCTTCAACCAGCATGTCCGATGCATCCGCAAGCGCGCCTTCCGGCATTGTCTCAAGGCTCTCCAACACAAACCAGATGCGATCATCGGTTGTCTCCAGTCGGGTGCGCGTACCTTGCCGCCAGTTCCAACGCCGGCATGTGACGCCCGCATCGTCTCGCCAGATGACCTCTCCGGGGAGGGGGTTATCGATCACCACTTCGCCGTTCATGACTGTTTCGAACGGTTCGCGTCCGTCGGCCACGGTCAGAAGCGGACGCCCGGCATAGGCATCGTAGTTCTCGCCGCCGACGGGAATCGCATATTTGAGGCTGACGGCGTTATAGAGATCGACGACAGGATTGATCGAAGGAATCATTCCGTCCTCCAACACCCGCTTTCTCAGTGCTTGCGCCGAACAGGGTGTCCGATTGGACTTGGCTCCGAACCGGGCATAGGTGTCGGCCCAGCTGGTCAAATGGGCGTCGGCCCATGACGGGCCGCCCTCCCGCAGGACGTAATCGCAGGCATCTGTCAGAAGCCCTGTGGGAAGGCTTCCTTCTCCGGCATTTGCCGCATCGACATGAATGCTCATCGCTCTGAAGCCGGGGGCGATTTCCTTGATCCGTTCGTCGATCACCGGTTGTTCGAACATCTGTTGCCAACTCCAGAATTCCACTCAGGCACCCAGTTGCCCGTCTCAGCCCGGAATCATCTCGGAAACGATCTGATCGGTAAGCCTGCCGCTATCGCCAAGTCCCTGTTTCACCCCTTTGCGATCGGCCTCAGGGCGGTTTTGGCTCATCTTGCGCTTTCCCTGCAGCGAAACGACGGGCATGCGAATACCGACAATGCCGCGGAGCTGAGCCTTGATGTAGGCTTCAGGAGCGTCGGTGACTGCCCAAGGCGGCGAACGTGACGCCTCGTGAATGCCCGTGAGGCGCGACACCACCTCAAACAGGCGTTCGGCATCTTCGAAGAACTCCACCGGCCCACTCGCATGGACGGCTGTATAATTCCACGTCGGGACGACCTTCCCATGTTCGGCTTTCGAGGCGTACCAGGACGGCGTCACATAGGCGTCCGGTCCCATGAAAACTGCAAGTCCATGGCCGATGACAGGAGTCTGCCAATGCGGGTTCGGTCGCGCCAGATGCGCATAGAGGACGCCCCTTTCTCCCTCCGTCTCATTGAGGAACATAGGCAAAGGGGTGGCCATCGGACCATCGGGCGTAGCCGTCACGAAATTGGCAAGGCGACATTGCCGCATCATTTCGTAAAGCTCGGTCGTGTCCTCCACGGCGAAGGCTGGCGGGGTGTACATAAGCATCTCCTTGACGTGAGCGCATTGTTCACCTCAAGGTGGCACAAGATACACCGCCAGTTTTGGAATGTTTCATTGGTCCAGTTGGTGAAGGGCTCACGAAAGAGCGGCGCGACCCGTCGCATCTACCTTTCCTTGCGCGAGCAGATTAAGTCCGGCGTTTATGATGCGGGTGGGAGATTGCCCTCGAGCCGCGCGCTTGCGGAGGAACTCGGCGTATCCAGGACCACGGTGACGGCCGCCTATGACCAGTTGATCTCCGAGGGCTACATTCAGGTGCGGCAGGGCGCCAAGCCGACAGTCACGTCCGAAGGACGACACCCGTATACCAGACCGGTATCGCAGGCACAGGAATCCACTCCCCAGCTGTCCGCCTATGCCGCGCGTGCAATGGCATTGCCGAAGAACATCAGCGCGGAACAGGCAGTGCTTCGATACGATTTCCGGTACGGCGACATCGCTTCGTCGGACTTTCCCAAGCTCACCTGGCGGCGCGCGCTGAGCGCGGCGGTCCTAGCGCACCGGGAACGCCTTGGCTATCAGCATCCAGCCGGCAATCTGGCACTTCGCCGTGTCCTGCAAGGCTACCTCTGGCGAGCCCGTGGCATCGAATGCGACGTCGCCCAGATCATCATTGTCAGCGGCTCCCAGCAGGCGCTGGACCTGTGCGCGCGGGCGCTTGTTGATCCGGGAGGCCGGGTTGTGCTCGAGGAGCCCTGCTATGCGATGGCCCGCAACGTCATGCTTGCTACAGGAGCAATACCCTTGGCCATCCCGTGCGACAAGGATGGAATGGACACCTCCCGGCTTCCCGATCCCAGGGATGTTGCCCTGGCATTTGTGACGCCCAGCCATCAGTTTCCGCTGGGCGGCGTCCTGCCGTTCGGCCGTCGCAAGGCCCTGATCGAATGGGCGATCGCCGGGAACAGCTACATCATCGAAGACGACTACGACGGGGAGTACCGGTATGACGTACGCCCAATTCCACCACTGTGGGTGACCGGTCAAGGTCGGGTCATCTATGTCGGCACCGTATCCAAGACGCTGTCGCCAACGCTCCGCCTTGGTTACATGGTTGTACCCGGCACGCTTGTGGAGGCCTTTGTCCGATGCAAGCAGATCGCCGATCGACACAGCTCGAGCTTCGAGCAAGAGGCGCTCGCTTCAATGATCGAAACGGGCGCATATGAAAGCCACGTTCGAAGGATGCGGCGACTGAATGCCGACAGGCGTGCGGTGTTCCTGAACGCAATGGCTGAAGCGTTTGGCGATGAGGTCGACATCGTTGGAACGTCGGCTGGCCTCCATGTTGTCGTGTGGTTCAACCACCTCACCGCCGGCGATGAAGAGCGTTTCGCCGACTGCGCGAGGCAGGATGGTGTGGGCATCTATCCAATCTCGCGTCTGTTCGCGGTCCCGACAGATCAACGTGCGGGGTTCATCTTCGGATACGCCTCCATGCCCGTTGCGCTGATTGGAAAGGGCATAGATGACCTGGTGCAGGTCTATCGATCCAAATTCCGGTCGGCATGACCGGGGTTTCGACTGTCCGAAGTCTTTGGGGGCATTCGAACACCCGCGTTGGAAACGGCGCGGGCACTCATGTCAACGGCTGGCATTCACCGCTTGCAACGGATCCGCATGGACACGCAGCGGCGCCTCCTGCGGGAACAGATGCAGCAGGCCTGAATCGACGCGCCGGCGCAGATGCGCGTCCACTTCGGCCCGATCCTTGCAGCCATGAAACCTGCCGCCGCAATGGTCGCGCAGGCGCACGAGATCGGCCATGACAGGCGACATCGGCAGGCCGGCAGCGTCGAGCAGGCTTGCACTGAGAAAGCCGATGTCGAGCGGCGCCAGGTCAGGCATCGGATGGCGCAGCTTATGGTTGAAGGTGGTGAGCGTGTAGAAGGTGCGATAGGCAAGCGAGCCGGGTGTTGCCAATGCCTCGTCACCGGCGACGGCGTCGACGAACGGTTTTGTCGCCGACGATTGGTGATCGCCGAATTCGAGCACGACGGCGCCGCGCGAGCCGGCATCCGCTTGCCTGTTGTCGAGGAAATCCTGGAAATCGCCGCGCGCCACCGCCATCCGGCGCAGATATTCATTGGCCTGGAAATCACCCGAGAAAGGCTCGCCCTCGACCTTCAGGTCGGGCTCCATCCGCCCCTCATAGGGTGAGTGCGGGAACATGGTCTGGATCTCAAGGAACAGCGGCGGCCATCCTCCTTGCGGTGCCTGGCGATGAATACCTCGGCTGCGTGATAGTAGAAGTTGTCGCGCAGGTGATAGAAGGGCGCGGCGATGTCCTTGATGTCGAGCACGGTCTCGACGCCGATCGACTTCAGGAACGGGCCTTCATTGACGAACGAAAAGTCCATCGGCGTCATCACGACAGTTCGATAACCGCAGCGCGCCAGCACCTCCGGTAGAGCTCCGGCGACTTTGTCCTGCAGGGTGATCGTCAGATAGGGGCTTCGCCAGCCGAAATCGGTGGCCGACAGGCCGGTCATCAGCGACAGATTGGTGATCCAGGTGCCGCCGCCAAACGTCTCGACCTGCATCGGATGCGACGTGCCGGCCCCCGGTGCGAATCCCTGCAGGAAGCCGACGCCATTGCGCACTTGGGGAAAATAGCCGGGATCGGACTGGCTTTCGCTGAGCACGAAGAAGACATCGGGAAGGTTCGTGCGGTCGCCGCAATCGACCGTGTCGGCAAAAGGCGGCTGCGGCGCGACGGCCTGCAGCCGCTTCTCGAAGGCCGGCTCGACGACCAAATTGCGCAGATCCAGCAGCGAGACGAAGAAGGCCGACATATGCCGGCCTTGCATGTAGTAGAAATAGCGGTCCTTCGATGCCTCGGCCGGAAAGGTCAGCGGAACCAGAACGACGAGCACCGCCATGATCAGGACGCGTGCCAACACAGGCCAGCCAATTTTTCGATCGATCCGGAACAGGAGGATCGCCGCCGCGATGCCGAGCACCAAGGCAATGACGACCGGCGCGATCAGATGGAGGTAGGAGCCGAGCAGGAAGCGATACACTTCCGGATCCCTCGACACGAAGACCGCGTCGTAGAAATGCAGCGAAAACCCCTTCATCCTGAATTTGATCGCTGACACCACGGTGACGAAGGCAATGCTCATCCAGGCGAGATAGACGGAAAAGGCGAGGCGCCCCGTAGCCAGGAACAGAAGTCCGGCGAGGGCTGCCACAAGCGCCAGCGAGAACGGCACCGACAGCCATTCGTGCTCGGCCTGTCCGGCGGCGAAAACGCCGGCAAGGCCGACCACGGCCAGCGTCAGCGGATGGCAGAGCACCCGCCCAAGGATTCGAAGCTGAATCGCAGATTTTCCCATGAACATGCCTGAGCATAGTTTCGGGAAACTCTTCGATTATTTGCACGGCAAGAACAAATGTATAGTGAATTTAACCTTAACTGTGGGCTGGTCCGGTGCGCGTCAGCGCTCACGCGGGGCCAGCCTGAAAGTGCCTGGCCCCGCGGCGCTATGATCAGTAATGGTGCCAGTGGCGCCAGTGATGATGCGGGTGCCAGACGTAGACCGAAGCGTGCCAGTAGTGGTAGCGCGGGCGCACGATGACGACGCCATTCGGCACGCAGCGGCCCCAGCGGTTCGGGTGCCAGCCAATGCCGCAGCCCCAGCGGACATGCTCGACCAGTGCCGGGGCGGCCGGCTGCGTAACGGACACGATGGGCATTGCGCTGGACGCGGTGGCTGTCACGACCGTTCCGCTGAGGGCCAGCATAGCGGCTGCTGCATAGTTTTTCAGGCGACTCATAATTGGACTCCGAGTGCTTTCGAGTTTGAAGATTGGCCGCCCGCATGGTGCGATCGGGGCAGGCCTGTCCCTTCTCTTCGTTAAACGGCGTCTCCGACCTTTTCCGTCGGTCGTCACGGCGATTTTTTTGGCGCAACAGCGGCGCGGCGTTCCATATGGCGCAGCAATGCCTGTGCCAGCACGCTCCGGTTTTCGGGTGATGCGTTCGCCGCAAAATCGACAATGGCCTGTTCAAGCCGCGCGCGCACCGTCACATCGGCATTGCGTGCCCGCTCCAGGGCAGCCGACAATGCTGCCTTGTCCATGACAGGTTGCTGCAACAGGTCCGCCGCCTCCTGCCTGGCCTGCTGGCCATCGAGAATGTTCTGCCGGGCCTCCACGCGAACCTGGCGCAGCGCCTGGCGGAACGCCTGGCGGTCCTGGTTGGGAAGCTGTCGGCCAGCCGATTCCAGCGAGACACCCGCGCCGGCTTTGGCATTTCTCAGCCAGACCGCACCACCGACAAATGCGCCTGCAAGAAAGACGTTCAGCACCACGGAAGCAATGACCAGACCTCGGATCCAACGCGGGCTCATAGGTTTTCCTCACCGTTCTCGGCATCCGGGTCGGCGTCGCCAAACGCCGTCACATTGGCATCCAGCACATAGTGGTCCGGCTGGACCTCGGGCGTGACGACGGTCACCAGGGCCAGTCCTGCCACGGCGCCGGCCAGACCAATTCCGGCAAGTCCCAGCCCCAGCCACCAGAACTGCTGACGCCGGCGCTGGACGAGATGCCGGCCGGCGGCCTGCAGGATGCTGCCGTGCAGGGCTTGGCCGGGAGCGTCGACGCGGTAGCTGCCAAGCAGGACGTCCAGGGTCCCGGCTTGCTTCAAAATGGCCTTGCCCGCTTTGCTTGCGGCAAACGCCGTGCCGGCTATCCGCTCAGCCTCGGGCCATCGCCGCAGTTCACCGCCATAGGCCGCCGCCAGGGCGGCAAAGCGCTTGGCATCCATTGCCGGTTCGTTCCTGGACCCTTCAGCCATGTGTCTTTCCCTTGCCCGTCAGCACCGCGTGCCCGCGCGGTGTCGGAACGACAACAACCCACCACCAGGCAGCGCCTGCAAGGCGCGATGGCCGTTGTGCATTGGTGCCGGCCCGGTTCTCACTCATCGGCGCCATCCCTGGTCAGGATCGTCTGCAGCGACCGCCGGCCGCGCGCAAGCAGACTTTCTAGGGCATCGACGCTGATCTCCAGGGTCGCAGCCGCCTCGATGTTGGACATCTCCTGATAGTAGACCAGGATAATCGCTTCGCGCTGACGCGGCGCGATGCGTTGCAGCGCCTGTTCGACCCGATGAGCTTCTTCCCCGGGATGAGCATCGGGAAGCGGCGCAGGATCGGCGACGTCCGGCACCTCGTCGGTCACCCATTCGCGGCGCCGGCGCAGCCGGTCGTAGCACAGGTTCAGCGTCACCCGGTGGATCCAGCTGTCGAAGCGCGCATTGCCGCGCCGCCAACTCGAGGCATGGCGCCATATCCGCACGAAGGTTTCCTGCGCGACATCCTCGGCCTCTGCCGCATCGCCGAGCATGCGCGCGGCAAGCGCCAGGATGCGCGGCAGCTTGCGCGCGACCAGGGCTTGCACGGCTGCCGGATCGCCGGCGCCGACATGGCGAACCAGCTCCTCGTCCGGATCCGCAACCATTAGTCGGCGCACTCCCAATGTCCATCGCGCGTCATTGCCTCTTGGTCATTGCTCCTGCTTGGGAGCGGTTTTGTGGCCCGGCAGCTCGTCGGCCGTCAGAATGCCGTCGGCATTCTTGTCCAGCCGGGCAAAGCGCTTGGCGAAGAATGCATCGAGTTCGGCTCGATCGATGAAGCCGTCATGGTTGGAATCGAGACGGGCAAAGGATATGGCAAGGTCGCCCTTGACGTTGCGTTTGGCCTGCACGGCGGTCCACTCCAGCAGGCTGATCTTGCCGTCGCCGTCCGTGTCGGCCGCCATGATCGCCTTTTCGCGCCGCTTCTGGAACTTGGCCAGCGTGACGTCGGGCCTGGCCTCCGAGGCGCTGGGTGCGGCAGCCGGCGCGGAGGTCGGCGGTGCAGGGGGCGGTGGTGTTGTCTGGGCGAGAGCCGCAACGGTCTGCAAACTCAGGGCAACGACTGACATAAAACGGCTGATCATGCTATGCGTCTCCGGGTTGGCGCGCTGCAGACAGCCCTTGCCGTCATCACGCTTCAACCGTTAAACGCGGCGACCCGGAAAATCCGTCGGTCGCGTGCTGATCCGTTCACGCTCGAACAAACAATTGAGCCGTCCCGATTCCATGGGACCGATTCCATACGGAAGGAATTGGCTCTAGTCCGACTGTTCGGCCGCAATCAGTTGTTCAGACTTGAACCCGGCATGTTGCGGGGTCCACACTTCGCCCTCGCGATTGAACCAGTGGCACATATACATGCCCGAGGCCGCGCCATCGCTGACCGTCATCCTGGGGCCTCCAGATTTCAGCTTGACGACGTCTCCGGTCTTGAAAATGTTGGGCATTTTTTGACCTCCCATGCTGAGGCCACGAGTTTCACATCAAACCGGGGTCTCGACAATGGCAGATGTGCTTCGCCGGCGTCGCAAATCCCTTGCTCCAGCAGCTCGACGACGGCCAGGATGTCGTGAGCACGATCGGATGCGAAGGCGATGCATCGCGGGTGAGGTCGAGAGGGTCGCCGATCGTTCTGGTCGGCATGGTTCGCGGTGTTTCTATCGATCTGCCCGGCCTTAACCTTTCCGTAAAGATTTGGCCGTTACTTGGACAGTGATGGCCTCGTGGCGGAGCGGCTACGCTGGAGACTGCAAATCTCTGAAGCCTCGGTTCGATCCCGAGGCGAGGCCTCCACTTCACTTCCCTATCCGACAAGGTATCGGCGGAGATAGCCGACGGAAGCAACGGGCTTGGTCCAGTGATGGCGCCATTGGTTGTTTTCTTGGGAAAATGGTGCCGCTTGCGTGACTCGAACACGCGACCCCCGCATTACGAATGCGGTGCTCTACCAACTGAGCTAAAGCGGCCCGGGAGGGCCAAGGCCTCCAAGATGCGGGGGTGATAGACGCAACCGGCCGCGAATTCAAGATGGGACTTGGCAATTCCTCATGCCGTTGTCGAAAGCCGGCCACCGCGTTGTTCGCCAATCGTCGCGAAGTCACGCTGCGCACGGTGCGCGCGCTTCCGGAGTGTGAAAATCGATGAAACGTGCTGATTTCGTTGCCGGAACAGCGCCGCAATGGACTTTGCACACCTCTCCAAGGCAGAATGCGCTGCTCGCCCGTTGATTGATTGGCCGCCTGCGGCTAACGATCACGGCAAGGTTGGCGAACGGACAGAGGGACCCGCTTGGACGCGATCGAAAAAGCGATCCGGAACGCCTTGGAGAAAGGCAATGCCGAGGACCGCGCGTTCCGCGAAAGGGTCTATCGCGCGGCTTTTGCCGCGCTTGACCGCGCGCTAAAGGCCAATCCGGACGTAACCGTGGAGCTCGCCATAAAGCGCCGCAAGGCGATCCAGGCGAAAATCACCGAAATCGAATCCGAGTTCCTGCCGGCGGTGTCGGATGTCGGCCCGCAGGGCGATGCACCGGCGGTCGAGCTTGGGGCTAACTCCGCTCCCGCGGTCGAAACGGGCCAACAGACACCGTCACCCGCTGTCGTCGTCGATGGGCCTGCGCAATCCGCCTCAGATGCGCCGCGCTCTGCCTCAGAGGCGCCGCGCTCGCGCGTGCTGCCGGTGGTTCCCGACATCATGCCGGACGCTGCCCTTCCCGACGCTCCGTCCATCGATATGTCGGCTCCGGCCTCGGCCGACGCGGCGACGGAAGTGGCGCCCGATCGCGATGAACGGCGCATAAGAGGGCGTCGCCTGCCGCTGACCGCCATCTTCCTGACCGTGACGCTGCTTGCCGCTGTTGGCATTGGCCTGTTTTTCGCCGTGCAGACCGGCGTGTTCAAGACGTCGGCGCAACTCGATACCGCCCCGCCGCAAGCGCCGCCGACCGTCGACGACGACGATTTCACACCGGCCGATGGCGGCCTGGCAAAACCCGGTGCCGCGGACCAGACGCGCGACTGGATCAACGTGTTTTCGCCGACCGATGCGTCGCATGTCAGCGCCCCGTCGGACGCCAAGGCCGAGGTGATGAAGGACGATACCGGTTCGTTCCTGCGCATCCGTTCCGGCGCCTCCGGTTCGGCGATCAGCTTCGATGTCGGGCAGGGCGTTCTGGAGAAGCTCGCCGGCAAACATGCCGTGTTCGATATCATCGCCCGCTCGGAGGAAGGCAAGGAGACGCAGATTTCCGTCGATTGCAATTTTGGCGAACTCGGCGACTGCGGCCGCAAGCGCTACGCTGTCGGCCAGCAGCAGAACGAATATCTGTTCGACGTGCAGTTTCCCGACAAGCGTCCCGGCTCTGCGGGCACCATCGCCATCAATTCCGACTTCGACAAGCAGGGCAAGGCCGCCGACATTTACGAAATCCGTGTTTCGGTCGAGCCGTAAAGCATCAGGCGATGAAAGGGCGAGTTAGCGATCGAGCAATGCCTGCAGCGTCTCGATACGATCGGCCTCGTTGGCCGGCTTGTCCCAGCGCAGCCGTGAAATACGGGGAAAGCGCATGGCGACGCCGGATTTGTGCCGGGTCGAGCGGTTGAGCCCCTCGAACGCGACTTCCAGCACAAGGCCGTTGTCACGGTCGGCCCGCACCGAGCGCACCGGGCCGAAACGCTCGACCGTGTTGTCGCGGACATATTTGTCGATCTGCCTCAACTCCTCGTCGGTGAAGCCGAAATAGGCCTTGCCGACCGGCACCAGCTCCTCCTCGCCTTCGGCACCTGACCAGACACCGAACGTATAATCCGAATAGAAGCTCGAGCGCTTGCCATGACCGCGTTGCGCATACATCAGCACCGCGTCCACAGTGTGCGGATCGCGCTTCCACTTGAACCAGGGGCCTTTCGGCCGTCCGGCGACATAGGCTGAGTCCCAGCGCTTCAGCATGACGCCTTCGATGATTGGATGCAGCGGTACCCGCCGCATTTCTTCCAGCGCATGCCAGTCTGAGAATTCGACGAACGGCGACAGATCGAACCGGCTTGGGTCGAGCGTTTTCACGAAGTTTTCGAGGCGGCCGCGGCGCTCGCGAAATGGCAGCGCGCGCAAATCCTCGTCGCCGATCTGCAGCACATCATAGCAGCGCATGAAGGCCGGGTATTGCTGCTGCATCTTCGTGGTTACCGTCTTGCGGTTCAGCCGCTGCTGCAGATCCGAGAAGGTCCCTGTCGCCTCTCGGGGATCGCCGACTAGCAGTTCGCCGTCGAGCGTCGCGGAAAAATGCATGGCGTCGGCAAGATCCGGAAAAGCGCCCGAAACATCGTCTCCAGTGCGCGAATAGAGCCGGCGGATGCCGCCTTCGGCCACCGCCTGGACGCGGATGCCGTCCCATTTCCACTCGGCCGCATAATCCGCCGGATCGAGCTTTTCGAGATCGCCGTCACCAACCGGGTTCGACAGCATTACCGGGCGAAACAACGCCATCGCCGTTTTCCGGGGCTTTTCGGCCTTGCCTTCCAGCCATGCGAATAGTGCTGTGTAGGGCGGCGACAGCCCGTGCCAAAGCTCTTCGATCTCGGTGACATCGACCTTGCCGAAATCCGCCAGCGCCTGTTTGGCCAGCCGCGCCGACACGCCGATGCGCAGGCCGCCGGTGACCAGCTTGATGATGGCGAAGCGGGCCGAGATGCCGGCGCTATCGAGCAGCCCTGCCAGCACCTTCGGTCCGTCGGAACGGCTTGCCGCCTGCAGTTTGGCGACGACCTCGCCAAGCGTCGGCTCGCGGTTCGGGATGTTTCCGGGCGTCTGCGGCCAGACCAGCGAGACCGTTTCGGCAAGATCGCCGACATAGTCGTAGGAATAGCCGAACAGCACCGGATCCATGCGCTCGGTGACCAGTGTGCGCAGCATCGCCGGCTTGACCGCGGCGATGTGGAGATCGCCGGTGATGGCCGCCAGCGCCAAACCGCGATCGGGATCCTCCACGGTGCGGAAATAGTCGGCCAGCAAGGTCAGCTTGCCGTTGCGCGACGGCGTTAGCACCAGTCGATCGAGAAGTTCGGCGAAGCGGTTCATGCCATCAATCGCCCTCGTCCTCGTACCCCACCAGGTGCAGTGGCCGGGCGGCGATGCCTTCGAGTTCGCACCAGCGTACCAGCGCTTCCTCGCGGCCATGCGTCACCCAGATTTCCTCAGCGCCGGTTTGCTTGATGGTGGCGGTCAGTTCGTCCCAGTCGGCATGGTCGGAGATGATTAGCGGCAGTTCGACGCCGCCTTGCTTGGCACGCTGGCGAATGCGCATCCAGCCCGAGGCAAAGCACGAGATCGGATCGGGAAAGCGCCGTGCCCAGCGGTCGGCGAAGGCCGATGGCGGGCCGACGACGATGGCGCCACTGAAATCATCCTTGCCGCCACTTTCGACGGTTGCCGGCTCCAACTGCCCGAGGTCGATGCCCTGGCTCTGATAGTATTCGCTGAGTTTGGCCAGTGCGCCATGGATGTAGAGCGGCCGGTCGTAGCCGGCGTCGCGCAACAGCCGCATCACCCGCTGCGCCTTGCCCAGCGCATAGGCGCCGACCAGATGCGAGCGTTCGGGAAACTGTGCCGCCGATTTCAGCAGGCGAGCGATCTCCTCGGTGTCGGGTGGATGACGGAACACCGGCAGCCCGAAGGTCGCTTCGGTGATGAACACATCGCACTGGATCGGCTCGAACGGCGCGCAGGTTGCGTCCCTCTGCCGCTTGTAGTCGCCGGAGGCGACGATGCGCATGCCCTGATGCTCGACTGATATCTGCGCCGAGCCCAGCACATGGCCGGCTGGATGGAAGCTGACGCTGACGCCGTTGAGGTCAATCGTCTCGCCGAGCCGGGTTGCTTGCGTCGCTCCCGCAAAATCCTCGCCATAGCGCAGGCCCATGATGTCGATCGTCTGCTGCGTCGCCAGCACGGAGCGGTGGCCGGAACGCGCATGGTCGGAATGGCCATGCGTGATCAGCGCGCGGTTGATCGGCCGCACCGGGTCGATGAAGAAATCACCCGGCGGGCAATAAAGGCCCTCGGGCCGGGGATGGAGCAGGTCGCTGGCGCGCATGATTCCCAAGATAGGATATAATTCCGCTGCGGGAAGCCTGTTGTAAGTGACTGCTGACTCCCGCATACAGCACCGCCGGCTCGATCCGCCGGCAGGACCCATCGCCATGAAACCGCTTCAGGCCTCGTCCGGCGATTTGAACGCCGATCGCCGTGCCGATTATGCCGAGATGCTTCATGCGGATGGCGATCATGCGGCAGCGGCGGAATTGCTGCTCGGTGCGCTGGAAATGACACCACAATGGGCGATGGGCTGGTTTCGCCTCGGCGAGATGCAGCAGGCGGCGGGCGCGCCGGATCTGGCAGCACGGGCCTGGACGATGTCGCTGCAGCTCGATCCATCGGATCGTCAAGGCGCCGCACTGAATCTGCAACTGATCGGCAAGGCGCCGGTGGTCGACGCGCTCTCCAGCGCCTTCGTCGAGACCTTGTTCGACCACTATGCCGAGAGCTTCGATGAATCGCTGGTCGGCAGACTGGGCTACCGGCTGCCTGAGATGCTCGATCAAGCCGTTCGAACGGCAAGGCCGGGCCGTTTCCCGCTGGCGCTCGATCTCGGCTGCGGCACCGGCCTGATGGGGCAGAGGCTGCGGCCGATCGTCGATCGGCTGGAGGGGTATGACATTTCGGCCAAGATGCTGAGAAGGGCGCGGGCCAAGGGCGACTATGATTTCCTCGATAAGGCCGATCTGCGTGATTTTGTCCATGCCGGTCCGAAAGCCGATCTTGTGGCGGTGGCCGATGTCTTCATCTATGTCGGCGCGCTGGACAGCGTGGTGAGGACGATTGCCGGCTTGCTGGCTAGCGATGGCCTGTTCGCGTTTTCCGTCGAGAGGTTGGTCGGCAATGGCTATTTTGTCTTGCAGCCATCGCGACGCTACGCGCATGCGGAACACTATGTGCGCGACGTCCTGGCCGCCAACGGATTTTCGGTCCTGTCGCTGGAAACGACCGTGATCCGGCTGGACCGGCGGGAACCGGTCAGAGGGCTGGTCGTTGTGGCGGGCAAGCTGCCGGCGGCTTGAGGCTGCAATCTCTCGTCGGCCTTACAGACATCCGTGCTGCGAAAAAGTCCGATTTGCATGCGCGACTGATATTTGCGATCTGGTCGCATCAAGGCGGGATATCAGGAGGAGCATAGTCGATGCGCTGCAACATGATTGTCTTGGCATCTTGCCTGCTGACCGCTGGCTGCGTTGGCGGCAATTCGATGTCGGAACGGCAGGACGCCAACATCCAGTCCTCCCTGCAGTATGACAGCGTGCCGTGCGACCAACTGCTGGCGCAGCGCAACGGACTGGCGCAGCAATACAATCTTCCAACGAAAGCCAAACCGACCTTCTCCAATCCGGCGATGGGCTTTGGCCCGTTCACGCCGGACATGCGCTCCAAGGCCAAGCGCGATACGGATCAGGCGACCGGCCAGATCGATGCCATGAACCGGTCGATCGATCGCCGCGAATGCGGCCAGCCGGACAAGCAGAAGAAGCTCGCTCTGCCTGGTTAATACCCCGCCTTACGGTCCACCAGATTGTCGAGCTTTTCGCCGCGCTCGAAAGCGTCCATTTGGCGCAGCATGATTGGCGCCAAATGGACAGGATCGGAGGTCGCCGCCGCGTGCGGCGTCACGAACACTTTTGGATGTCGCCACAGCGGGCTGGTCTTCGGCAGCGGTTCGACCTCGAACACGTCAAGGCTCGCCTCCTTCAGCGTGCCGTCATCCAGCGCCCGTAAAATGTCGGCGTCCTTCTGCAGGCGGCCGCGTCCGGCATTGATCAGCACCGAACCGCCGAGGCCGTTACGCTTCCTCAATTCCTTCAGCACGCCATAGTTGATGATACCCTTGGTGTCCGGCGTCAGCGGCAAAAGCACGACCAGAATATCGGTCGCCTTGAGGAAGGGGATCAGTCCGGCCTCGCCGGAATAGGTCGCGACGCCTTCCATGGCCTTGTCGCTGCGCGACCAGCCGTTGACGGCAAAGCCGAGCGACAAAAGCACCGAGGCCGCGGCGCGGCCGAGACTGCCGAGGCCCATGATGCCGACCGAAATGTCACCGGCCGGCCTCTGCTGCGGCTCGTGCCAGATCTTCTTCAGCTGCTGCGACCGGTAGAGCAGGCCCTGGCGATGATGGTCGAGCACCCGCCAGACGACATATTCGGTCATGTATTGGGTGAGGTTGTCGGCGACGACCTTGACGATCGGCACCTCGGGCAGGCCGGGGTCGGCGAAGATATGGTCGACACCGGCGCCGATCGAGAAGATGGCGCGCAGATTGGGCAGCGACGCCAGGATGTTCGGCTTCTGCTTCCACACCACGGCATAGGTGATCGACGGGTCGCTGGCGCCGTCCGGCTCCAGCACCACCTCGCGTTCTGCCGACAAAAGGTCGCGCCAGCGCTGCGGGTGAAAGCCGGTGACCGAAAGCAGGATGCGGCCTTTTTCCATTGCGGTCTTTTAGTCCCTTTTTACGCCAGCGGTTCATAGTTTCACGGAAACGCCGAACCGCTCTCTCTGTTTGTTTTGGCGCAATTCCGGACAGAAAACCGTTTCACACTTTTCCTGGAATTGCTCTAAGTCACTCGCTGACGATGCCAACCGGCGCCGTCTCGATCTTGAAGGCGGCCGAGATCAGTGCCCGAGTATAGTCGGTTTGCGGATTTTCAAAAATCTGCTGGGAAGGACCGGCTTCGACGATCCTGCCATTGCGCATGACGATGACGTCGTTGGCGAGCGCGCGGATGACCTTCAAATCGTGGCTGATGAAGAGATAGGCCAGGTCGTGTTTGGCCTGCAGGCTGCGCAACAGGTCGACGACCTGCGCCTGCACGCTCATGTCGAGCGCCGATGTCGGCTCGTCCAGCATGACGAAGCGCGGATTGAGCACCATGGCGCGCGCGATGGCTACCCGCTGGCGCTGGCCGCCGGAAAACTCGTGCGGGTAGCGGTTGCGCGTCGCCGGATCGAGGCCGACTTCCTTCAGCACGGCGGCCACCTTGTCGTCGCGCTGGTCCGGCGACAGCTTCGGCTCGTGGATCTTCAGGCCTTCCTCGATGATCTCGGCGATCGACATGCGCGGGCTGAGCGAGCCGAACGGATCCTGGAAGACGATCTGCAATTCGCGCCTGAGCGGCCGCATGGCGTTAAAGGTCAGCTGGTTGATGTCGCGACCGTTGAACTGGATGGTCCCGGTCGACGAGATCATGCGTGCCAGCGCCAGGCCGAGCGTCGTCTTGCCCGAACCGGATTCGCCGACCACGCCCAGCGTCTGGCCGGCGCGCACGGTGACATCGATGCCGTCGACCGCCTTCACATTGTCGACGGTACGGCGGAAAAAGCCCTGCTTGATCGGGAACCAGACCTTTATGTCCTTGCCGGTCATGACAGGTTTGGCCGCGGCATTGGCGGCCGGCGGCTTGCCCTTCGGCTCGGCCGCCAGCAGATGCCTTGTATAGGCATGCTGCGGATTGGCGAAAATCTCCTTGGTCGGCCCGGTTTCGACGATCTTGCCCTTGGTCATCACGCAGACGCGGTCGGCAATCTTGCGCACAATGCCGAGGTCGTGGGTGATGAACAGCATCGACATGCCCTTGCGGCTCTTCAAGCCGGCCAGCAGTTCGAGGATCTGCGCCTGCACGGTGACGTCGAGCGCTGTCGTCGGCTCGTCGGCGATCAGCAATTCGGGCTCGTTGGCCAGCGCCATGGCGATCATGACGCGCTGGCGCTGGCCACCGGACAGCTGGTGCGGATAGGCGTCGAGCCGTTTTTGCGGATCGCGGATGCCGACCTCGTTGAGCAAGGCCAGCGTGCGCGCCTTGGCCGGGCGATCGGCCATGCCCTGATGCAGCTTCAGGATCTCGACGATCTGCTGCTCGATCGTGTGCAGCGGATTGAGCGAGGTCATCGGCTCCTGGAAGATCATCGTAATCTTGTTGCCTCGCACCTGCCGAAGCTGCTTCTCGCTCATCGCAAGCAGGTCCGCGCCCTGGAACAGGATCTTTCCCGAGGGGTGGCTGGCGCTGGGATAGGGCAACAGCTTCAGCACCGAGAGCGCCGAGACCGATTTGCCGGAGCCGGATTCGCCGACCAGCGCCACTGTCTCGCCCTTGGCGATGTCGAACGAGATATGGTCGACCGCCGTCGACGGCTGTCCGCCTTGCGCAAAGGCGACGCTGAGGTCGCGAACGGAGAGCAAGGAAGCAGTCATGTATCAATTTCCGCTATAACTTTATCAAGGGCAGAAATCTCCGGTCGTATGATCGAAATTTGCGCTGTCAATTGGGGAGGGACAAGCCGATTTGGTGCGATGGAATAGGCATCCTTCAATCTGGTATCGGCAGTCAGAAATTGCGTGCATCCGAAATGCATCGCCGTTGAAAGATGAATGGCATCCGGCAGTCTGAGAGAAATGAATTGCGAGCGAAGCTGTGCTGCGTGCCAGAGAACCTCGCGAGTTACCGTCCCAATCGAGACAAAAGCGTTGCCAATCGAAACATTGTCATAGAGCTCGACAAGCGGCTCATTGCTCTTTTTCAGAGGGTCAACCATCAACTCCGCCAGCACGAGTTCGCTTGTCGCGAGGAAAGGCTGCTTTCTGCCCTCGTTCATTGAAATGAGCTGAAGCAGCTTTTTTGCCAGAGCATCGTTATTTTCGAAAGCATAGATGAAAATGTTCGTATCGACGTAAAGCCGGAAGGCGGCCATCAATCCTCCCACTCATCGCGGAGGGCACGAACACGCGCAACAGCCTCGTCGAGACTTGTTCCCGCCGCGTTGGCCTGCGCATTCCGCATAAGTTCAAGCAATTGTTTGCGGCCGAGAGGCTGTTTGGCTTCCTCTTCTATCGTCACCTTAACCGAGGCGCTCAAAGCTATACCCTCTCGCAGTTCATCCGGGAGTTTGGATGCGGGGTAGTGCTCAAGGATGACCTTATTCACACCTCTGTCCTTCCGTTGGTTCGATATGAGGATCTGCCGATTCTGATCCGTCATTGACCATGGCCATCAGTCATCTCGGCAATTAATGCAGACGCTCATTTTCGTTCGAGCTGCCTCACTGAGAATATATCATGCCGAATGCCGATCCGCATCGTTGTCATCTGAACGTCTTGCGCGGATCGAAGGCATCGCGCGTCGCCTCGCCGACGAAGACCAGCAACGACAGCATCAGCGAGATGACGATGAAGCCGGAAATGCCGAGCCACGGCGCGTTGAGGTTGCGCTGCGCCTGCTTGAGCAGTTCGCCGAGCGAAGCGGAGCCGGGCGGCAGGCCAAAGCCGAGATAGTCGAGCGAGGTCAGCGTCGAGATCGAGCCTGAGAGCAGGAAGGGCATGAAGGTCAAAGTCGCCACCATGGCGTTGGGCAACAGGTGCCGGAACATGATGGTGCGGTTGGGCACGCCGAGTGCACGGGCCGCGTTGACATATTCGAAATTGCGGGCGCGCAGGAACTCGGCCCGAACCACGCCGACCAGCGCCACCCAGGAGAACAAGAGCATCAGGCCGAGCAGGATGAAGAAGCCCGGCGGCAGGATGGCGGCGACGATGAGCAGTAGATAGAGCACCGGGATCGCCGACCAGATTTCGATGAAACGCTGGAACAAGAGATCCGTCCAGCCGCCGAAATAGCCTTGCACGGCGCCCGCCGCGACGCCGATCAAGGCCGAGCCGGCAGTCAGGATCAGGCCGAACAGCACCGAAATGCGGAAGCCGTAGATGACACGCGCCAGCACGTCGCGGGCCTGGTCGTCGGTGCCGAGCCAGTTCCAGTTGCCAACGATGCAGGCAGGGTCGGCCGCACCTTGCGGATACTGGTTGCAGCGCGTCTTGGCGTCATATTGCCAGGACGGCTTGGCCGGTGCGGCCTCCGGAATGGCATTGTTGACCGTCTGATAGGAGTAGCGCACCGGCGGCCAGATCATCCAGCCATTGGCGTTGATCTCGTCCTGGATGACCGGGTCGCGATAGTCGGTGACGGCATAGAAGCCGCCGAATTTTTCCTCGGGATAGGCGACCAGCACCGGAAACAGGATTTCGCCCTTGTATGAGGCAATGATCGGCTTGTCGTTGGCGATGAATTCGGAAAACAGCGACAGCACGAACAGGACCAGGAAGATCCACAGCGACCAGTAGCCGCGCCGGTTGGCTTTGAAGTTCTGCAGGCGGCGCTTGTTGAGCGGCGACAGAAACGGCCGGGCGATCCGCTCCGGTGCCGCTTCCGCAGGGACTGTGGCCTCCGACATCAGACGTCTCTCCGCTCGAAATCGATGCGCGGATCGACCCAGGTGTAGAGCAGGTCGGACAGCAGTCCGACAAACAGCCCGAGCAGCGAGAAGATGTAGAGATTGGCGAACACCACGGGATAGTCGCGCTCGACCACCGACCTGAAGCCGAGCAGGCCGAGGCCGTCGAGCGAAAAGATGTTCTCGATCAGCAGCGAGCCGGTGAAGAAGGCCGAGATGAAGGCGCCTGGAAAGCCGGCGATGACGATCAGCATGGCGTTGCGGAAGACGTGGCCATAGAGCACCTGCCGTTCCGACAGGCCCTTGGCCCGCGCCGTCACCACATACTGCTTGCGGATTTCCTCGAGGAAGGAGTTCTTGGTCAACAGCGTCGTGGTGGCGAAGGCCGACAGCACCAGCGCCGTCAGGGGCAAGGTCATGTGCCAGAAATAGTCGATGATCTTGCCCGACCAGGAAAGCTGATCCCAATTGTCCGATGTGAGGCCGCGCAGCGGAAACCAGTCCCAGAAGGACCCGCCGGCAAACAGCACCATCAGCATGATGCCGAACAGGAAGCCCGGAATGGCATAGCCGACGATGACGACGCCACTGGTCCAGACATCGAAGGGGGTGCCGTCCTTGACCGCCTTGCGGATGCCGAGCGGGATCGAGATCAGGTAGGACAGAAGCGTGATCCACAGCCCGATCGAGATCGACACCGGCATTTTTTCCAGGATCAGGTCGAGCACCGAAATGTCGCGGAAATAGCTGTCGCCGAAATCGAACCTGGTATAGTTCCACAGCATCATGCCGAAGCGCTCGAGCGGCGGCTTGTCGAAGCCGAACTGCTTCTCCAGCTTCTTGATGAATTCCGGATCGAGGCCCTGCGCGCCGCGATATTTCGAACTGACATCGCCGGCGGCATCGACGTTCGCGCCGCCGCCTGCGTCGCCACCGCCGCCGCCGAGGCGATCGCTGCCACCCTGATTGGTCAGCCTGGCGATCACCTGCTCGACCGGCCCGCCGGGGGCGAACTGGATGACGGCAAAGGATATCGCCATGATGCCGAACAGCGTCGGGATCATCAAAAGGATGCGGCGCAGGATATAAGCGCCCATCAGGCCTTTTGCCCTGCTTGAGCGAACATCTCAGCCTTTGCCAATTTTTGCCGCCTTGCCCTTATCGAACCACCACAGCGTCTCGGCCGGAAAGCCGAAATCGGGCTTCTGTTCGAGAAAGCCGAACATGTCCCAATAGGCGACGCGGTGATTCGCCAGATAGTATGTTGGAATCCAGTCCAGCCGCGCGCGCAAGACCCGGTCGAGCGCTCTGAGCGCGGTGACCAGTTCTGTACGGCTTTTCGCCTTGCCGGCTGCCACGATCAACGCGTCGATGGCCTTGCTCTCCGTACCGGGATAGTTGCGCTGCCCCGGCGTTTTCGCCATCCGGGAATCATAGAGCATCTCCAGGCCGTCGTCGGTTGGCGTCGCCCCGATCGACCAGTGCAGCAGGGCAAGATCGAAGTCGTAATCACTGTGCCGCTGTTCATACTGTGCCGAATCGATTTGCCGGATCGATGCGTCGATCCCGATCGCCTTCATATTCTCGGACCATGGGGTATAGATGCGAACGATGCCGTCATCCTCCGCCAGCATTTCGACCCGCAGCCGCTCACCCTTGTCGTTGACGACGAAACTGCCCGCGCGCTTCCAGCCGGCTTGCGCAAGCAATCTCGAAGCTTCGCCCAGCAGCTTGCGGTCATGGCCCGAACCGTCGGAGGCAGGCTGCGTCACCGCTTCGCCAAAGACCTCTGGCGGCAATTCGGCCCGAAACGGTTCCAGCAGGGCCAATTCTGCGGGCGAGGGCAGGCCTTCGGCCTTGTAATCCGACCGTTCGAAGTTCGATTGAGCGCGCTCGTAAGAGCCGTAAAACAGCGCCCGCTTCATCCATTCGAAATCGAAGCATCTGGCGATTGCCCGCCGCACCCGCTCGTCGCGGAATTGCGGACGACGCTGGTTCAGCGCGACAGCCTGCATGTCCGGCGTCTTCTCGCCCGGAAATTCCCGTTTGAGAACCCTGCCCTCCTTCAGCGCCGGAAAGTCGTATCCGGTTGCCCACACCCGCGCGGTGAATTCCTCACGAAAATGCGTGTCGCCTTTCTTGAAGGCTTCGAATGCCGCTTGCCGATCAAGATAGAAGTCGATGCGGATGCGGTCGAAATTGTAGAGCCCCCGGTTCACTGGGAGGTCACGGCCCCAATAGTCGGCCACGCGGTCATATTCGACAGTCTGTCCGGCCGCCACGCGCCCTATCTTGTAGGGTCCCGATCCAAGCGGTGGCGTCATCGTCGAGGCATCGAAATCATTGGCCGTGTAAAAGGCCTTGGAGACGATCGGCATTGCCACGACCACTAGTATGTTTTGCGCCGACTGTTCGCCATTGAAGGTCAGGTCGAGAGTGGCGGGATCGACCGCGACCGCTTCCGCCATATACCGCAACGCCTGGGAAAGGTTCGGATGGCCTTGCTCTTTGTAAAGCTTCAACGCGAAGGCAACGTCCTCGGCGGTCAGCGGCGAACCGTCGTGGAAACGCGCTTGCGGTCGAAGCACGAAGCGGAAGCCGTTGCGGTCTTGTGACAGGGTAACGGACTCTGCAAGCAGGCCATAGACCGCATCCGGCTCATCGAGCGCGCTTGTCATCAGCGAATCGAAACAGAGTTCGGTGCGCGGCGGTGCGTCCCCCTTCAACACCAGCGAATTCAATGTGTTGAAGGTCAGAAAGCTCTGATTGAGGGTCGAATTCGGCGGTGCGAAATTCATCTGGCCGCCCTTTGGGGCATCCGGATTGACATAGTCGAAATGCGTGAAGTCAGGCTTGTATTTGAGGTCGCCGAAGGCCGACAGGCCATGCAGCTTGGTGCCGGTCGCAATTTCGGCGAAGGCTTTGCCGGGCAACAGGGTCGTGGCTGCGGCAGCCGCGCCGAGGGCGAGAAAATCGCGGCGGGGCAGGACTGCCATCAATTGCCGCCCTTGTACTTGGCTGCCAGCGCCTTTTCCTTGTCAGGAATGATCCACCAGGAATCGATATCGGCGCCGACATAGGCGGGCTGCTTGTCTGGAAAACCGAACTTGTTCCAGTAGGCCAGCCAGACCGCGGAACGGTAATATTGCGGCACGACATAGAAGTTCCACAGCAGGATGCGGTCGAGCGCGTGCGTGGCGGCGACGAGGTCGTCGCGATCGGTGGCAAAGATGATGCGGTCGACCAGCGCGTCGACGATAGGATCCTTGATGCCCATCAGATTGCGCGAGCCGGGCGAGTCGGCGGCTTTCGAACTCCAGAAATCGCGTTGCTCGTTTCCGGGCGATTCCGATTGTTGCAGAATCCCGGTGACGACATCGAAATCGAAATTGTTGACGCGGTTGATGTACTGCGTCTGGTCGATGATGCGCAAAGTGGCGTCGACACCGATCTTGCGCAAATTGGCGATGTAGGGGCTGGCGATCACTTGGTCGGTGTCGTTCCAGCCGAGGATCTCGAACTTGAACGGTGCCCCGGTCTTTGCATTGACCATTTTGCCGCCCTTGATCACCCAGCCCGCCTTGGCGAAAAGATCGACCGCCTGTTTCAGGTACTTCCGTTCCGCTTGCGGCGAATCGTAAACCGGTAGCTTGAATTCCTGGGTGAAAAGTTCGGGCGGCAGCTTGTCGCGGTATTTTTCCAGGATCTCCAATTCCTTGCCTTGCGGCAATCCGCTCGACGCCAGTTCGGTGCCCTGGAAATAGCTTGATGTGCGGGTGTTGAAGCCGAAGAACAGCGTGCGATTCATGCTCTCGAAATCGAATGGGATGGTCAGCGCCTCACGCACCAGCCTGTCCTGGAACAGCGGCCGCCGCTGATTGAGGGCGAAGCCTTGCATCGGTTGCGGCGCCTTGGTCTGGAAGTCCTTTTTGATGACGTCGCCGGCTTGGAATGCCGGGAAATTGTAGGCCGTCGCCCATTTGCGGGAGCTGTATTCGCGGTTGATATCCTCCAGCCCGCCCTTGGTGAAGGCGAGCCAGGCAGCGTTGTCATCGAGGATATAGGTGTAGCGTCGCGTATCGAAATTCTCGCGGCCGATTTTCACCGGCAGTTTGGCCGCCCAGTAGTCCGGCACGCGTTGCCAGATGATTTCCGAGCCAGGCTTGAAGCTGGCGATCTTGTAAGCGGCCGAACCGAGCGGAATTTCCAGCGTCGGCTTGGTGACGTCACGCTTCTTGCCGTTGGCATCGGTGCCTTCCCACCAATGCTTTGGCAGCACAGCGAGATCGCCGATGATCTTGGGCAGCTCGCGGTTGCCCTTCTGGTTGAAATGGAACTCGACCTCGCGGTCCGAAATCGCCACCGCATCGGTGACGTTGTCGAAATAGCGGCTGTATTGCGGGCTGTTGGCCTTGAGCACCTGGAACGACCAGATCACGTCGTCAACGGTGATCGGCTGGCCGTCATGCCATTTGGCGCGCGGGTCGAGCCGATAGGTCGCCGAGGAATAGTCGGCGGGATATTTGTAGGCATCGGCGATCAGCGGATGGCTGGTGCTGCCTTCGTCGGTCGCCTGCTCCATCAGCGTGTCGTAGAGCAGGCCGCCACCGAACCCGACGAGGCCGGCGGCCGGCGATCCCTGCACGATATATGGATTGAAGCTGTCGAATGTGCCGGGCACTACCGAATTCAGCGTGCCGCCCTTGGGCGCGTTCGGGTTGACGTAGTCGTAGTGCTGGAAATTGTCGCCGTATTTGGACTCGCCGATAAGCGATGAGGTGGTGCGCCATTCATCGGCGCGGGCAGCCTGCAATCCCGTCGCCAGAAGGACTGCCGCCAGCATCGACTTGAGAAGCGTTCGGCCAACCGTCATGCACTATCCTCTTCGCAATGCCCGTTCATGGACAATCTAGATGATTTGGCGCTCGTGAAAACCGCCATGCGCGGCTTTGTCGCCGCCTATGCGGCTTTCCTAACGAAAAAGCCGGGCTGAACCCGGCTTTTTCAAGGTCGTCGAGATGATATCCGGCTATTGGGCAGGTGCGGGCGCGGCCGGCGCTGCCGGCTTGGCTGGCGCGACGCCATCAGCCGGTTTCGCGGGCGCTGCACCTTCAGCCGGCTTCGCCGGAGCGGCTGCATCGGCCGGCTTGGCGGGCGCGGTTGCGTCGGCGGCGGCACCTGGCGCCGGCAGCGGCTTGGGATTGTCGGACAGCGTGCGCAGATAGGCGATGACGTTGGCGCGGTCCTCGTCCTTGGGCAGGCCGGCGAAGCCCATGGCGGTGCCCTTCACGAATTTCTTCGGCGAGGTGATGAAGTGGTTGATGTTGTCGTAGGTCCACTTCTCGGCGCCGCCCTTGGAAAATTCCTTCATGCCGGCCGAATAGGCAAAGCCTTCATGTTCGGCGACAGGGCGGTCGATGAGATCCCACAGATCCGGGCCGACCTTGTTGGGTCCGCCCTTTTCGCCGGAATGGCAGGCCTGGCATTTCTTGAAGACGGCAGCGCCTTGCTCGACATTGGCGGTCGCCAGCAGGTCGGCGATAGGCTTGGCTTCGGCGGCAGGCGCGGCTGGGCCGCCTTCGGCGGGCTCGGTGGCCTCGATGGCGAAGCCGGGTTTTTCCGGCGCCGGCGAGGCAAACAGCGCATCGGACACAATGCCGACCGAGAAGACCACGAAAACGGTTCCGAGCAATCCGGCGAGCAGCTTGTTGACTTCGGTAGAATCCATACGCCCCTTGCTCCCTTTTCCGGCGGACCGAACCGTCCACTCCGTCCGTCGGTATCGTGATACGCCCTGCCAGGGCGGTCAAATCGGGCGGAAACTAGGTCTTTTGCTGCGGCGTTGCAACACCTATAAGGGCGCTTCCAGTGAGACCTTTTGCCACTTTCCTTGTCCTCTTTTGAGATGCCCTGCACCGCGCATGTCCACGCTGATCCTGATCCCGGCCCGCATGGCCTCGACCCGCCTGCCGGGCAAGCCGCTGGCCGACATTTCCGGCGCGCCGATGATCGTCCACGTCGCCCGCCGCGCCGCCGAGGCTGGCCTCGGCCGGGTGGTGGTGGCAACCGACACGCAAAGCGTGGCCGAAGCGGTGCGCGCGCATGGTTTCGAGGCCGTGATGACGCGCATGGACCACGAATCCGGCTCCGACCGCATCCATGAGGCGCTGGTCGCGCTCGATCCCGAGCGAAAGATCGAAACCATCGTCAATGTGCAGGGCGACCTGCCGACCATCGATCCCGGCATCATCGTCGCCTCGCTCAGGCCGTTCGAGGACGAGGCGGTGGACATCGCTACCCTCGGTGTCGAGATCGTCCGTGACGAGGAGAAGACCAATCCCAACGTCGTCAAGATCGTCGGTTCGCCACGGCCAGAATTTGAGATCGTCGGTTCGCATCGTATGCGGCTCAAGGCGCTCTATTTCACTCGCGCCACTGCGCCCTGGGGCGAGGGGCCGCTCTATCATCATGTAGGCCTCTATGCTTACCGCCGCGCCGCGCTCGAGCGTTTCGTCGCTCTGAAGCCGTCGCCGCTGGAGCGGCGCGAGCGGCTGGAACAGCTGCGGGCGCTGGAGGCCGGC
Organism: Mesorhizobium sp. M0496; assembly: GCF_040321205.1. Taxonomy (NCBI): domain Bacteria; kingdom Pseudomonadati; phylum Pseudomonadota; class Alphaproteobacteria; order Hyphomicrobiales; family Phyllobacteriaceae; genus Mesorhizobium; species Mesorhizobium sp. M0496. Next base: position 84,956 of record NZ_JAMYRC010000010.1, on the reverse strand, counting down.
ATGCGCATCGACGCCGAGATCGTGCGCTCGCTGCCGCTTGGCGTCGACACGCCGGAAGACCTCGAACGCGCCAGAACCATCCTTGCAAACTGAGAAAATCCTTCGAAGCTGAGACCCCTTGAATCGAGAATTGGCCATGCCTGAAAAGACCAACAGAATATCCTTCCAGGGCGAGCCGGGTGCCAATTCCGACACCGCTTCCCGTAACGTCTATCCATCGATGGAGCCGTTGCCGTGCCCGACCTTCGAGGATGCGTTCAACGCGGTCGAGACCGGCAAGGCCGATCTCGCCATGATCCCGATCGAGAACACGATCGCCGGGCGCGTCGCCGATATCCATCATCTCCTGCCGGAATCGAAGCTGCACATCGTCGGCGAATATTTCCTGCCTATCCATTTCCAGTTGATGGTGCTGCCGGGCGTCAGGCGTGAAGAGATCAAGACGGTGCACAGCCACATTCACGCGCTTGGCCAGTGCCGCAAATACATCCGCAAGAACGGCTGGAAGGCGATCGTCGCCGGCGACACGGCCGGCGCCGCCAAGATGGTCTCCGAGGTCAAGGACCGCACCATGGCGGCGCTGTCGCCGGCGCTGGCCGCGACGCTCTATGGGCTCGACATCATCGAGCAAAATGTCGAGGACACCGACAGCAACGTCACCCGCTTTGTCGTACTGACCAAGAACAAGCAATGGGCCGAGCGCCCGTCACCCGACGTCAAGATGATGACGACCTTCATCTTCCGCGTCCGCAACGTGCCCGCAGCGCTCTACAAGGCGATGGGCGGTTTCGCCACCAACGGCATCAACATGACCAAGCTGGAGAGCTACCAGCTTGGCGCCTTCACGGCGACGCTGTTTTACGCCGACATTGAGGGCCACCCCGACGATCCGCTGGTCAAGCTGGCACTGGACGAACTCCGCTTCTTCTCACGCGAAGTGCGGATCCTGGGCGTCTACCCGGCCAGCGAGTCGCGTGAACAGTGGAAGGTGGCTGATTAAATCACCAGCCCAGCGGCACGTAGTCGATTTCCATGAAGGTCTCGACCTCCGGCACCCAGCGGTCGCGTACGAAGGCGACGTGGTCTGGGTGGTCGTTGTACCTGGTGTAGGCAGCCTGGTCGGCGAACTCCATCGAGAAGCCGAAGTGATAGTCGTTCTTGGGGCTGATCTGCCGCAATTGCTCGAAATGCGTGACACCCCTGATCGCGGTCAGGATTTTCTTGGCGTCGACCAGGAACCTCTTTTCCTCCAGCGAATGCGGCGGATGCTTCAGTGTGAAAACGACGGTGTGACGGATCATGTCCTGCTCCTGCGATGTCTTTCAGTGTTCGCTGCCATCATTCTGAATCGACCCAGGCGCGGATGAGGTGATGCGCAATGGCGCCTTTCGGTGGCGTGACCAAATTGCCGGGATGCTCCCTGGTCAGCATCAAACGCACCTCGTCGCGGGCAAACCAGCGGCAGTCCTCCAGTTCGTTGAGGTCGGCCTGGATATCGTCATTGAGCGGCTCGCCGAAGCAGCCGATCATCAGCGAATAGGGAAACGGCCAGGGCTGGCTGGCGTGGTAGACGACACGGCCAAGCCGGATGCCGGCTTCCTCCAGCGTCTCGCGACGCACCGCCGCTTCGATCGTCTCGCCCGGCTCGATGAAGCCGGCAAGGGCGGAGTACATGCCCGGGGCGAAATGACGGCCGCGCCCGAGCAGGCACTTCTCCCGCGTCGCCGTCAGCATGATCGCCACCGGGTCGGTGCGTGGAAAATGCTCTGTGCCGCAATTTGGGCAATGGCGCTTGTAGCCGCCGGCTCGCATCTGCGATTCGGTGCCGCATTTGCTGCAGAAGCGATGGCTGGCGTGCCAGGCAAGCAGGGCCGCCCCTTGCGCCATCGCGCCCGCAGCCGCCTCATCGATCAGCCCTTGCGTGTAGACCGAGCGATAGTCGATGGCCTTGATGGTTTCTGACAATTGTTCCGCATCGATGCCGGCCAGCACGGCCAGCACTGGTCCTTGTTCGGAAAACCCGAGCAGGATGCCTTGCGCCAGGGAAACCTTGAAGGGCTCGCTCTCGGCGGCGCCGAACCAGGGGTCGAGACCGCCGCCATCACCGAGCTTCAGATAGAGCCGGCCGCCATTCATCAGAAGCAGTCGCGTCGCCGGGTCGGCGAGCGCCTTGTCGACCGAATCGTCGGCGCGGTTTTCGGACTGCCGGTCGATGGTGTTGCCGGCAAAGCCGACGAACTGGCTCGGCTCGCGCAAAGGCGCGTCAAACAGGCGGAAGCTCATGGAGACTCTGGGGTACGTTGCGGGATGGACACGGGGGACGCTTATAGCGCCGCCTTGATCGTTTCGGCAAACCGCCGCAGATCGGAACGTTGATAGGGCTCACGCAGGCCGTGACCCCACACCGGGCCTGGCCAGCCCGGATCGCCTTCCGAACGCGCAATGATATGGATGTGCAACTGGCGCACGATGTTGCCGAGCGCGCCGGTGTTGATCTTGGTGCAGCCAGTCGCTTTCTTCAGCGCCTGCGCCACCATATTGGTCTCGAAGGTCAGCATCGCCTGGTCGAGCGGCGTCATGTCGTGGATTTCCTCCACGCCCGGCCGCTGTGGCACCAGGAGCAGCCATGGCCAGCGGCGGTCGTTCATCACGCGCAGTTCGCATAGCCCAAGCCACATCAACTGCTCGCTGTCCGCCTCCAGCCGGGTGTCCAGCGTGAATCCGGCCTTCTGGCCCGGCAACATCGGCGTTTCCCTTGCTTTTCTTGTTTTCCTCAAACGCAGGAACGCTAGAGCGGCGGCAAGAGGGCTGCAAGCGAATCATTGCGCCCCTCACGGTTTGGTGCGCCAATTCCATATTCTTACGATTTATTCGGCGCACTTGCATTTCGTCGCACAATTGCCGATATGGACAGCGGGAGGTTGGTGGTGGACGATCCACTCGCCAACCGGGTCAGGTCCGGAAGGAAGCAGCCCTAACGAGCCCGGAACGGGTCATTGTTCCAGCCTCCCACCTCATCGGCTCCTCTCGCGACATTGACGACGCATTGCAGCGCGGGCGAGACTATGCGCAGGAATCGGCCGCCTTCGGGCGCGGGCCATTTGGAGCTTTACGGGCGAATGAGCGAAGCCGGAAATTCGGGACCAAAAAGCCTGGAGAATGGCAAGGCCGCCGCCTATCGCGTGCTGGCGCGCAAGTACCGTCCTTCGAACTTCTCCGAACTGGTCGGCCAGGAGCCAACGGTGCGCACACTCACCAACGCCTTTGCCACCGGCCGCATCGCCCAGGCCTGGATGCTGACCGGCGTGCGCGGCGTCGGCAAGACCACGACGGCGCGCATACTCGCGCGTGCCCTGAACTATAAGACTTCAACCGTCGACCAGCCGTCGGTGGATCTTGCCGTGCTCGGCGAACATTGCCAGGCGATCATGGAAGGCCGTCATGTCGATGTCATCGAGATGGATGCCGCCTCGCACACCGGTATCGACGATATCAGGGACATCATCGAGCGCGTGCGCTATGCGCCGGTCTCGGCCCGCTACAAGGTCTACATCATCGACGAAGTGCACATGCTGTCGACGCAGGCCTTCAACGGCCTGTTGAAGACGCTGGAAGAACCGCCGCCGCATGTCAAATTCATCTTCGCCACCACCGAAATCCGCAAGGTTCCGATCACCGTCCTGTCGCGCTGCCAGCGCTTTGACTTGAGGCGCATCGACGCCGGCGCGCTGGTCGCGCATCTCGCTTCGATCTCGGCCAAGGAAGGCATTTCGGTCGACGACGACGCGTTGGCGATGATCGCCCGTGCCGCCGAAGGCTCGGCGCGTGATTCGCTCTCCATCCTCGATCAGGCGATAGCGCATGGCGCCGGCTCGGTCAGCGCCGATGCGGTTCGGGCGATGCTGGGGCTCGCCGACCGCGCCCGCATCGTCGACCTGTTCGAACATGTCATGAAGGGCGATGTGGCGGCCGCCCTTGGCGAATTCCGCGCGCAGTACGATACCGGCGCCGATCCGGCTGCCGTGCTGACCGATCTTGCCGAGTTCAACCATCTCGTCACCCGGCTGCGTTTCGTGCCGACGGCCATCGAGGACGCCTCGCTCTCCGAGGACGAGCGGCAGCGCGGCGCGGATTTCGCCAGGACGCTGTCGGTCAGGGTGCTGTCGCGGACATGGCAGATGCTGCTCAAGGGCATTCCCGAGGTGCAGTCCTCCAACCGGCCGGTCAGTGCCGCCGAAATGGTGCTGATCCGGCTGGCGCACGCCGCCGATCTGCCGACGCTGGACGAGGCGTTGAGATCGCTTGAGGGTGCAGCGCCGGTGCAAAATGGCGCGCCACGCCCGAATGGCGCCCCCGCAGGTTCCGGCAATGGCGCCGGCGCCAGCGCGGTGGCGCAGGCGCGCATGCCTGCCGGGTCGGGCGGCGCACAGACCATGCGGCTGGTCGAAGCCACGCCTGCCCCCGCCTTCGTTGCTCCGCCGGAACCGGTCGTGGAGACGCAATCGGCACCGCTGAAATCGCTGGCCGACATCATTGCCCTGGCTGACGCGCAGCGCGACATCGCCTTCAAGGTGCTGGTCAAGAGCTGCATCCGTCTCGTGCGTATCGAGCCCGGTCGGATCGACATCGGCCTGACCAGCGATGCGCCCAAGATGCTGCTCAACGACCTGACGACGAAGTTGCGCGCCTGGACCGGCCGCAGCTGGCTGGTCTCGCTGTCGAAGGAAGAGGGTGGCCAGACGCTTGCCGAAATGGAATCGGCCAAGCGCGAGAACGCCTTCCTCGATGCCAAGAGCGATCCGACTGTGGCCGCCATCCTGGCGCGCTTTCCCGGTGCCAAGATCATCGACGTGCGCATTCCAGACGCGCCGGAAGCCGAAACGACCGAGGCAGAAGTGCCGGTCGAGCCGCCGGCTGACGACGACGAAACCTGACCACAGCCACGAATCCGCAAAGGACCAGACCATGAAAGATCTTCTCGGCCTGATGGGCAAGGCGAAGGAAATGCAGGCCAAGTTCCAGGCCATGCAGGACGAGATCGCCACGCTGGAAGCGTCCGGCCAGGCCGGCGGTGGCCTGGTCAACGTGACGCTGACCGGAAAATTCGAGATGAAGTCGCTGAAGATCGACCCGTCCCTATTCAAGGAGGACGATGTCGAAATCCTGGAAGACCTGGTGGTCGCCGCTCACAATGACGCCAAGACCAAGGTCGAGCAGATCATGCAGGAAAAGACCAAGGCGCTGACCGCCGGTCTGCCGATCCCGCCGGGAATGAAACTGCCCTTCTAGCGTTCCGCGCGCCCCATGTTCGACATGACCGAAGAGCCCACCGAAAGATTGATCGAGCAGCGTATCCGCAACAGGATCTACGAGATCCTGGAAATTCTCGCCGACTGCGACGACGGCGTCGATCTCGTCGGTATCAAGGGTTACTTCAACCTGTTCGAGGACTTCGTCCATCGCCCGTCGATCGAGGTCGGCACATCTGCGCTTTCGAAAGACGAGCGCGCGATCGTGCTGGAGATCGCCGAGTTCCTGGAGGCGGCCAGCGAGACAAATCCGGACTTCACCAAGGCCGAGTTCATCGAAAGCGACTGGCCGGCAAGGATCGCGCCGACGGCCAGGGATGCGCGGACGCTGTTCCTCCGGCGCGGCTTGTTTTCGGAAAAAGTCGAAGAGCTTGAACCTGGCCAGCCGGCGGTGATTGCAGCCGGGCGCTAGCCCGCTGAAAGCCACGCAACTGTGCCAATTTGGCAACAGCGCCTCATTAATAACGTTTTGGCCATCTTTTTGCCCGAAAGTGTCTCATTCTTGCCGCAGCCTGGGGGCGGGCATGGAAGTGAGAGGGTTACCTGTTGATTGCCACGCGATGGAAGACGCCGCTGTTGCTCGGCGCCGTCATTTCACCCTTGTTTTTGGCTGCCTGCAGCCAGACCACTTCACACGGCATGTCTGTCGCCAGCCTGACCGACGCCATCACGCCGAGTTTCCTGAGCTCCCGGGCCTACAGCCATACGCCGAAGGACAAGGAATGCCTGGAGCGGGCGATGTTCTTTGAATCCAACCGCTCAAGCCGCGACGGCATGATCGCTGTCGGCACGGTGGTGATGAACCGGCTTCGCTCCGGCAACCATGGCAGCACCATCTGCCAAGTGGTGGGCGAGCCTGGGCAGTTCGCGCCTGGCGTCATGACAAGGCCGATGAATTCGCGAGCGCTGCCCGATGTCGAGGAAGCAGCCGACGCCGTGCTCAAGGGCGAACGCAAGTCCAAGCTGAAGAATACGATGTTTTTCCACACCGCCGGGCTGCGCTTCCCCTACAAGAACATGCACTACACCATGGTTGCCGGCGGCAATGCCTTCTATGAGAAGCGCGGCCGCAACTGGCAGCCGCTGCCGGATGAGCCACAGGTCGCCATTGCCTCGGCGGCGCCCCAGAAGTCAGCCGCACCGGTGATGGTTGCTTCCGCCGAGCCGGTACCTCCGATCAAGCCAGCGACCGTTCGATCCGCTCCTGCCCAACAGACCTATGTGACCGCAGCCGCTGCGCCGCCCGCGAAATCCGCGCGCGTCTCGGTGGAGCCGACGGTGGTGGCGATGCAGGAGCCGATGGAGGAACCGGATGCCGCACGTTTTGGCGGAACCTTGAACACAAGGGTCATCTCCTCGGTTCAAAGCGCGCCGCAAGAGGCGTCGATGGGGTTCCAGTCGACGCCTGAGAACACCGACGCCATCGGCGCGATGATCGTCAGCCAGGGCCGGCCGCTCGAAACCAACTGATCTGCGGTCCATGGTCCGCCCACTGGTCCACCAAGCCAATATGGCGGCTGATGCGGATGCGGGATATTCCAAAGCGCTCTGAAAAATCCTGGAGCGGTTCACCGTTTCGCGGAAACGGTGAACCGCTCCAGCTTTTCGTTTTGACGCAACTCCCAAGGGAAAGCTCTACGCGCTTTTCCCGGGAAAACCGCTTCGCACTTTTCCTGGAATTGCTCTAGATCAGAGCGATGTCCAAGCGAATCGCCGGTCCCGAGATCGAACGCCTGATCCAGCTCCTGGCCAAGGTGCCGGGGTTGGGTCCCCGTTCAGCCAGGCGTGCCGCCCTTCATCTGATCAAGAAGAAGGAACAGCTGCTGTCGCCGCTCGCCGCCGTCATGGCCGAAGCGGCCGACAAGGTGCGCATCTGCTCGACCTGCGGCAATGTCGATACATCCGACCCTTGCATGATCTGCACCGATCCGCGCCGTGACGCGGGCACCATCATCGTCGTCGAGGACGTCTCCGACCTGTGGGCGCTGGAGCGCGCGGCGGCGATGAATGTGCGCTATCACGTGCTCGGCGGCACGCTGTCGCCGCTCGACGGCATCGGCCCCGACCAGCTCAACATTCGCTCGCTGGTCGACCGCGTCGCCGGTGGCGAGGTCAAGGAGATCATCCTCGCGGTCAACGCGACGGTGGAGGGCCAGACCACCGCGCATTTCCTCACCGACCAGCTCTCCGGCTTCGACATCAAGGTGACACGGCTGGCACATGGCGTGCCGGTCGGCGGCGAACTCGACTATCTCGACGAAGGCACGCTGGCCGCGGCGCTGCGCTCGCGAACGGCGTTTTGACAAAGTTACGGGAGAGGATGCGGGTCATGACTGTTGCTCGTCCTTTCAGTTCGGTGCCAAACACCCCCCTCTGTCCTGCCGGACATCTCCCCCTCAAGGGGGGAGATTGGCCGCTTCATTGGCGGCGCTCTTCCTGCAACGTCGGCGATTGGCGAAAGCAAAGACAACAGCCGATCTCCCTCCTTGAGGGGGAGATGGCCGGCAGGCCAGAGGGGGGCGCCAAGGAACGCAGACTTCGCCAGTCTTGTCTCCCATTTTTCCTGGCTGCGCTTGCCTTCCTCGTCTTTTCCACCCCCGCCTCCGCCGCAAAGATCGATGACCAGTTCCGTGTCTGGCTCCAGAACGACCTCTGGCCGGAAGCCAAGGTGAAGGGCATTTCCAAGCACACCTTCGATGCCGCCTTCGACGGTATCAAGCCCAATCTGAAGCTGCCCGACCTGGTCAAACCGGGCGAGAAGGCGACCACGCCGCAGAAGCAGCACCAGGCCGAATTCGGCTCGCCCGGCGCCTATTTCGCCGAGAAGACGGTTCGCGCGGTGACGGCAGGCGGACGCGCGCGTGAAGCCACCAATGCCGGGACACTTACAGCGATCGAGAAGCGCTACGGCGTGCCGGGAGCAGTGCTGTTGGCGATCTGGGGCCGCGAGACCGGCTACGGCGCGGCGAAGATGCCCTACGACGCCTTCGAGGTGCTGGGCACCAAGGCGTTCATGTCAACCAAGAAGGATTTCTTCCGCACCGAACTCTTGGCCGCACTCGAAATCGTCGAGCGTGGTCTGGCCCCGGTCGGCGCGATGAAATCGTCCTGGGCCGGGGCGCTCGGCCAGCCGCAATTCATGCCGACCTCGTTCCTGAAACATGCCGTCGATTTCGACGGCGACGGCCGCGTCGACATCTGGAACTCGACGCCGGATGTCCTGGCCTCGATCGCCAACTACCTCGTCCACTATGGCTGGGTGAAGGGCCGCGGCTGGGGTTTCGAGGTGACCGTGCCCGAGACGGTTTCCTGCGCGCTGGAAGGTCCGGACCAGGGCAAGAAGATCTCCGAGTGGGCGGCAATGGGCATCAAGCGCGTTGGCGGCAAACCGTTTCCGGCGAGTGAACTGAAGGCCGAGGGATTTCTGCTGATGCCGGCCGGGCGCAGCGGCCCGGCCTTCATCGCCACGCCCAATTTCTACGTGCTGAAGGAATACAACACCAGCGACCTCTACGCGCTGTTCATCGGCCATGGCGCTGATCGCATTGCCCATGGCGATCAGAATTTTGCCGGCAACTGGGGCGCGGTGGGCGGGCTCCACCGTTCGGACATCGCCGCCCTGCAGCGGGCGCTGGAAGCCAAGGGCTATGATGTCGGCAGCGCCGACGGGCTGCCCGGTTTCAAGACCCGCCGCTCGATCGGCAAGTGGCAAGTCAAGAGTGGCCAGGCCGCAACCTGCTTTCCCGACGCCGGCCTGGTAGCCGCGCTGAAATAGCTCCGAAATTAGCAAATTTTTCTTGATCGGCAGCCTCGATTGGCTGGCCTGGGTGTCGACAGGCCGCCGGCCTTTCTGGCCCAATGAGTCGTCGTATAAATGCTCGTTGCCCGCCACGAGGCTGCCGGATATGGTGTTGACCAACTGGACAAAAACCGCAACGGTAAGAGCTCAGAGGGGGTCGTCTCCAGGCCCGAAAAGAATTCCGCAACCCTGAGCCGGGAACTCAGGTCAACAAACAACAAAATAGGGAACAATCACGATGATGATGGAAAAGTTTGCTCTACGCTCCCGCGTCTTGCTCGCGGGCGCAGCCATGTCCGCGCTGCTTCTGGCAGGCGCTCCAGCCGGTGCGGTCACGCCCGCCGACACGCTGGTCGAAGGTTTCGCGATCGACGACATCATCACCATGGATCCGGGCGAGGCGTTCGAGCTGTCGACCGCCGAGGTCACCGGCAACACCTATGATCTGCTTGTCCGTCTCGACCTTAGCGACACCTCCAAGGTCAAGGGCGACCTTGCCGAAAGCTGGGCCGTCTCCGACGACGGCCTGATCTACACCTTCAAACTCAAGCCCGGTCTCAAATTCGCCTCCGGCAATCCGATCACCGCGGCCGACGTCGCCTATTCGTTCGAGCGCGCCGTCAAGCTCGACAAGAGCCCGGCCTTCATCATCGGCCAGTTCGGTATCAGCGGCGACAACGTCACTGAAAAGGCCAAGGCGGTCGACGACAGCACCTTTCAGTTCACCGTCGACAAGGCCTATGCGCCGAGCTTCGTGCTGAACTGCCTGTCGGCAACGGTCGCCTCGGTCGTCGATGCCAAGCTGGTCAAGGAACATGTCGTCACCGCGGCACCCACCGCCGACTACAAATGGGACAATGATTTCGGCAATGCCTGGCTGAAGACCGGCTATGCCGGCTCCGGCGTCTTCAAGCTGCGCGAATGGCGCGCCAACGAAGCCGTCGTTCTCGAGCGCAACGACAATTATTACGGTGAAAAGGCCAAGCTTGCCCGCGTCATCTACCGCAACATGAAGGAAAGCTCGGGCCAGCGCCTGGCGCTCGAAGCCGGTGACATCGACGTGGCCCGCAATCTCGAGCCGAATGACCTCGACGCCATCGCCAAGAACGCCGACCTCACCACCACCAGCGCGCCGAAGGGCACGGTCTATTACATCAGCCTCAACCAGAAGAACGCGAACCTCGCCAAGCCGGAAGTCCGCCAGGCCTTCAAATATCTGGTCGATTACGACGCGCTGAGCTCGACTATCCTCAAGGGCATCGGCGAGATCCACCAGACCTTCCTGCCGAAGGGCGTGCTCGGCGAGTTGGATGAGAATCCGTTCAAGCTCGACGTCGCCAAGGCCAAGGAATTGTTGGCCAAGGCCGGCCTGGCCGACGGCTTCAGCGTAACCATGGACGTACGCACCGGCCAGCCGACGACCGGCATGGCGGAATCGATCCAGCAGACGCTCGGACAGGCCGGCATCAAGCTGGAGATCATTCCGGGCGACGGCAAGCAGACGCTGACCAAGTATCGCGCCCGCAACCACGACATCTATATCGGCCAGTGGGGCCAGGACTATTTCGATCCGAACTCCAATGCCCAGACTTTTGCCTCGAACCCGGACAATTCGGATGCAGGCAAGTCCAAGACGCTGGCCTGGCGCAATGCCTGGGACATTCCGGACCTGACCAAACAGACGGAAGCGGCGCTGCTCGAGAAAGATGCGGGCAAGCGCGCCGATATGTACAAGGATCTCGAGAAGAAGATCCTCGACACCAGCCCCTTCGTCGTCATCCACCAGCAGCTGGAAGTGGCCGGCCTGCGCAAGAACCTCAAGGGCTTCGCGCTCGGTCCGAGCTTCGACACCAATTTCGTCGGGCCGATTTCGAAAGAGTAGCGTCTGCGGACGCGCCGCATGAGCGCGATTGAAAACCAGGGCGGGCGCGGCAGCGCCCGCGCCGTCGCCATTGCATCATCGCTTGGCCGCTTCCTGGTCATCGCGATCACGACCTATCTTGGTCTGCTCGCGGTGACCTTCTTCATCGGCCGTGTCATCCCGATCGACCCGGTGCTGGCGGTGCTCGGCGACCGGGCGCCGGCCAATGTCGTCGAGCGCACGCGCCGTGAGATGGGCCTCGACCTGCCACTGATCGAGCAGTTTTACATCTATGTGAAAAATGCCCTGAACGGCAATTTCGGCGTCTCCGTGCTGACCACAAACCCGGTCATGACCGACATTCGCCGCGCGCTTCCGGCAACGACGGAACTGGCGACACTTGGGACGTTGATCGGTGCGCTGTTCGGCGTGCCGCTTGGCGTGCTGGCGGCGGTCAGGCGCGGCAGTCTCATCGACCAGATCGTGCGCATCATCGGCCTGATCGGCTATTCCGTGCCGATCTTCTGGCTCGGACTGCTGGCGCTGGTTTTGTTCTACGCCAAGCTGCAATGGGTCGCTTTTCCGGCCCGACTCGACGTCGTCTACGAATACACCTTCACGCCGATCACCGGTTTCTACCTGCTGGATTCCCTGTGGCAGCGGCAGTGGGATGTCTTCTACGATGCCTTCCGCCACATCATCCTGCCGGCTTCGCTGCTCGGCTATTTCTCCCTCGCCTATATCAGCCGCATGACGCGCTCGTTCATGCTCAACGAGCTGTCGCAGGAATACATCGTCGCGGCGCGCGCCAAGGGCCTGTCGGAAACCCGCATCATCTGGGGCCACGCATTGCGCAACGCCGCCGTGCCGATGGTGACGGTGATCGCACTGTCCTATGCCGGCCTGCTTGAAGGTTCGGTGCTGACCGAGACTGTCTTTTCGTGGCCAGGCATTGGTCTCTACATCACCAATTCGCTGCAGAACGCCGACATGAATGCCGTGCTCGGCGGCACCATTGTCATCGGCTCGGTGTTCATCGCCATCAATCTGCTCTCCGACCTGCTCTACCGCGTGCTCGATCCGAGGACGAAGGTAAGATGAGCAGAGGCATCCCACTTTCGGGCTCAGTTGCCCCCAATCACCCCCACTCCGGCCCTTCGGGCCACCTCTCCTCCTGCCCGGGGGAGAGGAAAAGCCGGTCGCACGCCTGGCGCCTTTCCTCTCCCCCGTCGAGCGGGGGAGAGGTGGTCTGCGAAGCAGACCGGAGTGGGGGTCGACAGCTCCAAGAGGCATCGTCATGACCGCCTCCGACGCCCGTCCTCTCTCTCGTCGCGACTGGCTGCTCAGCGAGCGGCCGGTCTCGCGCATGCAGGCAAGGCTCGGCCGCACCTATGTGGCGTGGCGACGCTTTTCCGCCAACCGGCTGGCGTTTCTCGGCCTGCTCATCATCATCGCCTTGCTGGTCGTTGCCGCCTTTGCCGGCGTGCTGGCGCCCTATTCGCCGACGTTCGGCGACCTGAAGAACGCACGTCTGCTGGCGCCGAGCGCCGTGCACTGGTTTGGCACCGACGATCTCGGCCGCGATATCCTTTCGCGCATTCTCTACGGCTCGCGCTGGACGCTTTATGTGGTCATCCTGGTTGCGATCATCGCCGCACCGATCGGCCTGCTGGTCGGCACTGTCGCCGGCTATGCCGGCGGCTGGACCGATGCCATCCTGATGCGCATCACCGATATTTTCCTCGCCTTCCCCAAGCTGATCCTGGCACTGGCTTTTGTCGCAGCGCTTGGGCCAGGCATCGAGAACGCGGTGCTGGCCATCGCCATCACCTCCTGGCCGCCTTACGCCCGTATTGCGCGCGCCGAAACACTGACCGTGCGCAATTCCGATTACATCAAGGCGGTGCAGCTGATGGGCGCCTCGCCCTTCCGCATCGTGTTGCGCCACATCATGCCGTTGTGCATCTCCTCGCTGATCATCAGGGTGACGCTCGACATGGCCGGCATCATCCTGACCGCCGCCGGTCTCGGCTTCCTCGGCCTTGGCGCGCAGCCGCCGCTGCCGGAATGGGGCACGATGATCGCGTCGGGTCGCCGCTTCGTGCTCGATCAGTGGTGGGTGGCCGGTGCGCCGGGCTTCGCCATCCTCATCGTCAGCCTCGGCTTCAACCTGCTTGGCGACGGCCTGCGCGACGCGCTCGATCCCCGCAGTGGTGACCAATGAGCACGCTTCTCGATGTCGACGATCTGCGCGTCACCTTCCCGACCCGCACCGGGCTGATCGAGGCGGTGCGCGGCGTCTCCTTTTCGCTCGGCCGCGAACGGCTCGGCATCGTCGGCGAATCCGGCTCGGGCAAATCGCAGACCGGCCGTGCCATCATGGGCCTGACGCCGCCGCAGGCCCGGATATCGGCCAACAAGCTTTCCTTCGACGGCATCGACCTGCTCAGCGTCTCGCCACGCGAACGCCGGTCGCTGCGCGGAAAGCGCATCGCCATGATCCTGCAGGATCCGAAATATTCGCTCGATCCGGTGATGAGCATCGGCCGCCAGATCGTCGAAACGCTGCGCACGCATGAAAAGGTCGGCAAGGCCGAGGCACGCGACCGCGCACTGGCAATGCTGGAGGCGGTGCAGATCCGCGACCCGGCCCGCGTGTTCGACCTGCATCCGCATGAAGTGTCCGGCGGCATGGGCCAGCGCGCCATGATCGCCATGATGCTGATCGCCGGGCCGGAGATGATGATTGCCGACGAGCCGACCTCGGCGCTCGACGTCACCGTGCAGCTCGACGTACTCGGCATCCTTGATCGGCTGGTCAGCGAGCGCGGTATGGGGCTGATCTTCATCTCGCACGATCTGCGCCTGGTCTCATCCTTCTGCGACCGCGTCATCGTCATGTATGCTGGCAAGGTGGTCGAGCAGCTCAAGGCCTCGGAACTCGGCCATGCCCAGCATCCCTACACGCGCGGCCTGCTCAACTGCATGCCCAAGATAGGTGCCGACCGTCACCCGCTGCCGGTGCTCGACCGCAAGCCGGAGTGGGCGGCATGACGTCAGCGATTGCCGTTGACGGGCTGGAAGTGATCTTCGACCGTTTTCGCGCGCTGAAGGGCGTCAGCCTCGACGTGCAGCCCGGTGAATCCTTCGGCCTGGTCGGCGAATCCGGTTCCGGCAAATCGACGCTGCTGCGGGCCATCGCCGGTCTGGCGCCAGTCGCTTCGGGCAGCATCGCCGTCAACGGCAAGACGCTCGGCGCGCACCGCGACAAAGCCTTTTATCGCGAAGTCCAGATGGTCTTCCAGGATCCCTACGGCTCCCTGCACCCGCGCCAGACCGTCGACCGGCTGCTGCAGGAGCCGCTTGCCATCCATGGCTTCGCCGACGGCGAAAAGCGCATCCAGCGGGCGCTCGACGAGGTTGGTCTCGGCAACGGCTTTCGGTTCCGCTACTCGCATCAATTGTCGGGCGGCCAGCGCCAGCGTGTGGCGATTGCCCGAGCGCTCATTCTCGAACCGTCGATCCTGCTGCTCGACGAACCGACCTCGGCGCTCGACGCCTCGGTGCAGGCCGAAGTGCTCAACCTTCTGGAAGAAGTCCGCCGGCGGCGCAAGCTGACATTCCTGATGGTCAGCCACGACCTCGCCATCATCACCCATATGTGCGAGCGGCTGATGGTGATGCAAAGCGGCGAGGCGGTGGAGAATCTGGCGGCCAACGATCTTGTCGAGCGCCGCGTCTCGAAGGACTATACGCGCAACCTGCTGAGAGCGAGCGACGGGTTTGTGAGGGCGTAGCTGAATTTTCTGCGTCGCGTTCCTTCACGCCCCCCTCTGTCCTGCCGGACATCTCCCCCACGAGTGGGGAGATTGGCTGTCATCGCGGCTTGCGCCAATTACCAACGTTGCAATGGGAGCGGGGCACTGGAGCCGCCAATCTCCCCACTCGTGGGGGAGATGGCCGGCAGGCCAGAGGGGGGCGCGACGGAACGCGGCGCTACTCGCAACTTGCCCTCAAGCCGCTCCCCCTTCCGCGATGGCATCACCGGTCGGCGCAGTGTTGTCCGGCGCTTGCTTCGGCTCCTTGATCCTGAACCAGGCGACATAAAGCGCCGGCAGGAACAGCAGCGTGATCGCCGTGCCGGCGATGATGCCACCCATCATGGCGAACGCCATCGGCGCCCAGAACACCTCGCGTGCGATCGGGATCAGCGCCAGGCTGGCGGCCGCCGCCGTCAGCGCGATCGGCCGCATGCGATGTTCGGTGGCTTCGATGACCGCCGCCCAGCGGTCCTTGCCCTCGGCGACCAGATCCTCGATCTGCACGATCAGGATGACCGAGTTGCGGATCAGGATGCCGATCAGCGCCAGCACGCCGAGGATGGCGACGAAGCCGAGCGGAGCGCCGCTTGGCAACAGTGCAGCAACCACGCCGATCAACCCAAGCGGCGCGACGGCCACGACCAGGAACAGCCGCTGGAAGCTTTGCAGCTGGATCATCAGGATCGTCGCCATGATGAACAGCATCAGCGGCACCACCGCCGCGATCGGCCCCTGGCTATTGGCGCTTTCCTCGACCGAGCCGGCCGTGGCGACGGCGTAGCCGACCGGCAGCTTGCCAATGAAGGCATCGACCGAGGGTTTTAGCTCGTCGACCACCGTCGCCGGCAGCGCATCGCCCACGAGCCCGGCGCCCACGGTGATCGTCGGCACGCGGCTGCGTCGCCAGACTGTCGGCTGCTCCAACTCGTAGTGGAAGTTGGCGACGGCGGCGAGTGGGATGGATTCACCGGCACCGGTCGGCAATTGCATGTTACGCAGCGTCTCGATCGAGCCGCGTTCGGCATCGCGCGAGCGGACCACGACGTTGATGAGGTACGTGGCGTCGCGCACCTGGGTGATGGTGACGCCGCCGACGATGCTGTTCAGCGCATTGGAGATGTCCGACGAGGTGACGCCAAGCTGGCGCGCCTTGTCCTGCAGCACGTCCACTTTCAGCACCCGCGACGGTTCATTCCAGTCGAAGATCGGCGCGCCAAGCTTGGGATTGGCCGAGATAACGCCTGCCAGTTGTTGCGACAGCGTCCTCACCGTCTGGATGTCGGGGCCGCTGACGCGGTATTGCACCGGCCGGCCGACGGGCGGACCAAGTTCGAGCGTTTTGACGAAGGCGTCGGTGCCGACGAAGTCGTCGCGCAGCATTTTTTCGATTGCCGCCTTTACCCTGTCACGCGCCTCGACGTTCTTGGTGACGATGACGGTCTGGCCGAAATAGGGATTGGCCGGCTGCACGTCATAGGCAAGCACGAAGCGTACCGCGCCCTGACCGATATAGGAGCTCCAGTGGTCTATGTCGCGATTGCCGGCAAGGGCTGCCTTCTCGAAGCGCTCCATCTGGTCCCGCGTCTCGGCGATCGATGAATTCTGCGGCAGGTTCCAATCGACGATAAGTTCCGGCCGGTCGGAGGACGGGAAGAACTGCTGCTGGACAAAGCCCATGCCGACGACCGAGGCGGCGAACAACAGCACTGTCGCGATGATCGTCAGCCAGTGGCGGCGCACCGACCCGACCAGCACGCTGCGGAACAGCGAGGTGAAACGGCCGGGCTTGTCGTGTTGCTTCTGCTTCATCACCGCAGGCAGGATAGTGATGCCGAGCAGCGGCGCAAACAGCACCGCCACGATCCAGGACACCAGAAGCGACACGGCAATGACGACGAACAGCGTATAGGTGTATTCGCCGGCCGCGCTATTGTTGAGGCCGATTGGAATGAAGCCGGTGACCGTGACCAGCGTTCCGGTCAGCATCGGGAACGCGGTTGAGGTGTAGACATAGGTCGCCGCCTTGCGCAGATTGTCGCCGGCCTCCAGCCTCGCCACCATCATCTCGACGGCGATCATGGCGTCGTCGACCAGCAGGCCGAGCGCGATGATCAGCGCGCCCAGCGAAATGCGCTGCAGCGAGATGCCGAGATAGTCCATGAACAGGAAGGTGATGGCGAGCACCAGCGGGATCGACAGCGCCACGACGAAGCCGGCGCGCATGCCGAGGCTGATGAAGGAGACGGCAAGCACGATGGCGACCGCCTCGAACAGCGCGCGGGTAAAGCCCGAAACCGCCTCCTCGACAATGACAGGCTGGTCGGCGACCAGATGCACGCCGACGCCGACCGGCAGGTCGGCAACGATCTTGTCCATCTCGACCTTCAGCGCCTTGCCGAAGTCGAGCAGGTTGGCGTTGGGCTTCATGCCGATGGCGAGCCCGATCGCATCCTCGCCGTTGAAACGGAACAATGCCGTCGGCGGATCGGCATAGCCGCGGGTGATGGTGGCGACATCGCTCAGCCGGAAGAAGCGGTCGTTGACGCGCAAATTGATGGCGCGCAGGCTTTCCTCCGAAGTGAACTGGCCCGAGACGCGCACGCTGACGCGTTCGGGGCCGGTCTCAATAACGCCCGATGGTGCGATCGCGTTCTGCGCCTGCAGGCTAGCGACGATCGCCTGCTGGTTCAGGCCAAGGGCTGCGATCTGGCGGGTCGAAAACTCGAGATAGATCGCCTCGTCCTGGGCGCCGATCAGGTCGACCTTGCCGGCATTGGGCACAGCCAGGATCTGGGTGCGCGCCTGCTCGACATAGTCGCGCAGCTGGCGCGATGTCAGGCCGTCCGCCGTGAAGGCGTAGATATTGCCATAGACGTCGCCAAAACGGTCGTTGAAGAACGGACCTTGCACGCCCTCCGGAAACTGGGCGCCGATGTCGTTGATCATGTTGCGGATGCGTACCCAGGTCAGGGCCACGTCGCGTGCCTTGGTCGACGGCTTGAGATTGACGAAGACGACGGTCTTGCCGGCCGTGGTGACGGATTTGCTGTAGTCGAGGCTATCGAGTTCCTCCAGTTTCTTCTCGATGCGGTCGGTTACTTGCCGGACTGTCTCGTTGACCGAGGCGCCCGGCCAATTGGCCTGGATCAGCATGGTCTTGATGGTGAAGGCCGGGTCTTCCTCGCGGCCGAGATTGAGATAGGCCGAGACGCCGGCGACGACGAATACCAGCATGAAATACCAGACCAGCGAACGATGGCTGAGCGCCCAGTCGGAGAGGTTGAAGCCCTTCACTTGGCGGCTCCTTCCAGGATTTTGACCGCCTCGCCCGCTGTCAGGCTGTGCACGCCGGCGGTGACGATGCGCATGCCCGCATCAAGTCCGCCGGCAACAATAAAGCTGCCGGCACGTTTGGCTCCGACCTGGATATCGTACAAAGCGACCTTCGATTGCGCGTCGACGATCCAGACTTGCTGCTTGCCGTTCTTTTCGAGCAGAGCCGACAGCGGCAGCTCGATCGTCGGGTCGATCGCCGTCACCCGTGTCGCCGTCACGGTCGAGCCGAGCCGGAACGCGGTCGGCGCATTGAGCAGCGTCAGGCGCACGCGGCGTGTGCGGGTCGAACTATCGGCCTGCGGCGCGATCTCGCGCAGCTTGGCCTCGGTGCGGATCGCCGGCAGCGATTGCAGTATGACATCGAAGCCGGTTCCGTCAGCCAGGTCGCCAGTTAACTGGTCTGGAATGTCGACGACGGCTTCGCGCACATCCGAGCGAGCCACCGTCACCACCGTCTGGCCGGCCGACACGGTCTGCCCGACTTCGGCGCCGGTCGCGGTGACGACGCCGTCGAAGTCCGAAAACAGCCTGGCATAGCCGAGTTGTTCCTGCGATTTGGCCAGCGCCGCCTTGGCGCGCTCGACATTGGCCTGCGCGGCTTGCCGCGCCTGCTGGGCTGCCTCATAGGTGGCCTGCGAGGTGTTCCTGTCTGCCAGCAATGCGCGCTGGCGCTCCTCGCTGGCGTAAGCATTGGTGAATTCGGCCTGTGCGTTGGAGAGGCCAGCCTTGGCTGCCTGAACGGCCAATTCCAGCGCCGTCGGATCGAGCGTGGCGATCGTCGTACCCTTGGTGACGAGGTCGCCGACATCGACGTCGCGGGTGACGACACGGCCAAGCAGGCGGAAGGCCAGGTTGGCACTGAATTCCGGCTCGACGACGCCGGCGAAGCCAAGCGTCTGGCTGGTGCGCGGCTCGACCACCACCGAAAGCACCGGCCGTATGATCTCGGGCGCCTTTTCCGGCTCGGCCGAACAGGCGCCGACAACAACCAGCGCCGACAGGGCGATTATGCGCGCTTGCCGGTTCATTGCGTTGCCCCTCCGGCGATCTCGACCGTCTGGCCCGGGCTGAGCAACTGACCGCCGGCGGTGATGACGTGCTGGCCGGGCTCCAGCCCCTTGTCGACGACGATGACACCGGAACCATAAGCGAGAATATCGACCGGCGCGACGGTGACCTTCTTGGAAGCAAGGTCGATGAGCCAGACCGCAGGCTGACCGTTGCTGGAGGTCAGCGCCTGCCAGGGCAGGATCACGGCTTTCACCGGCTGAGCGCTGACCGTGCCGGTGACGGCGGCGCCAAGCGGCATGGCGGCAGGGGTCTCGGGAATGGCGACCTTGACCCGAACCGAGGCCGAGGCGGCGTCGACCACCGGAGAAATCTCTCGCACCTTGCCTGTCGCCTTCACTGACGGATCCGACACCAGCGTGATCGACACCGGTGGTGGTGCCATCGAGCTGCCGGCAACCAGCGTTTCGTGGACATTGAAGACCGCGTCGCGGTCGCCATCCTCGGCGATGGTGAAGACTGTTTGTGCCCCTTGCACCACCTGGCCGGCCTCGACCGCGCGGGCGGTGACGACACCCGGCGCGCCGGCCCGCAACTCGGTGAAGGTGAAGCTCTCCCGCGCATTGTCCAACGCGCTCTGCGCCTGCTGGACGCTGCCTTGTGCAACGCTCTGCACCTGTGCTGCCTGATCATAGTCCCGGCGCGTGGTGAAACCCTGAGCAAGCAGCGTCTTTTGGCGCTCGAAGGCGGCGGATGCCTGCGTCAATTGCGCCTGTGCCGCGTCGAGATCGGCCTGCGCCGAGCGCAGGTCCGATTCCTGCTCCTGTGGATCGATGCGGGCCAAAAGCGTGCCCTTGTCGACATGCTGGCCGATTTCCACCAGCCGTTCGGCGACGCGGCCGCCGACCCGGAAGGCGAGGTTGTTCAGCGTGCGCGCGGCGATGACCCCGGTCAGCGACGTCGTCGGGGCGTAACTCGAGATCTCGACATCCGCGGTGCGCACCATGATCGGCAGCTTGTGTTCGGCCGCCTCGTGCTTCTGGCAACCGGTGAGAAACAGGCCGGCCATCGCGCAGGCGATAAGGATCGGGGCATTTCGAAACGGCAAAAGGTTGGAGGGCAACGGTTGCAAGGCGGACGATGTCGCGTTCCTTGTCATGGCTTCCCCTGCCTGCGTGGGACGTTCCCACTGCGGAGCCTCGCGGGCTGCTCGAAGATAATCGATCCCTTGGAAAAGGGAACCTCCCTCGTCCGCGTATCGGGCGACTGGTTAAGGTGGGATCACAGGCCCAATCGCCTGCCGCTGGTGCCGACTTGAGGAAAACGTGAAATAAGGTCAGAAGACCTGTCAGCGACATCAAACTAGAACGGGCGCCGGCCCGATGAGGACACCATGAAGAATTCAGCCATTTCCGAACGCAAGAACCAGTCGATCTCGCGCGGCGTCGGCATGACCACGCAGATCTATGCCGATCGGGCTGAGAATTCGGAGATCTGGGATGTCGAAGGCCGTCGCTACATCGACTTCTCGTCGGGCATTGCCGTCGTCAACACCGGTCACCGCCACCCGAAGGTGATCGAGGCGGTCAAGGCGCAGCTCGACCGCTTCACCCACACCTGCCACCAGGTCGTGCCCTATGAGAGCTATGTGCGGCTGGCCGAACGGCTGAACGGCATGCTGCCTGGCAAGTTCGAGAAGAAGACGATCTTCGTCACCACCGGCGCCGAGGCGGTCGAGAACGCCATCAAGATCGCTCGCAACGCCACCGGCCGCCAGGCGGTCATCGCCTTTGCCGGCGGCTTCCATGGCCGCACCTTCATGGGCATGGCGCTGACCGGCAAGGTCGTGCCCTACAAGGTCGGCTTCGGCGCCATGCCGGGCGACGTTTATCACGCGCCGTTCCCGGTGCCGCTGCATGGCGTATCGGTCGCCGATTCGTTGGCCGCACTCGACCGGTTGTTCAAGGCCGATGTCGACCCGGCCCGCGTCGCTGCCATCATCATCGAACCGGTTCAGGGCGAGGGTGGTTTCTACGACGCGCCACGCGAGTTTCTGACGGCGCTGCGCAAGCTTTGCGACCAGCACGGCATGCTTCTGATCGCCGACGAAGTGCAGACCGGCTTCGCTCGCACCGGCAAGATGTTCGCGATGGATCACCATGAGGTGGCCGCCGACATCACCACCATGGCCAAGAGCCTGGCCGGCGGTTTCCCGCTGGCCGCGGTCACCGGCCGCGCCGAAATCATGGATGCGCCCGGCCCCGGCGGGCTCGGCGGTACCTATGGCGGCAGCCCGATCGGTGTCGCCGCGGCGCACGCCGTGCTCGACGTGATCGATGACGAAAAGCTGTGCGACCGCGCCAACACGCTGGGTGCAAGGCTGAAGCAGCGGTTGCAGTCGATCCGCGACGACGTGCCCGAGATCGTCGACATAAGAGGCCTCGGCTTCATGAACGCGGTCGAGTTCAACGACGTCAAGAAGGGCCTGCCGTCAGCCGAGATCGCCAACGCGATCAGGCTGAAGGCGCTCGACAAGGGCCTGATCCTGCTGACCTGCGGCGTCTATGGCAACGTCATCCGCTTCCTGGCGCCGATCACCATCCAGGACAGCGTCATGAACGAAGCGCTCGACATTCTGGAAAGCTCGATCCGCGAAGTCTGCGCCGCCTGATCGGCGGCGCCCATTTCTCCTGACGGCCTACGCGAGCGGTAAACGTGCCGTCAGGAGCCCGGATTCTGTAACCAGGCTGGAATGTCCATCTTGGCGTGCAGGACCCGAAGATCAGATGTCGACAGCGCTTGATTATTGGCCCTGCGCTCGTTTTCGCAGCGTGGCAAAATAGTCATCATCAGTGGGAGCGCCCGGCGCCGATGATGCGCCCTCGAGGAGCAAACCGCACAGAAGTTGACGATCCTGATCGTGGCGGATCAATTCACGTACATACTCGCTGCTCGTGCCATGGCCGCGATCCGTCACTTGCTGATCGACAAAATGCTTTAAACTGTCGGGAAGTGAGATCTTGATGACGCTCATTCAGGCATTTTGTTGCGTATGGCAAAAATTGGCAACCCTACGCACTGGCCTTGGCTGGCTCCATGATCTGAAACGCGGCCAGTGCCGCCTTTAGCCCTTCGGAACCCATGGCCACCGTTTGCGGCGTCGGCGAGAAGCCGGCGCCGAGCATCTTGCGGCCAAGCATGTGGTCGCCGGGACGGTTCACCGATTCGATGCCGAGCAGCCGGTCGCCGGCATAGTGATAGATCGAGAATTTGTTGTCGGGCAGGTCGCCGAGCACGACATGGCTGTCGCCGCCGGCGGTCAGGCCGACCATCTGCAATTTCATGTCGCCGATGTCGGACCAGAACCACGGCACCGCTGAATAGGCATCGGCATGGCCGGTGATGGTACGTGCGGCAAGCCGTGCCTGGTCGGTGGCGTTCTGCACCGATTCCAGCCGTACGTCGCCGCCGGTGAACCAGTGCCGGTAGGAGGCGGCGTCGCCGATGGCCAGGATTTCAGGCGCCGAAGTGCGCATCTGGTGATCGACGCGGATGCCGTTGGCGATGCTGAGGCCGGCTTGCTGCGCCAGTTCGACGTTAGGCACGGCGCCTATGCCGACGATGACCATGCGCGCCGGCAGCCTTTCGCCGCTAGACGTGATCGCGGCTGCGACATGGCCGTTTTCGCCTTCGAGCCTTGCAATCGAGGTGCCGGTGAGGATGCGCACACCTGTCGCTTCCAGCCGTTGGCGGACGTGGCTCGCCACCACCGGCGCCACGGCGCGGCCAAGCAGCCGGTCGACCGCTTCGACCACGGTCACCGTGCGGCCGGCTGCCCGCAGCGTCGCCGCGATCTCCAGCCCGATGAAGCCGCCGCCGAGGATGACGACCTCGCCGCTCTGTGCGCTGAGTTCCCGGATCAGACGCGCATCGGCGAGCGAGCGCAGCGACAGCACGCCGGACAGGTCCGAACCGGGCAGCGGCAGGACGCGCGGCCGCGAGCCGGTCGCCAGGATCAGGTGATCGAAGGCAAGTGTGCCGCCGCCGGCAATATCAAGGCTGCGGCGCGTGGCGTCGATGCGATCGATCCTGACGCCCGGCCGGTAGTCGATGGCGTTGCCCGTGTAGAAGGCCTCGCCGCGCAAGGGTTGTGGTTTGGCTTCGGCATCCTTGATGAAGGTCTTCGACAGCGGCGGCTTGTGGTAGGGCAGCTCGTTCTCGTCGCCGACGAGGATCACCGGCCCGTCATAGCCGTCCTCACGCAAACTCGCGGCCGCTTGCACGCCCGCATGACCCGCGCCGACAATGACCACACCGTTCTTCATCGCATTCCAATCCCGCTTCTATCCTAGGATGTCTCGCCAAGTGGCAATTGTCTGGCGCCGCCGCAAGAGAGCTTTTGCGGGTCGCACTCGGGATGGCGGCTGTCAATCGTACAGTTCGGCGGCAAGACCGGTGCAGGGCCGATGCATAAAGTTGACAGTTGCAGTTTAGAATAATTCTAAACTATTGTTTCAATTGATTTTTCTTGCCGATCTCCATTGACATCCGACGATGTCGCAGCTTTATGGAGGCTCGCGCGTCAGCGCATCCCTTTAATGTCTGGGCCTTGAACCCTTTCGATTGGAGGCATTTTGGTGTCTTTCTTCCGCGAACCGCGCGATGGCGCGGCATCTCTTGCGCCCAATGGCTTGCAGATGGCCATGCGCCCGTTGCCGCGCGCGCCGTTTACAGAATTTCCGAGAAACTGGAGAGTGATTATGACAGCACGATATGGCGGCAGGTTTGCCGCGATTGGCGCGACGGCCCTGCTGACGGCGGCGGTGTTCGTGTTGCCGGCCAAGGCGGAGGCCGATGCTAAGGCGGTCATCAAGACCTATTCCGACATCGCTCTGGCCAAGTATGAGGATTCGCTGACCACCGCGCAGGCGCTCGACAAGGCAGTCGACGCGCTGCTCGCCAACCCCTCGGCGGAAACCCTCAATGCAGCGCGCGACGCCTGGAAGGCATCGCGCGTTCCCTACCAGCAGACCGAGGTCTACCGTTTCGGCAACAAGATCGTCGACGACTGGGAAGGCAAAGTGAATTCCTGGCCGCTGGACGAAGGCCTGATCGACTATGTCGCCAAGAGTTATGGCACCGAATCGGACGCGAACGCGCTCTATACGGCCAATGTGATCGCCAACAACGAGATCGAGATCAACGGCAAGAAGGTCGATGCTTCGAACCTGACGCCGGAATTCCTCTCCGGCACGCTGCAGGAAGCCGGCGGCGTCGAGGCCAACGTTGCCACCGGCTACCACGCCATCGAATTCCTGCTCTGGGGCCAGGACCTGCATGGCACCGGACCGGGTGCCGGCGAGCGCCCCTACACTGATTACGACCTCAAGAACTGCACCGGCGGCAATTGCGACCGACGCGCCCAGTATCTGAAGTCGGCCAGCGACCTTCTGGTCTCCGATCTTCAGGAGATGGTCGGCAACTGGAAGGAAGACGGCGCTGCCCGCAAAAGCCTCGTCGATGGCGAGCCGAACGCCGCCATCTCGACCATCTTCACCGGAATGGGCTCACTGTCCTACGGCGAACTGGCGGGCGAACGCATGAAGCTCGGCTTGTTGCTGCACGATCCGGAAGAGGAGCACGACTGCTTTTCCGACAACACCTACAACTCGCATCTCTACGACGCCATCGGCATTCGCGCTGCCTATCACGCCAGCTATACCAGCCTCGACGGCACCGTCGTTTCGGGTCCCTCGGTGGCCGATATGGTGAAGGCAGCCGATCCGGCGATCGACAAGGAATTGTCGGACAAGCTCGATGTCACGGTCGCCAAGATGGAAGCGATCAAGGCACGGGCACTGGCCGGCGAGGCCTATGACCAGCAGATCGCCGAAGGCAACACGGAAGGCAATGCGACCGTTCAGGCGGCAATCGACGCGCTGATCGACCAGACCAAGTCGATCGAACGCGCCGTTGGCTCCCTGAAGCTCAGCACCATCGCCTTCGAAGGGTCCGACAGTCTCGACGCACCCGACAAGGTGTTCAAGTAAAGTCGAAAGGCTGGAGCCTGATCCGAAGCCGGATAGTCGGCTGGGAATGGGCTCCGGTAGGAAATCAAGCCACACGGCGCGGGAGGCGCCGTCAGCCATCCGAGCAAATTAATGCTGATCTGCCATTGCAATATCATCACTGAGAAGGAGATCGAGCAGACGATCGTCGGGCTGCTGGATCAGGATCCCTGGCAGCTGATCGTGCCGGCGAAGGTCTATCATGCCATGCAAAAGCGCGGTCGCTGTTGCGGCTGCTTCCCAAATGTGGTGGAAACGATCATTCGGGTCACCGAAAATTACCACGCCCGCTCGGAGGCGAGCGGCGTGGATATCGTTTCACACCTGGATCGCGTCAGAAGCCTGCGCGTCCAATACGGGAGCAGAAATCATGAAAGGCGACCCGCAGGTCATCGAGCGGCTTAACGAGGCCCTTTTTCTGGAGCTAGGGGCCGTCAATCAGTACTGGGTGCATTTCCGTCTGCTGGAGGACTGGGGATACGCCAAGCTGGCAAAGAAGGAGCGGGCGGAATCGATCGAGGAGATGCACCATGCCGATAAGCTCGTGGCCCGCATCATCTTCCTTGAAGGCCATCCGAACCTGCAGTCCGTGGCGCCGCTGCGCATCGGACAGAACGTCAAGGAAGTGCTCGAATCCGACCTTGCCGGCGAATATGACGCGCGTACCGCCTACAAGCGTTCACGCGAGATCTGCAACGACGCCGGTGACTATGTGACGATGAAGCTGTTCGAGGAATTGCTCGCCGACGAAGAGGGTCACATCGACTTCCTCGAGACGCAGCTCGACCTGCTTGCCTCGATTGGCGAGGAAAAATACGGCCAGCTCAACGCCGCATCGGCGGACGAGGCGGAGTAAGGGCATGCGGGAATGCGGCGCCTTCTAGAATTCGTGCGCCGCTCGCGGCGGGCCCATGGCTCGCCGCTCCTTCGGAAGACGCCAGCCAGATTGGCGCGTCGGCGCTGTATCGTCCTCGTGGTGGCGCTCACCTCTTCGGCGATGGCCGGTGATCTTCAACCTGCCGGCCTCGCCACCACGCGCACCGACCTCAATCCAAACGATCAGGCGCGCGTCACCGCCATCACCAGGCCGACGTCGGATTTCTCCAGGCCGGAGCAATTCGAATTGATGCAAGGCGGCGCCGGCACGTCAAGAAAGGACGTCAGCCGCGATTCCTTCTCGCAATCCTCCGCCAACATCACCTTCGAGGAAGAGGGCGACTTCAAGCTCGGCAATGCCCTGTTTCGCAAGAACTGGGTCTCGTCGCCGTCCTCGACGCAGGCCTCGGACGGGCTCGGTCCGCTGTTCAACGAACGCGCCTGCCAGAACTGCCATCTGAAGGACGGTCGCGGCCGTCCCCCGCAAGGCGATGCCGGCACCACCTCGATGTTCCTGCGGCTGGCTCGCGATGCCGGTACAGCGGAAGAGAGAGCAGCGCTTGCCGATCACAAGGTGCTGAACTTCCCCGACCCGGTCTATGGTGCGCAATTGCAGGAACTGGCGGTGCCCGGCCTGCACGGCGAAGGCCGGATGCATGTCGACTATCAGGAGCGTAAGGTAGAACTGACGGACGACACCGTGATTTCCTTGCGCAAACCCAGCTATTCAGTCGCCGATCCTGCCTATGGACCACTCGATCCGCGCACCACGCTGTCGCCGCGCCTGACGCCGCCGATGATCGGTCTGGGTCTGATCGAACAGATCGCACCAGCTGACATTCTTGCCAACGCCGACCCGGACGACCGGGACGGAGATGGTATTTCTGGCCGGCCGAACATCGTGCGCGATGGCCCGAGCGGCGAACTGACGCTTGGTCGTTTCGGCTGGAAGGCGCAGACCGCGTCGATCCGCCAGCAGGCGGCGGATGCCTTTGGCGGCGATATCGGCATTTCGACACCGGAAGTGCCGAAACATTGGGGCGATTGCACCGCCGCACAGGAAAAATGCCTCACCATGCCGAACGGCGTGCAGCAGCGTCTCGGCCCGGTCGAGGCGCCGCCGCCAGTGATGGATCTCGTCACCTTCTATTCGCAGAACCTGGCCGTGCCGGCACGCCGCGACCTCGACCAACCAGATGTGCTCACCGGCAAGAAGGTCTTCTATGAGATCGGCTGCATTGCCTGCCACACGCCGAAATTCGTCACCCGTCGCGGCACGCCCAACAAGGCGCAGGCCTTCCAGTTGATCTGGCCCTATTCCGACTTCCTGCTGCACGACATGGGGCCCGATCTGGCCGACGGCCAGGCCGTGGGCGAAGCGGCGGGCAATGAATGGCGCACGCCGCCTTTGTGGGGCATCGGCCTGACCGAGACGGTCAACGGCAATTCCTTTTTCCTGCATGATGGGCGTGCCCGCAGCCTGACCGAGGCGATCCTGTGGCATGGCGGCGAAGCGCGGAAGGCACGCGACCGCTTTGCCGCCGCCGACGTCGCCGACCGCGATGCGCTGCTCAAATTCCTGGAGTCTCTGTGATGCTCAAGCGCTCTGCATTGTTTCTCGTTCTTCCACTGGCTCTACTGGGCGCCGTCCCTGCGTCTGCGGCGGTCAAAGCCTCCGAAATCATCCAGAGGGTGATCTACGGCTTTGTCCGCCCGGCCTATGCCGGCCTGCATGAGCATGCGGAAGCCCTGACGAAAGCGATGCACAAGCTCTGCGAAGCGCCCTCGCCAGGGGAACTCGATGCGGCGCGCGCCGAATTTTCCGCCACCATCTATGCCTGGTCGTCGGCCGAAATCATCGGTTTCGGGCCGATCAAAGAGAACAACCGGCTGGAACGCATGCTGTTCTGGCCGGATCGTAAGAGCATCGGCCTGAAGCAGGTGCAGGCAGCCTTGGCGGCCAAGGATCCGACCGCTACCGACCCGGCACAGCTGGCCGGCAAGAGTGTCGCCATGCAGGGGCTGGGCGCGCTGGAATTCGTGCTTTACGGCGACGGCGCCGATGCACTGACGGGCAGGGACGATCCTTATCGTTGTGCCTATGGCGCCGCGATTGCCGGCAACATCGAAACCATGGCCGGCGACGTCAACGATGCCTGGAACAAGCCCAACGGATTTGCTGCCCTTTGGGCCAATCCGGGGCCACAGAACCCGCTCTACCGCGACGGCAACGAAGCGGTGACCGAACTGGTCGGCGTCTTCATCAATGAACTGGAAATGGTTCGCGATGTGCGCCTGAAAGGGTTTTTCGGCGGCAAGCCGGATGCGGACAAGCCGAAACAGGCGATCTACTGGCGCTCGCGGAACACCGCCAATTCGCTGGCCGGCAATCTGTCCGGGATAGACACGCTGTTCCAGGCCTCGAAGCTTGGCGACGCGCTGCCGGTCGATGTGCGCTGGATGGCGGAATCGATCCACATCCAACTGGTCAATGGTGTCGCTACCGCGAAGTCCATCCAGGGCCCGATCGACAAGGCGCTTGCCGATCCGGCACTGCGTGACAAACTCGACCATTTCGCGCTCATCACCTCCAGCCTGTCGACCCTGATCGGCACCAGGCTGACCGCCGAATTTGGTCTGACTGCCGGCTTCTCGTCGTTGGATGGGGACTGAGCATGATTTCGGGATTGGCCAAAACGCCCATAGTTTCGTCATCCTGGGGCGAAGCAAGGAGCGAAGCGACGCAGCGCAGACCCCGGGATCCATGCACCCGACGGTCGAGGTCACGGCGTGGATCCTCGGGTCTCCGCGACGGAGCTTCGCTCCTGCTCCGCCCGTGGATGACGAAATTCCGGAGGCTTCGGCCAACTTCCAACGTCTGCGATAGATCATTCCAAGAACCGGTAGGTGCCAAGCGTCAGCTCCGATCCGCAAAAATCACCCTGTCTTGGAGCGAGCCAGTGCAGGGGAGGATCGCCTCTTGAAAACCTCCCTCGTCGACCGGCGCGATTTTCTCAGGGCCGCAGGCATTGGCTTTGCCGCTGCCGTAGCGCCGTCGGCCTGGGCAAAGACGCTTGCGGCCGACGCCGTCTTCGCCACCGCGTTCGTCAAGCGCGATGGCAGCTATGGCGCCGCTGTGCTGTCCGAAGCCGGCAAGGTCCTGCACGCGATCGACCTGCCCGATCGCGGCCATGACGTCACATTCGATCCCATATCGAAGCGTTCGGTGGTCTTCGCCCGCCAGCCCGGCACGTTCGCCGTGGTGTTCGATCATTCTGGTCGCGACGAACCGCTGACCATCGCCAGCATCGCCGGCCGGCATTTCTTTGGGCATGGCATGTTCTCGCCCGACGGGGCGCTGCTCTACGCCACCGAAAACGACTTCGACAGCGCCGCCGGCGTGGTCGGCATCTACGATGCGCGGGCGAAGTTCAACCGCATCGGTGAATTCCCGACCCATGGCATGGGTCCGCACGAGCTTCTGCTGCTGGGTGACGGCAGGACGATCGCGGTTGCCAATGGCGGCATCGAGACCCATCCGGATTACGGCCGCGCCGAGCTCAACATCGCGACCATGAAGCCGTCCTATGTGCTCATCGACCGCGTCACCGGCGACCTCATCGAGAAGCACGAATTGCCGGCGGCACTGCATCAGCTGTCGATCCGGCATATGGACACCGACCCGTCCGGCACCGTCTGGTTCGGCTGCCAATACCGGGGGCCGGGCACCGATCGTCCGCCGCTTGTCGGCCGCGCCGCGCGCGGCAAGGACTTGCAGCTGCTCGACATGCCGCAGGACGTGCTGTCCGGCTTCCGCAACTATATCGGTTCGGTCGCCGCCAATCCGGCTGCCGGCACCGTCGCCGTCTCGTCGCCGGAAGGCAATTCGCTTGTCGTGATCGATGCGACGAGCAGCCGGGTCGTTTCGGCCAGCGCACTGGTCGAGGTTTGCGGCGTGGCGCCCGACGGAACCGGCTTCATGGCCACCACAGGCGCCGGCGAAATCGTCGAGGGCAGCGGTGCGACACGCTCCGAACCGGACTATGTCTGGGACAACCACATGCTGCGCATCGAACAGGTTGCGTAGATATTTCCTGCCGGGCCGAAGCGAAGCCGCTTAACGAATTATGAACTATCCCCTTGCGGTGGCGGGCCGTGGCGGGCACAGGGAATTGTTTTTCGAACCGGTCGCTTCATGAAACTGCTTGCCATTGACTGTGCCGCCAACCTCTGCGCCGCTTGCGTCTATGACGCGGCGGCGAAGCAGGAGCTTGGCCGTTCGGTGCTCGATCTCGGCAAGGGTCATGCCGAGCACCTGATGACCATCATCGCCGAAGCGCTGAAGGCAAGTGCGACCGACTATGCCGGTCTTGGCGCCATCGCCGTTTCCGTTGGCCCGGGTTCTTTCACCGGTCTGCGCGTCGGCGTCTCGACCGCGCGCGGCCTGGCGCTGGCGCTCAAGATTCCGGCGATCGGGGTGACGACGCTCGAGGCGCTGGCTGCTGAGGCGGCAGCAGCATTTCCCGGTCGCGCCGTACTGGCGGCGCTCGATGCGGGTCGCGAGGAAATCCATGCCGCCCTCTACGATGAAATGTCAGCTTTGACTTACGGTCCGGCTGTGGCCACACTGGCTGATGTCGTCACCATGGCGACGGAAAGCTCGTCGGTGCTTACCGGAACCGCGGCGGCGCTGATCGCCGCGTCGGCCGGACGCGCCTTCGATATCGGCCCTCAGACGGCCACCGCCGATATTGTCACATATGCCCGCCTGGCTGCCGCCAAGGGTCCCGGCGAAAGGCCGAAACCACTCTATCTGCGCGGCGCTGACGCCAAGCCGCAGGCGGGATTCATTCTATCAAGGCAAGAGAGTTGATGCGCATACCTTTTCTCCAACCACGCCGCCGGGACTACGCGCTCGAGCCGCTGAAGATCGCCGACAGCCCGGCGGTCTCGCTGCTGCATCGCGAGGACTTTGTGCGCCCGTGGACCGATGGCGAATTCGCCGCCTTGCTCGAACAGGACACCGTATTCGGCTATGCCGCGCGTGAAACCGGACAGGGCGCCAAGCCTCCGGTCGGCTTCGTGCTGGCGAGGCTCGCGGCCGGCGAAGGCGAGATCCTCACCGTCGCGGTGGCACGATCGCATCGCCGGCAGGGGCTCGGCTGGCAATTGATGGACGCGGTACTGCGCGAACTGCACGCGCAGCGTGCCGAAGCGCTGTTCCTCGAGGTCGACGAGACCAATGTCGCGGCGATCGCGCTCTATCGGCGGCTCGGCTTCCGCGAGGTCGGCAAGCGACCGAATTACTACAGGTCGCCGGAACACGGACCGACCGGCGCGCTTGTTATGCGCCGCGATCTTCGCTAGCGAGACGGCCGGGGTAGGGCGATGATCAAGAAAATCAGGATTTTCCTGGCGCTGGGCCTCGTTGTCGCCGGGTCGGTGGTCCTCGTGCCGTTGCAGATCCTGTCGATGAAGACCGGCTGGTGGCCGGAAACCTTTATCCTCAAGATCTGGCACAGGCTGATCATCAGGGCACTCGGCATGCGTGTCCATGTCAAGGGAACGCTATCGACCAAGCGTCCTTTGCTGGTGGCATCCAATCACATCTCGTGGACCGACATCATGGTGCTCGGCTCTTTTGCCGATGTGAAATTCATCGCCAGGGCCGACATGGAAGGCTGGCCGCTGATCGGCATGCTGTCGAAGCTGCAACGCACCGTGTTCATCGAGCGCGAGCGTAAGCGTTCGTCGGGCGACCAGGCAAGCGAGATCGCCAGCCGCATGGCCAAGGGCGATGCCATGGTGCTGTTCGCCGAGGGCTCGACGGGCGACGGCAACATCGTCCTGCCGTTCAAGAGCACGCTGTTTGGCGCTGCCTCGATGGCGATTTCGGAAGGCGCGGCGGAGCAGGTCTTCATCCAGCCGGTGGCGATTGCCTATACGCGCCTGCATGGCGTGCCGCTCGGCCGCCGCCACCGCCCGCTTGCCGCCTGGATCGGCGATGAGGATTTGATGCCGCATCTCAAAGTGCTGCTGGCGGAGGGCGCCCTCGACGTCGAGGTGCATTTCGGCGAACCGATCGCCTTTTCCAAGGGTTCGAACCGCAAGGAAACGTCGAAACTGATGGAAGGCCAGGTGCGCGGGATGATGCAGGCAGCGCTTGCCGATCCGCGCCCGAGCCGTTAGTCCGGCTGCGCCCGCGGGCGCTAGCCCGGCATGCACCTGCAGGCGCATGCCGAGAATCGTCTGTTTTTTGTCACAGAAAGGCGTTAGAAGCCGCCAGATGGACTTGAACACGATCGAAAGCGACGACATCCCCACCGCGGCCGGACAGCCGGTGGTGCTTTCAACGGCAGCGAAAAAAGTCTTCATCAAGACCTATGGCTGCCAGATGAACGTCTATGATTCACAGCGCATGACCGATGCGCTTGCCGCCGACGGCTATTCCGCGACCGATGCCATCGGCGAGGCCGACCTGGTGTTGCTCAATACCTGCCATATCAGGGAAAAAGCGGCGGAAAAGGTCTATTCCGAACTCGGCCGTATCCGCGATATGAAAGCCGAACGCGCTTTGGCCGGCCGCGAGATGCTGGTCGGCGTCGCCGGCTGCGTGGCGCAGGCCGAAGGCGCCGAGATCATCCGCCGTTCGCCAGCCGTCGATCTGGTCATCGGCCCGCAGACCTATCACCGGCTGCCTGATGTACTGGCGAGGGTGCGCAGCGGCGAAAAGATCGTCGAGACCGACTACGCCATCGAGGACAAATTCGAGCATCTGCCGCAGCCGAAGCGCGCCGAGGTCATCAAGCGCGGCGTCACCGCCTTCCTCACTGTGCAGGAAGGCTGCGACAAATTCTGCACCTTCTGCGTCGTGCCCTACACCAGAGGCTCGGAAGTCTCGCGGCCGGTGGCGCAGATCGTTGCGGAGGCTGAGCGTCTGGCGGATGCCGGCGTGCGCGAGGTGACGCTGCTTGGCCAGAACGTCAATGCCTGGCATGGCCGGGGCGAGAACGGCGAGGAGTGGGGCCTTGGCCGCCTGCTGTTCCGGCTGGCCGAAATCCCCGGCCTGGCGCGGTTGCGCTACACCACCAGCCACCCGCGCGACATGGACGACGAACTCATCGCCGCCCATCGCGATCTGCCGGCGTTGATGCCCTATCTGCATCTGCCGGTGCAATCAGGCTCCGACCGCATCCTCAAAGCGATGAACCGCAGGCATACGGCGAAAGATTATCTGACGCTGCTCGACCGCATCCGCACGGCCCGGCCTGACATCGCGCTTTCCGGCGACTTCATCGTCGGCTTCCCCGGCGAGACCGAAGCGGATTTCGAGGCGACGATGGAACTGGTGCGCCGGGTGAATTACGCCTCGGCCTTCTCGTTCAAATATTCGCCGCGCCCCGGCACGCCGGGCGCTGAAATGCCCGATCATGTGCCGGAAACGGTCAAGGACGAGCGTCTGCAGCGGCTGCAGGCTCTGCTTGTTAAACAGCAGCAGGATTTTGGTTTGAGCCTCGTCGGCAGCACCATCAGCACGCTGATCGAGAAGCCCGGCCGCCAGTCCGGCCAGAAGGTCGGCCGCTCGCCGTGGCTGCAGCCGGTTATTGTTGATGAAAAGGCCGGCGAAATCGGTGACATTATCCAGGTGCGAATCACGAAGACGGGCTACAACAGCCTGTTCGCCGAATTGGCCTGAGGGTCTCGGCAGATGAGGAGAGACGGTTGAGCGCTGCGGAAGTGAAGAATATGCCTCAGACCACTGCATCCGGGGCTTCTGATATGGCGCATATCGTTCTGACTTTCGATAACAACAAGCTTGCCAGCGCCCTTTACGGTCAGTTCGACGAAAACCTCGCCAGGCTCGAGCAGAAGCTCGGCATCGACATCCGCTCGCGCGGCAACCAGCTGACCATCAAGGGCTCGGCGTCAGCCGCCGAGCAGGCGCGCCGCGCCCTGGACAATCTCTACGGCATTCTCCAGAAGGGCGCCGATATCGGCC
Organism: Mesorhizobium sp. M0496; assembly: GCF_040321205.1. Classification (NCBI taxonomy): domain Bacteria; kingdom Pseudomonadati; phylum Pseudomonadota; class Alphaproteobacteria; order Hyphomicrobiales; family Phyllobacteriaceae; genus Mesorhizobium; species Mesorhizobium sp. M0496. The sequence continues at coordinate 50,879 of NZ_JAMYRC010000010.1, read as the reverse complement.
AGTCCGACGTCGATGGCGCCGTGCGCATGGCAATCGCCGCCGACGATCAGCTGACCCTGCCGACGCTGGAGCGCAAGGGCAAGGTCTCCGCCGCCCAGATCGCCACCCGCAAGAAGACGATCTATGCTCGCTCGCTCAACCAGGACGCCTATATGCGGGCGCTGGAACGGTCGGAACTGGTGTTCGGCATCGGCCCGGCCGGCACCGGCAAGACCTATCTGGCGGTGGCGCATGCGGCGATGCTGCTAGAGCGCGGCATGGTCGAACGCATCATTCTGTCGCGGCCGGCGGTCGAGGCCGGCGAGCGGCTCGGCTTCTTGCCGGGCGACATGAAGGAGAAGGTCGATCCTTACCTGCGGCCGCTCTATGACGCGCTTTACGACATGATGCCGGCCGACAAGGTCGAGCGCGCCATCGCCGCCGAAGTCATCGAGATCGCGCCGCTCGCCTTCATGCGCGGCCGCACGTTGGCACACGCCGCCGTCATCCTCGACGAAGCGCAGAACACCACGCCGATGCAGATGAAGATGTTCCTGACCCGTCTGGGCGAGAACTCGCGTATGATCGTCACCGGCGATCCGACCCAGATCGACCTTCCGTCCAACACCAAATCAGGCCTCGTCGAAGCCTTGCGTGTGCTGGACGGCGTGGCGGGCGCGGTGACCGTGCGCTTCAACGACGGCGACGTGGTCCGCCATCCGCTGGTGGCGGAAATCGTCAGGGCCTATGACCGCGACGCCAAACTGGCGCGCGGCCTCGGTGCCGAGAATTGATTTTGACGATGCGGCTTCATGCCTGAGGACATAATATCCGGCGACGGGAATGTTCCCGTCGACATCGATATATCTGTCGAAGCGGGCGAATGGCCCGATGAGGCAAGCCTGACGCGGCTGGTCAACCATGCCGTCGCAGCTGTTTTTGCTGAAACCGGCGTGGCCGGCCGTTCCGAACTTAGCCTCGTTTTTTCCGACGACGCCCATATCCGCACCCTCAACGCCGGCTGGCGCGGCAAGGATAAACCGACCAACGTCTTGTCTTTCCCGGTTTTTCCGCTGTTGCAAGGGGCCCCGTTGCCGCCGATGCTGGGCGATATCGTGCTCGCCGCCGAGACGGTCGCGCGTGAAGCGGCACTGGAAGACAAGCCTGTCGAGAACCATATCACCCATCTCGTCATCCATGGCTTGCTGCACTTGCTGGGCTACGATCACGAGACCGACGCCGAGGCGGAGGCGATGGAAGCCACCGAGCGTGCTGCGCTCGCAAGGCTTGCCATTCCCGATCCCTACGCGTAACTACTTCTGACCAATTGACCGGACGACGATGAACGACAAACCAGAGACTGCCGCCCGCCCCGACACCGGCAGTGCGACCAAGGCTTCCGATACGTCGGAAGAGGGATCAAGTCCGAGTCCCGTTACCACTGGTGCTGCCAGCACCGGCAGCGTTGCCAGCGAAACATCGCCCGCCGGTCCCTCCCTGTTCGACCGCGTTCTAGGCCTGTTCAGGCAGCGCAACGGAACCAGCCTGCGTGAGGAAATTGCCGGCGCGCTTGCTGAAACGACGAGCGATGGGGAATCCTTCTCGCCCGGCGAACGCGCCATGCTCAACAACATCCTGCGGCTGCGCGAGGTGCGCGTCGAGGACGTCATGGTGCCGCGTACCGACATCCAGGGAGTCGAGATCACGACGACGCTCGGCGATCTCCTAGGTACCTTCGAACAATCCGGCCATTCGCGCATGCCGGTCTATTCCGAGACTCTCGATGATCCGCGCGGCATGGTGCATATCCGTGACGTACTGGCCCACATCACCAAGATCGCGCGCGTCAAGAAGGGCCGCACGACCAGAAAAACCCCCGTCGCCACGGTTCTCGATCTCGCACAGGTCGACCTTGCGCGTACCATTGGCGATCTCAATCTGATCCGCCCGGTGCTGTTCGTGCCGCCGTCGATGCTTGCCTCCGACCTGATGGGCCGCATGCAGACGACGCGCACGCAGATGGCCCTGGTCATCGACGAATATGGCGGCACCGACGGCCTTGCCTCGCTCGAGGACATCGTCGAGATGGTAGTCGGCGACATCGAGGACGAGCATGACGACGATGAGCCGATGATCACTCAGAGCGGTGACGGCGTGTTCATCGTCGACGGCAAGGCCGAGATCGACGATGTCGCCAAGATGATCGGCGGGGATTTCGCCGCCGGCGAACATGGCGAATATGTCGACACCATCGGCGGCATGATCTTCAACACGCTTGGCCGCGTTCCTGCGCGTGGCGAGGTGGTGCAGGCCATTCCGGGCTTCGAGTTCCACGTGCTCGATGCCGATCCGCGCCGCGTTAAGCGCGTGCGCATCGTGCAGAGCCAGAAGGGCGAGCGCCGGCGGCGCGCCGCACGCACCGAGCAGGCTTAAGCATGATGCTGAAAAGTTGCAGATTTTTCGGATAGACATCATGCGACAAAACAAGGATCTAAGCGCTTAGGGATGACGATCGAAGATCCCTTCAAGCACGCCACCTTGGGGTCGGGGGTGTTCTATAGGGATCCTCGTGCCGCGCTGGACTGGCTTGAAGCAGCCTTCGGCTTCGAGCGCAGCATGGTGGTCAGCTATGCCGAGCGAAGACTTGTTCACGCCGAGATGCGGTTCGGCGACGGCTACATCATCGTCGATTCCGAATGGACCGATTACGTCGCCAGCCCGGCTTCCGTCGCCGGCAAGAACACGCAGTCAGTCTATATCAGGCTGAAGGACGGCATCGATGCCCATTGCGAGCAGGCTCGGACAGCCGGTGCTGACATAATCCAGGAGCCGGCGGATCAGTTCTACGGCGAGCGCCAGTATCGGGCGCGCGATCCCGAGGGCCATGTCTGGACCTTCACGCAGACCATCCGCTCGGTTTCCCGTGAAGAGGCGGAACGGCTGAGCGGCTTGCGGATCGAGGGCTGGCACCGGTAGGACGGTGGCCGGAGCTTGCATCACGGCCATCCATCCGGCGTTTGGAGCGCGGACCGCGGCCTGTTAAATCTTGCGTCGTGATTCGCGCGACTCGGAAGTATGCATGGAGCGCCTGACCGGCCGGATAATTCTGCTTTGGGGTTGGCGGCGCGCGCTCGTGGCGTTTATCGCAGGCGCTTTTGCCGTGCTTGGCCAGGCGCCCTACGATTTCTTCGCCGCCTGCTTCATCTCGTTTCCCCTGCTGGTCTGGCTGCTCGACGGCGCCACCGGCGAAGCTTCAGGCAGCCTGTTCCGTCGCTTGCGGCCGGCCTTCGCCGTCGGCTGGTGGTTCGGCTTCGGCTATTTCCTTGCCGGGCTGTGGTGGATCGGCTCGGCGCTGCTGGTCGAGGCCGACAGCTTTGCCTGGGCGCTTCCCTTCGCGGTGGTCGGCATCCCCTTCGCACTCGCCTTTTTCTACGGCTTCGCGGCCATGGTTGCGCGGCTGTTGTGGAGCAGCGACATCGGCCGCATCGCCGCCCTTGCCTTCGGCTTCGCGCTGGCGGAATGGCTGCGCGACTTCCTGTTCACTGGTTTTCCCTGGAATGCCATCGGCTACGCGGCCATGCCCGTACCGTTGCTGATGCAAAGCGTCTCGGTGACCGGCATGATCGGCATGAACGCGCTCGCGGTGTTCGTCTTCGCGCTGCCGGCGCTGCTGGCGACGCGCCGGCATCTGCGCCTCGGCGCGGCGCTGTTTGTCGTGCTTGCCGCCGCCCATGTCGGCTTCGGCTATGTCAGGCTTGCCGCTCCCGAAAAGCCGGCGGCGCGCAGCCTCGATGTCCGCATCGTCCAGCCGGCTGTGGACCTGTCGGAAAAGTGGGACGCCTCGGTGCGCGACCGCATCTTCGCAACCTTGATGGGGCTATCGGCCAAGGCGCCGGTGTCGGGCCATGAAAAGCCGCAATTGATCCTGTGGCCCGAAACCTCGGTGCCGTTCCTCTTCACCGAGCGTCCGGACGCATTGACGGCGCTAGGCGACATGCTGGGACCCGGCCAGAGGCTGATCGCCGGCGTCGTCCGCGAGGAAGGCGGCTCGGCCGCGAATGCCGACAGCCGCTACTACAACTCCGTGGTGGCGATCGACGACAAGGGTGAAATCACTGATGCAGTCGACAAGGTTCACCTGGTACCGTTCGGCGAATACCTGCCTTTCTCCGATCTGCTCGAGCGTTTCGGCATCGAGCAACTGGTTGCCGGGCCGATGAGTTTTGCGGCCGGCAATGAGCGGCACGCCATCGCCCTGCCCGACGGCATCCGTGCGTTGCCATTTATCTGTTATGAGGTGATCTTTCCCGATCTCGTAGCAGTTGACGCTACGTCAGCACAGCTTATTGTGAACGTTACCAATGATGCGTGGTTCGGCGACACGCCGGGTCCGTATCAGCATTTCAGGCAGGCCCAGATCCGTGCTGTGGAGAATGGATTGCCATTGCTGCGCGCTGCCAACAACGGCATCTCGGCCGTCGTTGATCCGCGCGGGCGCATCGTCGATGCGCTGGCAATCGACGCCCGCGGCGCCATCGATGCCCATGTACCGATTTCCGAACAGGCGGTCATATCTCCCGGCCAACGGCGCATTAACGGAATGCTGATCATGTTGCTGTTTGCCATCGCCGCCACACTGTTGAACGTAAGGCAAAGGCTACGGGTGAATTGACAGCCCGCACATTAGAAACTCATACTGTAAGCGCCTGAAATTTCTCGAAGTCGGTGGATCGTTCTGTTGGGGCAGTTGCCTCCGGCGTCGTTTGGGCAGGAAAAAATAGAGAAGCCGAAAAAATTCGGCGAGGAAAAAATGACAGAAGACAACAAGAAGAAACCGAATCCGATCGACATCCATGTCGGCAGTCGCATCCGGCTTCGCCGCAACATGCTGGGAATGAGCCAGGAGAAGCTGGGAGAAAATCTCGGCATCACATTTCAACAGATTCAGAAATATGAAAAGGGCACCAACCGCGTCGGCGCCAGCCGTCTGCAGGCGATCGCGTCCATCCTCGGCGTGCCTGTCGCCTTCTTTTTCGAGGATGCGCCCGGTCAGGAGGCCGTGGCGGGCCGTGGATTTGCCGAGGATGCGTCGATGGCTTTCGCCGTCGAATTCTGCGGCAGTCCGGAAGGACTTCAGCTCAACCGGGCCTTTGTCAAGATCGCCGACGCCAAGGTGCGCCGCCGGATCATAGACCTGGTCAAGTCCCTCTCCACCGACGATGCCGACTGATCCGCAATCACGCTTGGGCCGGCGGCGCCTTGCCGCCGGTGGCCCAAGATAACCGCATCGACATTCATGCCAGAACCGAAGCACCGCTTGACGAGCGGCGCTTTGCCCCGCTAACACGTGGCGCGCCAAAGTCGGCAGCCTGCCGATCGTTTTTCAAGAGGGGACACCCGTGACGCGGCAGAACTACTTCTTTACCTCGGAATCCGTTGCCGAGGGCCATCCCGACAAAGTCTGTGACCGGATCTCCGACGAGATCGTCGATCTGGTCTATCGCGAAGCCAAGAAGACCGGCATGGACCCATGGAAAGTTCGTGTCGCCTGCGAGACGCTTGCGACAACCAACCGCGTTGTTATCGCCGGCGAGGTGCGCGTCCCCGAGACGCTGCTGAAGAAGGACAAGGCAGGCAACATCCTCACGGATGCCGCAGGCCATCCGGTCGTCAATCCGGCCAAGTTCAAATCGGTCGCCCGCAAGGCGATCCGCGAAATCGGCTATGAACAGGCCGGCTTCCACTGGAAAACGGCGAAGATCGAGGTCTTGTTGCACGGCCAGTCGCCGGATATCGGCCAGGGCGTCGACAACGCCTCCGACCGTCAGGGCGAAGAGGGTGCCGGCGACCAGGGCATCATGTTCGGCTATGCCTGCCGTGAGACGCCGGATCTGATGCCGGCACCGATCTACTACAGCCACAAGATCCTCGAACTGCTGGCAGCTGCCCGTCACGAAGGCAGCGGTGAAGCCGGCAGGCTCGGGCCGGATGCCAAGAGCCAGGTCACCGTTCGCTATGTCGACGGCAAGGCCGCCGAGGCGACGCAGATCGTGCTGTCCACGCAGCATCTCGATGCGAGCTGGGATTCGAAGAAGGTCCGCAAGGTCGTCGAACCCTATATCCGCGAGGCCTTGGGCGAGCTGAAGATCGCCGACAACTGCATGTGGTACATCAACCCGACCGGCAAGTTCGTCATCGGCGGGCCGGACGGTGACGCCGGCCTGACCGGCCGCAAGATCATCGTCGACACCTATGGTGGGGCCGCACCCCATGGCGGTGGCGCCTTCTCCGGCAAGGACACCACCAAGGTCGATCGTTCGGCGGCCTATGCGGCGCGCTATCTGGCCAAGAATGTCGTGGCGGCGAAACTCGCCGACCGCTGCACCATCCAGCTTTCCTACGCCATCGGCGTTGCCCAGCCGCTGTCGGTCTATGTCGACCTGCACGGCACCGGCAAGGTCGACGAGGCAAAGCTTGAGGAGGCGCTGCGCAGCGTGATGGATCTGTCGCCGTCCGGCATCCGCCGCCATCTCGATCTCAACAAGCCGATCTATGCCAAGACGTCGTCCTACGGCCATTTCGGCCGCAAGGCCGGCCGCGACGGGTCTTTCTCCTGGGAAAAGACCGACCTCGCCAAGGCGCTCAAGGACGCGGTCGCCGCCTGATAGCGGCGCCGCAAAGTCCCGCCATGGCCCCGAAGGACAGACCAAGCCGCGCGACCGAAGCCTTCTTCGGTCGCCGGCGCGGCAAGACTATGCGTCCGCAGCAGGCAGCCGCATTGGAAAGCGGTTTCGGCATATATCGGCTCGATCTATCGGCCGGGCCGCCGGCCGATCTGTCCACTCTGTTTGAAGCCGATGTTTCGGCGGTTCGCCTCGAAATCGGCTTCGGCGGTGGCGAACATCTCCTGCATCGCGCGACCGAGGCGCCCTCGATCGGCTTTATCGGCGTCGAGCCGTTCGTCAACGGCATGGCCAAGATGATGATGGCGGTGCGGGAGAAGCCGCTCGCCAATCTGCGGGTCTATGACGACGACGCCACCCGGCTGCTCGATTGGCTGCCACAAGCCTCGCTCGACGGCATCGACCTGCTCTATCCCGATCCCTGGCCGAAGAAGAAACATTGGAAGCGGCGCTTCGTCAGCCCGGTCAATCTCGAGCGGTTCGCGCGTGTGCTGAAGCCGGGTTCAAAATTCCGCTTTGCGTCCGATATCGACACCTATGTCAATTGGACCTTGCTGCGTTGCCGTGCGCATGGCGCGTTCGTATGGCAAGCTTCGGAGGCGGCGGACTGGCATCGGCCTTATGACGGCTGGCCGGGCACGCGTTACGAGGCGAAGGCCATTCGAGAGGGCCGGCGGCCGGCCTATCTTACCTTCGTTCGGAAATAGCCGGTGGCTTGAAGGGCGCTTTGCCTCGAAGGGAACCTCACGTTCCCGCGTGGGGCTAACGGGTCTTAGAAACGGCGGCCGATACGGTCGAAGGCGGCAGGTTCGACGCCGAGGTTGCGCAGGTCGTTGGCGCGCGGCCTGCGGCCGGCTTCGACGGCCCGTGAGGCGGCCACGGCGCTGCCGAATACGGTGAAGAAATCGCCGATTGCCGAATATATCTTGCGGTTGCTCATGATCATGTCCTTTCGCGCACGAGTGGCGCGCGGCCACATTTGTGCAGCGCAACATAAATAGGCGCGTTCAGCCCCAATCACATGGGTGTTGCCGCATAGGCGCCATGCGCCCCATGCAATGCTGGCGCCGGCCGCCTCGACGGCGGCATTGCCCGACCCGCATAGGGCTCCGAACTCAGGTCAACAAAAACCTGACGACAGCCCGTTCGGCGGTGTCGGCAACTTTTGTGCCGGCAGCCTTTCACGATAGGAATTTTTTCTTGACTCCGTGCCCTCAGCTATGGTACATATTCATCCATGGTGCTGATTTGCGCCAGTAACCCGCCGCACAGGCGGGTTTTTCGTTTGATGCTCCGTCAGCCAACGCGCTGGCGAAGGCTGCGAAGGAACCCGTTAACCCGAGTTCTCTGCCCTGCGACCCGCACGGCGGGCTTGAAACACCGGCCGCGATCGTTTATATCAGCCTCAAATTCTTGGTCGGTATGACGAAGAGTGGGTCCACCCGGTCCCGCTCTTTTTTATTACCTGCCGATAACTTCGGATAGAGCGACAGGATCTCAATGACTGCAACGGCAAGCGAGGGCGACGATCGCATCATCCGCGAAAGCGGCATCGATGCGCGCATCGCGCTGATCGTCCAGCCGGTTCTGCGCGGCATCGGCTTCCGCCTCGTGCGGGTGCATCTGTCGGGCCAGAACGGGCTGACGCTGCAGATCATGGCCGAGCGCGAGGACGGCACCATGACCGTCGAGGATTGCGAAGAGGTCAGCCGCGCGGTGTCGCCGGCGCTCGACGTCGATGATCCGATCGAAAAGGCCTATCACCTTGAGGTCTCGTCGCCCGGCATCGACCGGCCGCTGGTCCGCAAATCGGATTTCACGACCTGGCAGGGTCATCTGGTCAAGATGGAAACATCGATCGTCGTTGCCGACCGCAAGCGGTTCAAGGGCAAGATCGTCGAGGCCGGCGAAGACGATGTGCTGATCGAGCGCGAAAAGGCCGCCTATGGCGAGGAGCCGACGGTTCGTGTCCCTTATGACGCGATTTCCGAAACGCGCCTGATCCTGACCGACGATCTCATCCGCGATGCCCTGTCGAAGGACAACAGGGCGCGCAAAGAAGCCAAAAAACGTCGCGGCGAACCGGACGACGATGAGTCGGGTACGGAAGCGGACGCCACCGAAGAACACGAACAGGAACTATGATTGAGCTGCCGGGCGCAAAGGTCCGGCAAACAGGCTCTGGAGAAAAACGATGGTTGTAAGCGCCAACAGACTTGAACTGCTGCAGATCGCCGACGCGGTCGCGCGTGAAAAGTCGATCGACAAGTCGATCGTCATCGCCGCCATGGCCGATGCGATCCAGAAGGCGGCACGTTCGCGTTACGGCCAGGAGACCAACATCCGCGCCGACATCAACCCGAACACCGGCGAGATGAAGCTGCAGCGGCTGATGGAAGTGGTCGAGAAGGTCGACGACTACGCCACGCAGATCGCCATTTCCTCGGCCCGCGAGCGCAATCCCGACGCCCAGCTTGGCGACTTCATCGCCGAACAGCTGCCGCCGATGGATTTCGGCCGCATCGCTGCCCAGTCGGCCAAGCAGGTCATCGTGCAGAAGGTCCGCGAGGCCGAGCGCGATCGCCAGTATGACGAATACAAGGACCGCATCGGCGAGATCGTCAACGGCACAGTCAAGCGCGTCGAATACGGCAACGTCATCGTCGATCTCGGCCGCGGCGAGGCGATCATCCGTCGCGACGAATTGATCCCGCGCGAAAACTACAAATACGGCGACCGCGTCCGCGCTTACGTCTACGACGTGCGCCGCGAGCAGCGCGGCCCGCAAATATTCCTGTCGCGTACCCATCCGCAGTTCATGGCCAAGCTGTTCACCATGGAAGTGCCGGAAATCTATGACGGCATCATCGAGATCAAGTCGGTCGCCCGCGACCCCGGCTCGCGCGCCAAGATCGCGGTCATATCGCGCGACAGCTCGATCGATCCGGTCGGCGCCTGCGTCGGTATGCGCGGCAGCCGCGTCCAGGCCGTCGTCGGCGAATTGCAGGGCGAGAAGATCGACATCATTCCGTGGTCCCCATCGGCGGCGTCCTTCATCGTCAACGCGCTGCAGCCGGCGGAAGTCGCCAAGGTCGTGCTCGATGAGGATGCCGAACGCATCGAAGTCGTGGTTCCCGACGACCAGCTGTCGCTGGCCATCGGCCGCCGCGGCCAGAACGTGCGGCTGGCTTCGCAGCTGACCGGCTGGGATATCGACATCCTGACCGAGGCCGAGGAATCCGAGCGTCGGCAGAAGGAATTCGTCGAGCGCTCGTCGCTGTTCATGGAAGCCCTCGACGTCGACGAGATGGTCGGCCAGGTGCTCGCCTCCGAAGGCTTCACCAGCGTCGAGGAAGTCGCATATGTCGATTCCGGCGAGATCGCCTCGATCGACGGCTTCGACGAAGACACCGCTTCGGAGATCCAGACCCGCGCTCGCGAATATCTGGAGAAGATCGAAGCCGAACACGACGACAAGCGCAAGGCGCTCGGCGTCTCGGACGAACTGCGCGAAATCCCCGGCGTCACCACTGCCATGATGGTGACGCTTGGTGAGGACGGCGTGAAGACGATCGAGGACTTTGCCGGCTATGCCGCCGACGACCTGACCGGCTGGAAGGAACGCAAGGACGGCGAAACCAAGGTATTCCCCGGCGTGCTGGCCAATCATGGCGTGACACGCGCCGATGCCGAGCAGATGGTTCTTGCCGCCCGCCTCAAGGCTGGGTGGATCACCGAAGACGAGCTTGCGGCCGAAGAAGAATCGGCTGACGAAGCCGTTGGTGCGTGAGGTGAAACCGCATCGCACCGAACCCGCCCTTGGACGAGATGAACGATCGCACCTGCATCGTCACCCGCAGGCAGGCCGAACCGGATGAATTGATCCGGTTCGTCGTCGGCCCGGATTCGGCTGTCGTTCCCGACATCAAGAGAAATTTGCCCGGCCGCGGTTGCTGGGTGAGCGCCGACCGCCTACATATCGACAAGGCTGCGGCGAAGAACCTTTTCGCTCGCGCCTTCAAGGCACAGGTGGTCGTGCCGCTCGATCTTGGCGGCATGGTCGACGGGTTGCTTTCCAGATACGCCTTGGGCATGCTTGGTCTTGCCCGCAAGGCGGGCGCGATTGCGCTGGGTGCCACCAAGGTCGAGAGCGCTGTACGCGGCGGATTGGCGCTTTTCGTGCTTCACGCGACCGAGGCGTCCGACGACGGTGTGCGCAAGATCAGCCAAGCGCGACGGGCGACAGTCCATCTCGGCGGCCCTGCTATCCTTGCCTACAAACTTTTCTCCGAGGCCGAGTTGAGCTTGGCATTGGGGGGTACAAATGTGATACATGCTGCCGTTCTCGCGGGAGACGCGGGCAGGGCGGTCCAGAAGCGCATGGTTGCGCTCGACCGGTATCGGGGCGGTTCCCCGGACGATCTGGCAATGCTTGCGGCTGTTGCTGACGAAGATGATGCCGCAGAGGATATGGAATGAGCGATACGAAATCGGGTGACGACAATACGCTGAGTGTGACGCCGAAGAAGACCTTGACGCTGAAGCGCCCCGGTATGGAACAGGGCACTGTGCGCCAGAACTTCTCGCACGGCCGCACCAAGCAGGTCGTCGTCGAAACCAAGAAGCGCAAGTTCTCGATGCCCGGCGACAAGCCGGAGCCGGTTGGAGCCCCCGTCTTCACACCGAAGCCGGCGGTCGTGGCCGCACCCGTCGTGCAGGAAGCGCCGAAGGCGCCGCCACCCCCGCCACCGGCCCCGGTCGAGCGCAGCGGCATGGTGCTCAACGAACTGTCGCGCAGTGAAATGGAAGCACGCCGCAGGGCGCTCGAGGGCTCGAAGGTTCGTGAGGTCGAGGACCGTCAGCGCGCCGCCGAGGATGCCAAGCGCCGTGCCGAGGATGAAGAGCGCCGCAAGCGCGAACGCGATGAATCCGCACGCCGCCAGGCCGAGGAAGAGGCGCGGTTGCAGACCGAGGCCGAGTCCCGCCGTCGGGCCGAGGAAGAGGCGCGCCGCCGCGCGCCGCTGACCGCCGAACTGGCGACGACCGATGACGAGGAACAGGTCAAGCCGAAGCGGACCGGTGCCGGTGTGCCGGTGCGCCGTCCGGTCACGCCCGAAGTGGCGCGCCCGGCCAAGCCGACCAAGAGCGAGGAAGACCGCCGCCGTGGCAAGCTGACGCTGAATTCAGCATTGTCCGACGAAGATGCGCGAGCCCGTTCGCTGTCGTCGATGCGTCGACGCCAGGAAAAATTCAAGCGCGCGATGCACAATGAGCCGCGCGAGAAAGTCATGCGCGAAGTGATCCTGCCAGAGACGATTACCATCCAGGAATTGGCGCAACGCATGTCCGAGCGTGCGGTCGACCTGGTCAAGTTCTTCATGAAGCAAGGCCAGATCCTGAAGCCGGGCGACGTCATCGACGCCGACACGGCCGAACTGGTTGCTACCGAATTCGGCCATACGGTTCGCCGCGTTGCCGAGTCCGACATCGAGGAAGGCCTGTTCAACATCGCCGACAATGCCGAGGACCTGGTGTCGCGTCCGCCTGTCGTGACGATCATGGGCCACGTCGATCACGGCAAGACCTCGCTGCTCGATGCCATCCGCAACGCCAACGTCGTCTCCGGCGAAGCCGGCGGCATCACCCAGCATATCGGCGCCTACCAGGTCGAGAAGAACGGTCACAAGATCACCTTCATCGACACGCCCGGCCACGCCGCCTTCACGGCGATGCGTGCTCGTGGCGCCCAGGCGACCGACATTGCCATCCTGGTGGTTGCGGCCGACGACAGCGTCATGCCGCAGACGATCGAATCGATCAGCCATGCCAAGGCGGCCGGCGTTCCGATCATCGTGGCGATCAACAAGATCGACAAGCATGATGCCGATCCGCAGAAAGTGCGCTCCGAACTGTTGCGCCACGAGGTCTTCGTCGAATCCATGGGTGGTGAAGTTCTGGACGTCGAAGTGTCGGCGACCAAGGGCACCAATCTCGACAAGCTGCTCGAGGCGATCCTGCTGCAGGCCGAAATTCTCGACCTGAAGGCCAATCCGGATCGTACCGCCGAAGGCGTCGTCATCGAAGCCCAGCTCGACAAGGGCCGTGGTCCCGTCGCCACCGTGCTGGTGCAGACCGGCACGCTGATGCCAGGCGACATCCTTGTTGCCGGCAACGAATGGGGCCGGGTGCGCGCGCTGGTCAACGATCGTGGCACGCAGATCAAGGAAGCGCCGCCGGCGATGCCGGTGGAGGTGCTTGGCCTGCAGGGTACGCCGCAGGCCGGCGATCGCTTCGCCGTGGTCAACAACGAGGCCCGTGCCCGCGAGATCACCGAATATCGCCAGCGTCTGGCGCGCGAGAAGGCGGTTGCCAAGCATGCCGGCCAGCGCGGTTCGCTCGAGCAGATGATGTCGCAGTTGCAGACGAGCGGGCTGAAGGAATTCCCGCTGGTCATCAAGGGCGACGTGCAGGGCTCGATCGAGGCGATCAACGCGGCGCTGGACAAGCTCGGTACCGACGAAGTGCGTGCGCGCATCGTCCATGCCGGCGCCGGCGCCATCACCGAAAGCGACGTCTCTCTGGCGGAGACTTCCGGTGCCGCGATCATCGGCTTCAATGTCCGCGCCAACGTCCAGGCGCGTGCCGCAGCTGTGGCAGCGGGCATCGAGATCCGCTACTACTCGATCATCTACAATCTCGTCGATGACGTGAAGGCGGCTTTGTCGGGCCTGCTGTCGCCGGAGCGTCGCGAGACCTTCATCGGCAATGCGCAGATCCTCGAAATCTTCGACATCACCAAGGTCGGCAAGATCGCCGGCTGCCGTGTCACCGAAGGCAAGGTCGAGCGTGGTGCGGGCGTGCGCCTGATCCGCGACAACGTCGTCATCCACGAAGGCACGCTGAAGACCCTGAAGCGCTTCAAGGACGAAGTTTCGGAAGTCCCAGGCGGTCAGGAATGCGGCATGGCCTTCCAGAACTACGAGGACATGCGCGTCGGAGACGTCATCGAGTGCTTCCGCGTCGAGATGGTGACCCGGACGCTCTGAGTTGGAGTGACTGTTTATACGGGCGGTGGTCGAAAGGCCGCCGCCCAAGGTCTATTGAGAATGGCCCATATGAGACATGCGGCGCGGTCCCATCCCGCGCTTCACGCTTTCAGGATTGAGAAAAATGCCCCGTCCAACAGCATCCACCCCATCCCAGCGCATGCTGCGCGTCGCCGAACAGGTGCGCCATGCGCTGTCCGAAACCTTGCAGCGCGGTGAGATCATCGATCCGCTGATCGAGAACACCGTGGTGTCGGTCTCGGAAGTGCGCATGTCGCCCGACCTGAAGGTCGCCACGGCTTTCGTCTCGCCGCTCGGCGCCAAGGATACCGATGCGGTGGTCGAGGCTCTGAACAAGCATGCGAAATTCGTCCGTGGCCGTGTCTCCGGCGCATTGCGGCAGATGAAGTTCATGCCGGAGTTCCGCTTCAAGCTCGACACCTCCTTCGATAATTTCGCCAGGATCAACGACCTGTTGAAGTCGCCCGAGGTAGCGCGCGATCTGGGTCCTGAAGACCAGGACAAAGACGACAACAAGGACATCGAATAGTGGCGCGTCGCGGCAAGAAGAAAGGCCGGCCGATCTCGGGCTGGCTGATCCTGGACAAGCCGGTCGGCATGGGCTCGACCGAAGCCGTCTCCAAGATCAAATGGCTGTTCCAGGCGGAAAAGGCCGGCCATGCCGGTACGCTCGACCCGCTCGCCTCCGGCATGCTGCCGATCGCGCTTGGCGAGGCCACCAAGACCGTGCCTTACGTGCAGGACGGCGCCAAGATCTATCGCTTCACCGTGGCGTGGGGGCAGGAGCGCTCCACCGATGACCTAGAAGGTCCGGTGACCAAGGAGTCCGACCTGCGGCCGTCGGAAGCCGAGGTGCTTACCCTGCTGCCGAAATACACCGGCGTCATCATGCAGACGCCGCCGCAATTCTCGGCCATCAAGATCGCGGGTGAGCGTGCTTACGATCTGGCCCGCGATGGCGCGACAGTCGATATTCCACCACGCGAGGTCGAGATCGGCCGGCTCGATATTGTCGGGCACAACGCCGACCATACGGTTTTCGAAGTCGAATGCGGCAAGGGCACTTACGTGCGCTCGCTGGCCCGCGACATGGGCCGCGACCTCGGCTGCTTCGGCCATATTTCCGAATTGCGCCGGGTCGAGGTCGAGCCGTTCACCTCGGAGGATTTCGTCACCATCGCCGAGCTGGAAGCCGCCCGTTTCGGCGTACAGGATGAAGACAGCTCGGAGGCGACGGATGTCGCCGACACGATAGAAGCCGCCGACACGACAGAAGTCGCTGACGCGGTGGAAGCGCCAATCGACTTCGACGCCATCGACGCGCTTCTGGTCGATACATCGGCTGCCCTCGACTGCCTGCCGCAAATCGCCATCAGCGACGATGCGGCGACCAAGATCCGCCTTGGCAATCCGGTCATCATTCGTGGCCGCGACGCACCGGTGGAAGCCGAGGAAGCCTGCGCCACGGCGCGCGGCAAGCTGGTCGCCATCGGAGCGATCGAGCAAGGCATGTTCAAGCCCAAGCGGGTCTTTGCCGGCTGAGCGCACTCATCTAATGTCTGCGGGACATAGCGTTAGAGGGGCTCCATGGCAAAGGCTGAGGCGATCAAGAAGCGGGCGCCGGTGAAGACGCGGCGGCCGCCGGTCGGCGCGTCGCCGGGCACGTTGATCGCCGACCCGTCGGCGCGGCGCAGCGAACTCAGGCTGACGCTGATCTCGCCCGAAAAATTCAAGACCATCGAAAATGCCAGCATCGACGACCTCAACACCCATTGCGACAAATGGCCGGTCATCTGGCTCGACTGTACCGGCCTCGCCAACATCCAGCTGATCGAGGAGATCGGCCGCATTTTCAGCCTGCATCCGCTGGCACTGGAGGACGTCGTCAACACCGGCCAGCGGCCCAAGGTCGACTTCTTCGAGGACCATGCCTTCGTCGTCGTCAGGATGATCGACGATGTCACGTCGCACCGCTATGAGCAGATCGCCGTCTTCTTCGGCAGCAACTTCGTCGTCACCTTCCAGGAACGTGAAGGGGATCCCTTCAATCCCGTGCGCAAGCGCATCGAAAGTTCGGCGCCCAACCGGTTGCGCGCGCGCGGTGCCGACTACCTCGCCTATGCGCTGATCGACGCCGTCGTCGATAGTTATTTCCCGCCGATCGAGTCGGCCGGTGAGATGGTCGACAGCATCGAGGACGAGATGCTGCATTCGCCGCACAAGCATCAAATGCGGCAGCTGCATGAATTGCGGCGCGATGCCAATGTGCTGAAAGGGGTGCTGTGGCCGATGCGCGACGCGCTGGCGACGTTGATCCGCAACGACGTGCCCTACGTGAAGGCCGAAACCAAGATCTTCCTCAACGACACGCTCGACCATTCGCTCAGGCTGATCGAACTGGTCGAAACCCAGCGCGACATGCTGACCGGCCTGATCGAGATGCATCTGTCGCTGAGCCAGGCGCGCACCAACGACGTCATCAGCTATCTCACCATCGTCTCGGTCATCTTCATGCCGCTGACCTTCCTGGTCGGCATCTGGGGCATGAATTTCGATCCAGGGTCTTCGCCCTGGAACATGCCGGAACTGAAGGCGTACTACGGCTATCCCTTATCGCTTCTGTTCATGGCGCTTGTCGCGTTCGGGCTGATTGCCTTCTTCAAATGGAAGAAATGGCTCTGACAAGGATAGAACCGGCCATTTTTGCCTGAAAAGCCGGCTTGTGAATTGGGCTGGTGTTTTCCGGGGAATTGCACTATATGCGCCGCAGCATAGCGCTAAGACGCTTTGCCTGCACCGGCCCCTGCTGGACGACATCCCGGCTGAGGGCGACCCGTTTCCTCAAACAGATAAGGAAAAACACGATGTCGATTACTGCCGAGCGCAAACAGGAATTGATGGGTGAATTCGCAACCGCCAAGGGCGATACCGGGTCTCCGGAAGTCCAGGTGGCCATCCTTTCCGAGCGCATCAAGAACCTGACCGACCATTTCAAGGACCACAAGAAGGATAACCATTCCCGCCGTGGTCTGCTCGCTCTCGTCTCCCAGCGCCGCAGCCTGCTTGATTATCTCAAGCGCAAGGACGACGCGCGCTATCAGACGCTGATCGAGAAGCTCGGTCTGCGCCGTTGACGAATTGACCGGCGGGCTTTCTTCGGAGAGTCCGCCGGTCGCGCATTCTGCCAGTCGCATCGACTGGCCAGACCCGGTTTCGATCGTGCAGAGGGCACTCGAAACCGCCCATGGACGGTCATGGGGCAGGATTGCAGGACGCTCGTGCGCTCGCCCGCGCCGAAATTACCCGAGCCTCCCGTTGTCTTGCCCGTGGCTGCCCGAGAAAGGAAGCCAGGGAAAGGGCATCCGCGCACCGTGAAACGGCGCGGCCCTTTCCTCATATTAAGGACAAGATATGTTCAATCACCACAAAGTGGAAATCGAATGGGGCGGTCGTCCGCTCATCCTCGAAACCGGCAAGATCGCCCGCCAGGCTGACGGCGCGGTGCTCGCCACCTACGGCGAGACCAAGGTTCTCGCTACCGTCGTTTCGATGAAGGAGCCGAAGCCCGGCCTCGATTTCTTCCCGCTGACCGTCAACTACCAGGAAAAGACCTACGCCGCCGGCAAGATCCCGGGTGGCTATTTCAAGCGTGAAGGCCGTCCGAGCGAGAAGGAAACGCTGGTTTCCCGCCTCATCGACCGCCCGATCCGCCCGCTGTTCGCCGCGGGCTACAAGAACGACACCCAGATCGTCGTCACCGTCGTCCAGCACGATCTCGAGAACGATCCCGACATCCTGTCGATCGTTGCCACATCGGCTGCCCTGACGCTTTCGGGCGTGCCCTTCATGGGCCCGATCGGCGGCGCCCGCGTCGGCTACATCAACGGCGAGTATGTGCTCAACCCGCATGTCGATGAGATGCAGGAATCGAAGCTCGACCTGATCGTCGCCGGCACCACCGACGCCGTGCTGATGGTCGAGTCCGAAGCCAAGGAACTCGGCGAAGAGCTGATGCTCGGCGCCGTCATGTTCGGCCACAAGGGCTTCCAGCCGGTCATCGACGCCATCATCAAGCTGGCCGAAGTTGCCGCCAAGGAGCCGCGCGACTTCACCGCGCCGGACTATTCCGCCCTTGAAGCCGAGATGCTGAAGATCGTCGGCGACGAGCTCAGCACTGCCTACAAGAACGTCGACAAGCAGAAGCGCTACGCCGCCGTCGACGCCGTCAAGGCGAAGGTCAAGGCCGCGTTTGCCCCGGCTGAAGGCGAAGACGCCAAGTACACCTCCGAGCAGATCGGTGCCGTGTTCAAGGAACTCCAGGCCAAGGTCGTGCGCTGGAACATCCTCGACACCGGCTCGCGCATCGATGGTCGCGACCTGAGCACGGTCCGCAAGATCGTCTCGGAAGTCGGCGTCCTGCCGCGCACCCATGGTTCGGCGCTGTTCACCCGCGGCGAGACCCAGGCGCTGGTCGTTGCCACGCTCGGCACCGGCGAGGACGAGCAGTATGTCGATTCGCTGACCGGCATGTACAAGGAGAAGTTCCTCCTTCACTACAACTTCCCTCCCTACTCCGTCGGTGAGACCGGCCGCATGGGTTCGCCAGGCCGTCGCGAAATCGGCCATGGCAAGCTCGCCTGGCGCGCCATTCGCCCGATGCTGCCGAGTGCCGACCAGTTCCCCTACACGCTGCGCGTCGTCTCGGAGATCACCGAGTCCAACGGCTCGTCGTCGATGGCCACCGTCTGCGGCACCTCGCTGGCGCTGATGGATGCCGGCGTGCCGCTGGCCAAGCCAGTCGCTGGTATCGCCATGGGCCTGATCAAGGAAGGCGAGCGCTTCGCGGTTCTGTCCGACATCCTGGGTGACGAAGATCACCTCGGCGATATGGACTTCAAGGTCGCCGGCACCGCCAACGGCATTACCTCGCTGCAGATGGATATCAAGATCGAGGGCATCACCGAGGAGATCATGAAGATCGCGCTGGACCAGGCCAAGGATGGCCGCCAGCATATCCTCGGCGAGATGGCGCATGCTCTGACCGGCGCGCGTGCGGAACTCGGTGAGTTCGCGCCGCGCATCGAAGTGATGCACATTCCGACCGACAAGATCCGCGACGTTATCGGATCGGGCGGCAAGGTCATCCGCGAGATCGTCGAGAAGACCGGCGCCAAGATCAACATCGAGGACGACGGCACGGTCAAGATCGCTTCGTCCAACGCCAAGGAGATCGAGGCGGCGAAGAAGTGGATCCACACCATCGTCGCCGAGCCGGAAGTCGGCGAAATCTACGAAGGCACGGTCGTCAAGACCGCCGACTTCGGCGCTTTCGTCAACTTCTTCGGTCCGCGTGACGGCCTCGTCCACATCTCGCAGCTTGCCAACGACCGGGTCGCCAAGACCTCGGACGTGGTCAAGGAAGGCGACAAGGTCTGGGTCAAGCTGATGGGCTTCGACGAGCGCGGCAAGGTCCGCCTGTCGATGAAGGTCGTCGACCAGGCCACCGGCAAGGAACTCGCCCGCGACAAGAAGACCGAAGGCGAAGAAAACGCCGCCTGATCGGCCTGAACACACAATCGAAGCGGGCGCGCCGGTAGGTCGCGCCCGTTTTCATTTGAAGGGGGCATGGGAATGTCTGCTGAGGCGTTGAAGACGCTTTTTCATCCGTTCGAGGCCGAGGCTGTCGCCTTGCCGCAGAAGGGTGAGCGCGTTCTCTTTCTCGGCGCCGAACCGGGTTTTCGGTTGCCCGAAGGTTTCCAGGCCGCGCTTCATCTCGTGCAAGGCTTCCGGCCGCATTTTCGCGCGCTGCAGACCTCCGGCGTCATCGTCACCGCACAAGCGGAAGGCGACGGTTTTGATATGGCACTCGTGCTAGCCGGAAGGCATCGCGGGCTGAACGAAGTGCGCATTGCGCAGGCACTTGAGCGCGTGGCGCCAGGCGGCCTGGTCGTCGTTGCCGGCGGCAAGGACGATGGCATTGCCAGCCTGCGCAAGCGCGTTGACGAGCTTGTGCCGCTTGAAGGTCATCTGCCGAAATATCACGGCATCGCCTTTTGGTTTCGCCGTCCCGCCGATCTGGCCGCCGCGGAAGAATTGCATGCCGCCAATCCCGCCTTGCTGGTCGAAGGCCGGTTCCATACCGCGCCCGGCATGTTTTCCTTCGACCGGATCGATACCGGCTCGAGATTGCTGGTCGAGAACCTGCCCAATGATCTGCGTGGCAGCGTTGCCGATTTCTGCGCCGGCTGGGGCTATGTGGCCGCCGAGATCGCCGCCCGTTCACCCGGCATTTTGGCGCTCGACCTCCATGAGGCCGATTTCGCTTCGCTCGAAGCCGCGAAGCTCAATCTGGCAGGGGTTAGCCAGTCGATCGCCAGGAATTTCTTCTGGACCGATCTGCTGAAGGAACCGGTCGAGAAGCGCTACGACGCGATCGCCATGAACCCGCCGTTTCACCGCAGCCGTGCGGCCGAGCCCGAGATCGGGGCCGGGATGATACGCGCGGCGGCCAAGGCCCTGAAACCCGGCGGGCGGCTGTTCATGGTCGCCAACCGCCAGCTTCCTTATGAGCCGATCCTGTCGGCAGCCTTTTCGAGCCATGCCGAACTCGCTCGCGACGGCATGTTCAAGATATTGTCGGCGCGCCGCTAAAGCGCCGCGACGATTTCAATTTGCTGAAGAGGACACCGGCTATCGCAGAAATTGCGACAGCTGGAATGGCGACTATGGCCAGCACGCCAGTCAAGTCGATGTAGTGCTCCCACGCGCTAGGTGGAGGGGGAGGCGAAATGAGCGCCAGTCCTCCCCACAAAACGACATTCAGCAAAGCACAGCCGACGAAGCCGATCGCTCATACCCATTTGGCGTGAAGTCGAAACGAACAAAGCGAAATGAAAATGCCCAGAAAAAGCAAACCTGGACCATGACTTGCGGCGAACACGGTCCAAAGATCGGATGCGGCGAGGGTCCCATTCCAAGGCCGAACCAGCGCAAGCAGCAGAAGTGCACTTGGCACGGACACCATCAGTATGCCGAGACAGCCCTGGAGAAGAGGATATCGTTTCAATCGAGATGCACTCCTGCAACGGCTGGAATCATGACATCGCTGATCGAGGCCCGCGAAGGACGTCTGCGGCGCCAGATTTTCCGCCTGGCGTCAATGCAGATTGGCTACGCGCCGGACTTCGTCGGTGACATGCGCGTCGCCAACCCTGAACTTGAGTGGTGCCGGCCGGCCGAACAGGTAGCCTTGCACTACCTCGCAGCCAGCCGCCCTGAGCAGCGTCGCCTGGCTTTCGGTCTCGACGCCTTCGGCAATGATGCTGACGCCGAGCGCCCGCGAAAGCCCGACGATGGTCGAGACGACCGCGCCGGAGCTGGAATCGGTATCGAGGCGGCTGACGAAGGACCGGTCGATCTTCAGCTTGCCGAACGAGAAGTCGATCAGGTAGCTCAAATTAGAATAGCCGGTGCCGAAATCGTCGACTGCGACCGAGATGCCCATGTCCGCAAGCTGCTTCAGGATGGCGGCGGCGCGGTCGCGATCCTGCATCATCGCCGTCTCTGTCACTTCCAGCTCTAGCCGCGACGGCTTGATGCCGGTGCTCGTCATGGTGTCGCGCACGATACCGACGAAGTCCTTGGTCATGAACTGCACGGGCGAGATGTTGACGGCGACGAAACAGTCGTCGGGCAGATGCCGGGCGTCGCTGCAGGCCTTGCGCAGCACCCATTCGCCGATCGGGCCGATCATGCCGGTTTCCTCGGCGATCGGGATGAACTCCATCGGCGGGATCATGCCGCGTTCGGGATGCCGCCAGCGAATCAACGCTTCGTAGCCGACGATGCGGCCGGTCGGGAGATCGAGCTGCGGCTGATAGTGAAGATCGAAGTCACCGCGCTCGAAAGCTGTATTCAGTTCGGATTCGATCCATTGGCGATGATCGGCGACCCTACCCATTTCGGCATGGAAGACAGACCAGTTGCCGATGCCGCTGGCGCGCGCATTCTGCAACGCCAGATTGGAGCGGCGCAGGATGAGGACGGGATCGACGCCGTCCTTTGGCATCGCTACGATGCCCACCGACAGGCTGACCGATTGCATGTGGGTGGTGAGCTCATAGGGCTCCATCATCTCGTCGATGAGCCTCTCGACGGTGCTTTCCAATGACCCTGAAACCTGGTTGTCAGGGAGCAGTATCGCGAATTCGCCGGCGCCGATGCGTCCGATCAGCGCGCGCTGCGGCATGCACGTCTTCAAGCGCTTGGTGAAGGCGCGGATCAACTCGTCGCCCTGGCTGTAGCCGATGGCGTCGTTGATCTGCTTGAACCGGTCGATATCGATATCGATGAGGAACATCGGCTCGCCGGTCCGGCTTGTCGCGCATGCCGCCTCGGCAATCTTGCCGACCATTGCCGGGCGCGCCAAAAGGCCGGTCAGCTTGTCGAAATGGGTTTCCTTGAAGACGAAATCCACCGATTCATCGACGCCGGCGAAGAAGGACATCGCGGCTACCGACGCCGCCAGTGCGCAAAGGGCGGCCAACATCGCGACCATCATGTCCGCCGAGATGCCGGCAAAGCCATCGCCGAGACCGAGCTTCAGGCCCCAGAGTCCGAGGACGAAACTGCCGAGACCCGAGCTTGCTATGGTAAGCAGTCGGAACACCGGTGTTCGCTTCGGGTTGCTGGCGGCGGACATTGAAAGATCCCCAGAGTACGAGGCTTTCTAGCGGATATCTCCTTAAAATGAGTTTCCGCGAATGCGTCCAATTTTATTGGACCGAAAGTATTTCTTGAGAGGGTTAAAGCGCGTCGCGTTGAAACGGATTCCGTCGGCGCATTTTAAGCTTTTGTTTTATTAATGTCGTTGTCCCAAGACCGCTGCGCACTCTTGGGCGACATGCATTAGTCTCGTCCGCCGTCGGTCTGCTTCAATTCGTCGAGCGTCGGCATGGAAACGATGTGATAGCCGGAATCGACATAGTGGATTTCGCCGGTAACGCCGGAAGACAGATCCGACAACAGATAAAGCGCGGAGCCGCCGACTTCGTCGATGGTCACCGTGCGGCGCAGCGGTGAGTTGCGCTGTTGGTAGGAGAACATGTGGCGGGCGTCGGAAATCCCGGCGCCGGCAAGCGTGCGCACCGGTCCAGCCGATATGCCGTTCACCCTGATGGCGCGCGGACCGTAGTCGTTGGCGAGGTAGCGCACGCTGGCCTCCAGCCCTGCCTTGGCGACGCCCATGACATTGTAGTTCGGCATGACGCGGACCGATCCCGCATAGGTCAGCGTGATCATCGATCCGCCGTTCTGCATTAGTGCGGCGGCATGGCGGGCGACCTCGGTGAAGGAGTAGCAGGAGATCACCATGGTGCGGACGAAATTGTCCCGGCTGGTGTCGGCGTAAAGGCCTTTCAGCTCGTTCTTGTCGGAAAAGCCGATGGCGTGGACGACGAAATCCAGCCCGCCCCATTCCTTGCCCAGGGTCTCGAACGTGGCGGCGACCGAAGCGCTGTCCTCGACGTCGCACGGCACCACCAGCGAGGCACCGAGCTTGTCGGCCAGCGGCTTGACCCGGCGCCCGAAGGCATCGCCCTGATAGGTGAACGCAAGCTCCGCCCCATGTTCGGACAATTTCCGGGCAATGCCCCAGGCGATCGAATGATCGTTGGCGACACCCATGACAAGCCCGCGCTTGCCCTTCATCAATCCGTCCATGGCCGGCAATCCTTATTAAAAAACAACGCTGGCCTTATGCGGAATAGCGCTGGAAAACGAGCGTCGCGTTGGTGCCGCCGAAGCCGAACGAATTAGACAAAACAGTGTCGATCCTGGCGTTGTCGATGCGCTTTCGCACGATCGGCATGCCCTCGAATTCGGGGTCTAGGGTCTCGATATGGGCGCTTTCGCCGATGAAACCGCCCTGCATCATCAGGATCGAGTAGATGGATTCCTGCACGCCGGCCCCGCCCAGAGAATGGCCGGTCAGCGATTTTGTCGAGGTGATGTAGGGCATCTTTTCGCCGAACACCTCGCGGATCGCGCCCATTTCCTTGGAATCGCCCACTGGCGTCGATGTGCCATGGGTGTTGATGTAGTCGACCGGCGTGGAAACGGTGGCCAGTGCCTGGCGCATGCAGCGGACCGCGCCCTCGCCTGAAGGGGCAACCATGTCGTAGCCGTCCGAGGTCGCGCCGTAGCCGACGATCTCGGCGTAGATCTTGGCGCCGCGCGCCTTGGCATGCTCGAGCTCTTCCAGCACCAGCACGCCCGCGCCGCCGGCGATGACGAAGCCGTCGCGATTGGCGTCATACGCGCGCGAAGCAGTCGATGCCTTGTCATTAAATTTCGACGACATGGCGCCCATGGCGTCGAACAGGTCCGACATCGTCCAGTCGAGATCCTCGTGGCCGCCGGCAAAGACCATGTCCTGCTTGCCCCACTGGATCAGTTCGTAGCCATTGCCGATGCAATGCGCCGAGGTCGAACAGGCCGAAGAGATCGAATAGTTGACGCCGTGGATCTTGAACCAGGTGGCAAGCGTTGCCGATGCGGTCGACGACATCGCCTTCGGCACCGCGAACGGACCGATACGCTTGGGACTGCCGTTCTTCAGAGTGGTCTCGGCCGCCTCGAAGATGGTGCGGGTGGATGGTCCGCCCGATCCCATGACGATGCCGGTACGCTCATTGGTGATGTCGCTCTCTTCGAGGCCCGCATCCGCGATCGCCTGATCCATGGAAACGTGGTTCCAGGCCGCACCTTGGCTTAGGAAGCGCATCGCCCGGCGATCGATCATGGCCGATGGATCGAGTGTCGGCGCGCCCCAGACCTGGCAACGGAAGCCATGCTCGGCGAACGAATCGGAGAAGCTGATGCCGGATCTGGCGTCATACAGCGAGGCTTGCACCTCGTTGGCATTGTTGCCGATCGACGACACGATGCCGAGGCCTGTGACTACGACACGTCTCATTCGCAACTCCTTCCAGGGATGCTGGCCAGGGGGGGCGGCCAGGGCTGCGGTCAAACGACCGCCGACTGCTTGGACAGACCGACCTTCAGATCCGTTGCCGCGTATATGGGCTCGCCATCCGCCTTTAGCCAGCCATCGGCGATGCCGAGCACCAGCCGGCCTCGCATCACGCGCTTGAAGTCGATGCCATACTCGACCTTCTTCACCGAGGGCGTGACCATGCCCTTGAATTTCACTTCACCGGTCGACAGCGCCATTCCTTTGCCGGGTTCTCCGAGCCAGCCAAGATAGAAGCCCGTCAATTGCCACATGGCATCGAGGCCGAGGCACCCCGGCATGATCGGATTGCCGATGAAATGGCAGGCAAAGAACCACAGGTCCGGCTTGATGTCGAATTCCGCGCGGATGAAACCCTTCTCGAAGGCGCCGCCCGTCTCGCTGATCTCGGTGATACGATCGAACATCAGCATGGGAGGATAGGGAAGCTGGGCATTGCCCGGTCCGAACAACTCGCCGCGGGCGCAGGCCAGCAATTCGTCATACTCGTAGCTGGATTTACCCGTCATCAACCTCATCCCCATACCGTTTCGGGCTATCGGGTGCCCTTGTCGTTGGCTTCCTAACACAATCTGTTTCAGGCCGGAAACCGGCGTTTGCGCTTAACCTGCTCGTCTGCCTGGGTCAATGCGCGCTATTGATCGCATTCGGACGACAGAATATATCTCCTGAAAGGTCCGGTATCGGCAGAAGTTCATTATTTTGCCATTCTGGACGTGTCTTGGGGCGGAACTGTGGGGTTCGACGAGAAGATGGACCTGGACGGCCGGAAGGAAAATGTCGCTGTGGACAAGCGGGTCCGTGAAGCCGGCCTGAGGCCGACGCGTCAGCGCATTGCGCTGGCCGACCTGCTTTTCGCCAAGGGCGACCGTCATCTGTCGGCCGAGGAACTGCACGAGGAGGCCGTCGCCGCCGGCGTGCCAGTATCGCTGGCCACCGTCTACAATGCCCTTCACCAGTTCACCCAGGCGGGACTGTTGCGCATCCTCGCCGTCGAGGGCGCGAAGACCTATTTCGACACCAACACCTCCGACCATCACCATTTCTACATCGAAGGCGAGAACCGCATATTCGACATAGACAGCGGTCCGGTGACCGTTGCCAACCTGCCGGAGCCGCCGGAGGGCATGGAGATCGCCAATGTCGACATCGTGGTGAGGCTGCGCCCCAAGCGCCGCGAATGACCGGCGAGGGATTGAAGCCGCTTGATCTGACGATACGGCTCGAATGGGCAATCGTTACGGTGGGCGCCGTCGTGTTTTATGCGTCGACCGGCGTTTCCTGGTGGCTCTTCGGGTTGCTTATCCTGGCGCCGGATCTGTCGATGTTCGGCTATCTGGCGGGACCGCGCGTCGGTGCCCTTGCCTACAACGCGTTGCATATTCTGATCGTGCCCGTGCTGCTGCTGCTCGCCGGGCACATGGGGGGCAATGCGGCCGCGATGGCGGTTGCGCTGATCTGGATCGCCCACATCGCCATCGACCGTGCGCTGGGTTACGGCCTGAAGCTGCCAACCGGCTTTCAGGACACCCATCTCGGCCGCATCGGGCGCCAAACGACTACCGTCTGATACAGGCGGCCATACCGCTCGTTGCTCCGTCAGATACCGCCGCTCGACACCGGCATCGCGGAAACCGTCTGTAGCATTCGTTCCGTCGTGTCGAACAGTTCTTGTGCGAGACCAAAAAGCCGGGGATAGGGCGAGAACACCAAAACCGGGTTCAAGGCGCGGACCATCACGCCGGTTGCTTGTTCGCTGACCACGAACTTCAACGGCGCTTCTGGCACGGCGCTGGGATCGGTCAGCAACAGGCGTGCCATGTATCGGGGATGGAACCAAAGCAGTTGACGAAGCCGAATGGTGATGATCCCGCCTTTCTGGAGCAGGGCCTGCGGATCGATCTCATGGATGATCCACAGCTCGGCAGCAGCGATGGCGTCGCGAAGCCAGAGCGCGAAGCCAGAGCGCGAAGCGCCTCTTGTCGTTGCCGTGATTGCCGGGCCTATATCGGATACCGCGTCCTTCTGACTCTCTCGGTGAGGTGGTCAGTCCTTGACCCGTTCGCCGGGATAGGCACCCCAGACAACCGACTGGGCAAGCCAGCCGGTGTGACCATCCAACGTCATTTCGCACCACTGGCCGTCACAGGATTTGATCGTGCCCATGACACCAGGCTCGACCATCGCGATCACCCTTGCGTCCTTGTCGGGGCTGTTGAGAAGATTGATCTGGGCGCCCTTGCCGCGCTGCCACGGTGCGACGATTGCCGTGCGCCGGCCGGAAAGCAGCGACTGGTTGATCCAGCCCTCCGAACCATCGGCATCGCGCACGCGCCGCCATGTGTCGAATTCCTGGATGATCTCCATCGGCAGGCCGGCCTTCATATACATCCAGTCGACCGAGTAGTTGGCGCCGGGGCCGACGCGCGAGTTAACGCGGCCGGATTTCAGGCTGACGAATCGCGGCAGCGGCAAACCGCTCGGCCCGAGCGTGACGACGCTCTGGGCAGGTGCTGCGGCACTCTGCGCCGCGGCAAGCGGAGAATAAAGCAAAGCGCCGAGAAGTGCTCCGCTGAGGGTCAGGCGAAACGACGCGAAACCAGACACTTTCATTCCTTTCGGCGCTTGCCTGGCGGCATCGGCGCCCCTTTTTCTTTGTCTTCGGCGGCACCGCTTGTTACATGGGTTAATCGGCACCGCGACCGGCTTTCAGTTTCGCCGGTCTTGGTTAAAGAGGTCTCAACGAGATCGGGGTACGAGGAAACAATGGTAGGCAAAAAGAAGCCTCTCGTCGTCATCACGCGAAAGCTGCCCGACCCGGTCGAGACCCGCATGCGCGAACTGTTCGACGCCCGGCTGAATGTCGAGGACAGGCCGATGACGCAGCCGGAACTGGTTGCGGCGGTCAAGGAGGCCGACGTGCTGGTGCCGACGGTGACCGATCACATCGATGCGGCACTGATCGCCCAGGCCGGCGACAACCTCAAGCTGATCGCCAATTTCGGCAATGGCGTCGACAAGATCGATGTCGAGGCCGCGGCCAAGAGGGGCATCACCGTCACCAACACGCCCAATGTGCTGACCGAGGACACCGCCGACATGACCATGGCGCTGATGCTGGCGGTGCCGCGGCGGCTGGCGGAAGGGGCCAACGTGCTCACCGGCGACAAGAAATGGGCCGGCTGGTCGCCGACCTGGATGCTTGGCCGGCGCATCTGGGGCAAACGGCTGGGTATTGTCGGCATGGGGCGCATCGGCACCGCCGTCGCCAGGCGGGCCAAGGCCTTCGGTCTGTCGATCCATTACCACAACCGCCATCGCGTGCTGCCGGCCGTCGAAGACGGGCTGGAGGCGACCTATTGGGAAAGCCTCGATCAGATGCTGGCCCGCATGGACATCATTTCGGTCAATTGCCCATCGACGCCGGCAACCTTCCATCTGCTTTCGGCGCGGCGGCTGGCGTTGCTGCAGCCCACGGCCTATATCGTCAACACCGCGCGCGGCGACATCATCGACGAGGAAGCACTGGTCAAGCTGATCCAGGACGGCAAGATTGCCGGCGCCGGCCTTGATGTCTACGAGCACGAGCCGGCGCTGAACGGCAAGCTGCTGAAGCTCGCCGCCAAGCACAAGGTCGTGCTTCTGCCGCATATGGGCTCGGCGACGCTCGAGGGCCGCATCGACATGGGCGAAAAGGTCATCATCAACATCCGCGCCTTCGTCGATGGCCACCGCCCACCGGACCGCGTGCTGCCGCTGCGGACGTAATGCTGTTTGCGCGCACGATCCTGAGCGTAAGATAAGGGTTACTCAACAGCCTTGCGCATGGTGATCGAGGTCGGCCTGTCGTAGCCCTCATGCGCCGTCCGCTCGGTTTCGTGAAAGCCGAGGCGGCTAAAGGCTGCATGGTTTGCGGTCAGCTCGATCCGCGTCTGAAGCTCGATTGCCACCTTGCCGCGGCTGCGGGCAAGATCTTCGACCGCCTGCATCAACCGCCGGCCAATGCCTTGTCCCTGGCAATCCGGCGCGATGGCGAGCTTGCCGACATAGAGTTCCGCCACCCTTTCAAGAGCAAAGACACAGCCGACGATCCTGTCGCCGTTGAGCGCCACGAAGCCGGTCTCCTGCCGCGCCTTGTCCCGCAGAATGTCGGCGGTCAGCAGGTTGGCCGAGGAGGGCGGGTCGATGACGCCGTCCATCGAGGCGAAGGCATGCATGATCAGTGCGAGCACATCGTTCCAACGGTCGAAATCGGCCGGGATCTGCGTGATGGAGACAGCTTCGGCCTGCTCCACGGGTCAGTTTCTCTTGTAGCGGATCGTGTCGAAGCGCGCCGCCAGCGCGTCATAGAGCAGCAGCCTGCCGACCAGCGGCTCGCCGACGCCGGTGATCAGCTTGATCGCCTCCATTGCCTGCAGCGTGCCGACGACACCGGTCAGCGCGCCAAGCACGCCGGCTTCGGCACAGGACGGCACCAGGCCAGGCGGTGGCGCCTCGGGAAACAGATCGCGGTAGCCCGGGTTGGGGCTGCCGTCCTTGCCGTCCTCGAATGGCTTCAACACCGTGACGGAGCCATCGAAGCGTCCGACGGCGGCATGCACCAGCGGTTTCCCAGCGTTCGCGCAGGCATCGGCCACCACATAGCGGGTTTCGAAATTGTCGGAACCGTCGACGACGATGTCATAACCGGCGACGAGGGCAGCGGCGTTATCCGCGGTCAGCCGGAACGTGTGCGTTTCGACAATGGTGTTGGGATTGATGCGGGCGATCGCCGCTTCGGCGCTCTGGGTTTTCAGCATGCCGACGGTATCGGTGCCGTGAATGACCTGACGCTGCAGGTTGGACAGCGAAACGGTGTCGTCATCGACCACGCCGAGCGTGCCGACGCCGGCGGCGGCAAGATATTCCAGCACCGGCGCGCCCAGGCCGCCGGCGCCGATGAGCAGCACCCGCGCCTGCTTCAGTCTCTGCTGGCCGGCGCCGCCAATCTCGGGCAGCACGATGTGGCGGGCATAGCGTTCGATCTCGTCGGCGGTCAGGGCGGCAGGGGTCATTGCCGGATCATATAGTGCCGGAAAAACCTTGTCAGGGGCCTTCGGTTGGCCCAACCGTACCGTGGTCGACGGTCAGGAATTGCGCACGCCCCGTGAGACTGGAAAACAGCGCCGCGTCGGTTCCTGTCATGAACACCTGGCAGTTCAATTCTTCCAGGATCGAAAACAGCGCCGCGCGGCGCCCGCCATCGAGATGCGCGGCGATCTCGTCGAGCAGCAGGATCGGCGTCATGCCCGACATTTCGCCGGTCAGCCGGGCATGCGACAGCACGATGCCGACCAGCAGCGCCTTCTGTTCGCCTGTCGAACAGAGTTCGGCCGGCATCGCCTTGGGACGGTGCCGAACCACCAGGTCCGAACGATGTGGTCCTTCGAGCGTGCGCCCGGCGGCACGGTCGCGGTCGCGGCCGTCGGCAAGCGTCCGGCGGAAGCGCTCCTCGACATCGACTGCCGGCGCGGCGGCAATTTCGGCTTCCAGGTCGCCCGAAAGGCCGATATCGGCCTGCGGGAACGGCCCCGTATCGGGCAGCCTGTCGATCATGGCGGCAAGCAGACGCACCATCTCGGCCCGCGCCGCGGCGATCGCCACACCGGTTTCGGCCATCTGCGTCTCGATCGCGTCGAACCAGCGGTCGTCCCGGGATCCTTCGGTAAGCAATCGATTACGACCGCGCATCGCCTTCTCGTAGTCGATCGCACGCTGCCCGTGTCCTGGGTCGATCGCCAGCACCAGCCGGTCGAGAAAGCGCCGGCGATCCGCGGCCGGTCCGGTGAACAACGCATCCATCGCCGGCGTCAGCCACACCACGCGCAGCCATTCCAGCATGTCCTCGGCCGAACGCGCCGGAGCTCCGTTGATGCGCACTCGCCTGCCGCCTTCGCCGGGGTTGTCGCCGCCGGAAATGCCTGTTCCAATCTCGACCTGGCCATCAGGCCCGTCGAGCCGGGCATGCAGGGCAAAGCCGCCGTCGCCACCCTCGCGCGCGACATCAGCGTAAGGGGCGCGGCGCAAGCCACGGCCCGGTGTCAAAAAGGAGATCGCTTCGAGGAGATTGGTCTTGCCGGCACCGTTGTCGCCGGAAAAAACCACAGCACCCGGCGCCAGATCGATCGTCAGCGCCGCGTAGTTGCGAAAATTAGTAAGCGTAAGCTTACTTATGTGGGTCTGTGCCGGCAACCGCTATCCGCCTGTCGAGCGATTCCTCGTTTCAAGGAAACGCCAAGCCGCTCTATCTCTTTGTTTTGACGCAATTCCGGACGGAAAACCGTTTCACACTTTTCCTGGAATTGCTCTGGAAGTAGCCGTAACCATCGTTCTCAGGGCCGGTCCCGGCCGCAGAGCCGGATCGATGACTCGACCCCGGCTACACCCGCATCGGCATCAGCACATAGAGTGCGGTTTCGTCGGCCATATCGTGGATCAGCGTCGGCGAACCGGCATCGGCCAGCATGAACTTGGCCTCCGTGCCGGTCAGTTGCGCGGCAACGTCTAGCAGATACTTGGCGTTGAAGCCGATTTCGATCGGATCGGACGAATAGTCGGCGGCCAGTTCCTCGGTGGCGCTGCCCGAATCCGGATTGTTGACCGCAAGCGTCACCTGGCCCTCGCTGATCGAAAGCTTCACCGCGCGGCCGCGCTCGGAGGAGATGGTCGAGACGCGATCGACAGCGGCAGCAAAACTCTGGCGGTCGATGATCAGCTTCTTGTCGTTGCCGGTCGGAATGACCCGCTGATAGTCGGGGAAGGTGCCGTCGATCAGCTTCGAGGTCAAAATCACGCTGCCGATGGTGAAGCGGATCTTGGTGTCCGACAGTTCGGTGGTGACCGCGACATCCGGATCGTCGACCAGCTTCTGCAGCTCGCTCACCGTTTTGCGTGGAATGATGATGCCCGGCATACCCTCGGAACCCGCCGGTGCGTCGATCTCGGCGCGCGCCAGGCGGTGGCCGTCGGTCGCCACCGAGCGCAGCTTCAGCTTGCCGCCGACCTCATGCGTGTGCAGGTAGATGCCGTTCAGATAATAGCGTGTCTCTTCGGTGGAGATGGCGAACTGGGTCTTCTCGATCAGGCCTTTCAAGGCAACCGAGTCGAGACGAAAGATATGCGAGAACGATCCGGCCGAAAGCTCGGGGAAGTCGGATTGTGGCAGGCATTGGAGGCGGAAGCTTGAGCGGCCTGACGTCACCGTCATGGCGTTGCCGTCCTCGTCCGTCTTCAGCATCACCTCGGCGCCATCGGCGAGCTTGCGCACGATGTCGTAGAGCAGATGTGCCGGAACCGTCGTCGCCCCGCCGCGCTCCACCTTGGCGGGCGTCGCTTCCGTCACCTCGAGGTCGAGATCGGTCGCCTTCATTTCAAGGCTGGCGCCCTCGGCGCTGAGCAGCACGTTGGACAGGATCGGTATGGTGTTGCGCCGCTCGACCACACGGTGGACGTGGTTGAGCGACTTCAGAAGATTTGACCGTTCCAGGATAACACGCATGACGAAACAGGCTCGCTTGAATGAATGACGGGTCACCAATGAGCGGCGTCCCGTGAAAGGTCTGAACAGGCTCAGAATCTAAGTAAACTGACAGGAAAAAACCGGCGAACGCAAGCCCGCGCCACCGGTTAGGGTCGGCTGCGCGGGCTTTCTGGGGATAAAGGGCACGTAGCCCGCGAGCCGGTGTTGTAAAACCGAAATTCGGGTCGCTTCCAGGTGGCGCCGCGAGCCCATTCCGGGCACCGGCCCGCCCTGGCAAGCCATTGAATTCCGGTGTTGTTCCGGTTCGGGCTCGCCCGAACCGGTCAGGCCTGGTCGTTGATCAACCGCCTCAAGAGCTCGAGTTCCTGCGCCAGGGTGTTGTCGTTGCCGGAAAGGTCCTCGATCTTGCGCACGGCGTGCAGCACCGTGGTGTGATCGCGGCCGCCGAAACGCCGTCCGATTTCGGGCAACGAGCGCGGCGTCATCACCTTCGACAGGTACATGGCCACCTGCCGCGGCTTGACGATGGTGCGCGTGCGCCGGTTGGACAGCAATTCGGTCTTCGACACATTGTAGTGGCGCGCGACGATGCGCTGGATGTCCTCGATACGGACCCGCTTCGGTTCGCCGGTGCGATAGATGTGGCCGAGTATCTCGTCGATCCGATCGATGGTGATCTGCGGCTCGAAGGATTGACGGAACAGCAGCTGGTTGAATGCGCCTTCCAGTTCGCGTCCGCTGCCGGTCACGGTGCGGGCAACGTGATTGAGGATCTCTTCCGAAATGTTCAGCGACGCATCATCGATCCTGGCGGTGGTAAGGCGCAATTTGAGCATGCCAAGGCGCATGGCGAAATCGGGCGCCGACATTTCAAGCGCGACACCGCCATTGAGGCGCGAACGGACCCGCGGTTCGAGCGACTCCAGTTCCGACGGCGGCCGGTCGGCGGCAACGACGACCTGCTTGGCGCTGTCGAGCAACATGTTGATCAGGTGGCAGAATTCATGCTGGATCGACTTGCCCTGCAGGAACTGCATGTCGTCGATGATGAGCAGGTCGATGTCGCGCAGCTGTTCCTTGAGCGTCAGCGCGTTGTTGTCACGGATCGCGGTGGCAAAACGCCACATGAAATACTCGGCCGTGAGATAGACGACGCGCGACTTGGGATTCTGCTTGAGCGATTCCGCGGCGATGGCCTGCAGCAAATGTGTCTTGCCGAGCCCGACGGTCGCGTGAAGGAAAAGTGGGTTGAAGCGCACCGCGCTCGACTGCGATTCCGCCACTGCCTTGGCGGCGGCGAAGGCCACCCGGTTCGACGGTCCCTCGATGAAGGAGCCGAATGTATAGCGAGGATCTAGCGGTGACCCCAGCACATTGTGCCGGAATTCGCTCTCGACCGGTGTGCCCGGACGCGGAACCGGTGCACGCTCTGTCCGGCCGGGGCTGACCGTGCCGGCGGCAAGCGCCGTCAGCGTCTGCCGCGTCATCTTGCGTGCCGGCACCGCCTCCGGCTCGGCCTGGCTGCGTCCCTGACGGGTCGCCGTGCGCACGACGATGTCGATCTTGAGGAGATCGGGATCCTCCTGCTTCCACAGCTCGGAGATGAGGTCGAGATAGTGGCCGTTGATCCATGAGCGCAGGAAGGCGGTGGGCACCGAGATGCGGACAATGCCCTTGGAAGCTTCCGCGACCTTCATGCGGCCGAACCAGCTCGAATAGACTTCGGCTCCCAGGCGCGCCTTCAACTGGGTCTTGACCCGGTCGAATTTTTGTTCCGCGTCGCTGGACACCGCCATGCCGTTTGCTCCGATCAAAGTTCCAGGAAATGGGAGGTCGCTCGCAAGCTCCCTTTCGATGCCGCTCTGCATGATCTTTTCCTTGTCCTTCCGTACCTGTTTTCCACCGGGGATGCGCCTCCTGCATCCGGTTCCGGCGACTGCGTCTTTGCTACGATGTCCGCTGCGGCCGCCGGCAGATGAACGTCGCCCATTATCCGGGGGAACCGGTGCCGGCTCATGGAAGCCAGTCCGCGTTGGGTATGTCAGGGCAATACAAAGCCGTCCGGCGAAAAGAGCGCCGGCGCGCTGTCTACCTGCCATGTCTAGTTACGCCAGTCCCCTACCGTATCGAAAAAGACAAACCAAACCCGTCCGCGGACTTGATCCGCGTTGCAAATCCCGCCAATTTAAGCTGGCCGATTCAGGCTGGGTTAAGGGCCAGAGGCCCGTCCCTTTCGATAGATCGACATTACCGAAATCGCTGTGGATAGGGCAAGACCACGTCTAACGGATTTTTAAGGAATCTGGTCAGTGGAGGCGGGTTCGAATGGCGTGCCGCAACGGCACATTTTAACAAAGCCATTGTGATTCAAACCCTTTTCCGGCGAATATGAAAAACCCGGCGCGGCGCGAAATATTCTGAAATATTTTACTTGACAGCCACTTGTCCCCCATCGCCCCGGCTCTATGTGGACAAGCTGTGGATCACCGCCTGTAAGCATCTGAAAAATATAGACTATTTCTGATAGCCAAGAATCTTCAGGTCAGTCCTTTTCAAGCATGCCGACCAACAGCAGGCATGCATATGCCGGCAAAGTATTCCTAATGGTGAAATCCGCATAAGACGCCGTTTCCGGACATTCTTTTTAAGTGCTTGCCGGCAAACGAAAAAACCCGGCACAAACGGCCGGGTTCGAAAGAACGACAGTCTAGGGACGTAATGTCAGGCCGACAGAACCTTGACCCGCTGAGCCAGTCGCGACACCTTGCGGGACGCCGTGTTCTTGTGGATCACGCCCTTGGTTGCGGCGCGCATCAATTCCGGCTCCGCGATCTTGAAGGCAGCCTGCGCGGCGGCCTTGTCACCGGAGGCAAGTGCCTCTTCGACCTGGCGGATATAGGTGCGGACGCGGGAGCGGCGGTTCTTGTTGATCGCTGCGCGGCGTACGATCTTGCGCGTTGCCTTTTTGGCCGAGGATGTATTGGCCATGATGCCTCTCTTCTGATCTGGTGGGCGCATGCGGGATGCCGCAGGGCGCAAAAAACATACGGGCAGCCACGGGGCCACCTCGGTTGGTGCGGCTTATAGTTCAGCTTTTCCGGCGCGTCAACGCTGCCTGGCCTTCTTTTTGGCGGCCAACGGCCTTCTTCTTCGTAGCCGAAGGATTGGCGTCAGCGGTTGGTGAAATTCGGCTTCCGCTTCTCGGCGAACGCCGCCATGCCTTCCTTCTGATCGTCCAGTGCAAACAGCGAGTGAAACAGGCGGCGCTCGAATCGCAATCCCTCGGCAAGCGTCGTTTCAAAGGCGCGGTTGACAGCCTCCTTTGCCATCATCACCGATGGCAGCGAGAAACTGGCGATCTTGGCTGCCGCCTTCAGCGCCTCCTCGACAAGGTCGCCGGCAGGCACGACCCGCGACACCAGACCCGAACGCTCGGCTTCCGCGGCATCCATCATCCGCCCGGTCAGGCACATGTCCATCGCCTTCGCCTTGCCGACGAAGCGGGTCAGCCGTTGCGACCCGCCCATGCCTGGAATGACGCCGAGCGTGATCTCGGGCTGGCCGAACTTTGCCGTATCGGCGGCGATGATAAAATCGCACATCATCGCCAGTTCGCAGCCGCCGCCGAGCGCATAGCCTGCTACCGCGGCGATAACAGGCTTTCGCGCCCGGGTAAGCTCCTCCCAACCGACAAAGAAGTCTTGGGCGTAGGCGTCCGCATAGGAGATCGACTGCATCTCCTTGATGTCGGCGCCGGCGGCGAAAGCTTTTTCCGAACCGGTGATGACCATGGCGCCGATACCGGCATCGGCGCTGAAACCGTTCACGGCAGCGACCACTTCGGTCAGGACCTGCGAGTTCAGCGCGTTGAGCGCCTGCGGCCTGTTCAGCCTGATCAGCCCGACCTTGCCATGCGTCTCGGTGATGATCGTTTCATAGGTCATGGCTGCTTCTCCTCGCTCGCGCTCGTCTAACTCACCGCTGACATGTCCGGCAATAGAAGGTCGATCGGCCGCTCTGCACGATCCGTTCGATGTGGCCACCGCAGCTGGGCTTCGAGCAGGCCTCTCCTTCACGGTCGTAGACGGCGAAGGAGTGCTGGAAATAGCCCAGTGACCCGTCGGTCTGCATATAGTCCCGCAATGAGGACCCGCCAGCCGCGATCGCATCTGATATCACCGAGCGAATGGCTTCGGCGAGGTGTTCGCTTTGGGCCTTGGCTTTCTTTCCGGGCTTGGCGATCGTGCCCGCCTCGCGCAGCGGCGACAGGCTGGCGCGCCACAGCGCCTCCGACACATAGATGTTGCCGAGCCCGGCGATCAGCCTCTGGTCGAGAAGCGCTGCCTTCAGCGGTGATCGCCGCCCTTTCATCAACGAGGCAAGCAGCATGCCGTCCAACGTGTTGCCCGTTGGTTCGACGCCGAGCCCGGCCAGCATTGGATGAACGTCCGGCGGCCCTTCCGCAAACAACATGAAGCCGAAGCGGCGCGGATCATTGAAGATCACGCGGGATCGGGCGCCTGCCGGAGATACGACATGGAAGACGACGTGGTCGTGATTGGAGTTCTTCGAGCGGTCGTGCTGGAAGATACCGGGCATGCCGCTGCCGTCCGCCGTCTCGATGCGGAATGAGCCCGACATGCCGAGATGGCAGATCAGCACGGGACCGCCTTCCAGATCCATCGTCAGATATTTGGCCCGGCGGCCGAGTGCCGTGATCGTCTTGCCGGTCAGCCGCTGCGAGAATTTCTCGGGAAATGGAAAGCGCAAATCCGGTCGGCGCGCCTCGACACGGGCGATGGTGGCGCCTTCCAGAACCGGCTGCAGTCCGCGCCGGACGGTTTCGACCTCCGGCAATTCAGGCATGACCGCCAATCGCCGCATAAAAAGAAGTGCCGTAACGGCCGTGCGCCAGCCCAAGATGCTCGGCCACGGTTTCACCGATGTCGGCGAATGTCGTTCTCAACCCGATGTCGCCGCCCTTGAAACCCGGTCCGGTGCCGATCACCGGAATGCGCTCGCGCGTATGATCGGTCCCTTGCCAGGTCGGATCGTTGCCGTGATCGGCCGTCAGGATGAGAAGATCGCCCTGCCGCAGCCTTGCAAATGCCTCAGGCAGTCGCCGGTCGAAGGCTTCGAGCGCGGCAGCATAACCTGCAACGTCGCGGCGATGACCGAATTCGGTGTCGAAGTCGACGAAATTGGCGAAGACGAGATCGCCGCCGCCGGCATCGTCCATCGCGCCCAGCGCCTCGTCGAACATCGCCATGTTGCCCGCCCCTTTGCGCACTTCCGAGATTCCACGGTGGGCGAAGATGTCGCCGATCTTGCCGACAGCGATGACACGGCTGCCACGCGCCGTCAGCCTATCGAGCAGGGTCGGCTCCGGCGGTGGCACGGCGTAGTCATGACGGTTGTAGGTTCGCTCGAAAGTGGCGGTGGTTTCGCCGACGAACGGCCGCGCGATCACCCGTCCGATCCTCAGCGGATCAACCAGCCTGCGCACCACCTTGCAGAATTCATAGAGCCGCTCGAGGCCGAAATGGACTTCATGCGCGGCTATCTGCAGGACCGAGTCGACGGACGTGTAGCAGATCGGCTTGCCGGTGCGGATGTGCTCCTCGCCGAAGCGCTCGATGATCTCGGTGCCCGGCGCATGACAATTGCCGAGAATGCCCGGCACCTTGCCTTCGCGGATCATCGCCTCGGTCAGTTCAGCCGGAAAGGCGGGAACCGTATCCGGGAAATAGCCCCAGTCCAGGCGCACCGGCAGGCCGGCGATTTCCCAATGGCCCGACGGCGTGTCCTTACCGCTCGAAACCTCCTGCGCCGCGCCGTGGAAGGCAGTGGCAAGCAGATCCGGCCCGCTGCTGGCAAAGCCCAGTCCGGTCGCCGTTTCGGCAGCCTTGCCAAGCCCGAGTGAGGCCATGTGGGGGACAAACAGCGGTCCGCTGCGAAGCCCTTCGCGATCCGCGCGGCCTTCGGCACAGGCTTCTGTGATGTGGGCGAATGTGTTGGCGCCGGCATCGCCGTAGCGGTCTGCGTCGGCCGCGCCGCCGATGCCGAAGGAGTCCAGAACGAAGAGGAAAGCGCGCGCCATCGAGTTGTTGCCAGTTTGAACGACCAGACATAGGGTTCCGCGACTTCATTGGCAATTCGGAAACCAAACGGCAACGGCTAGGCGTGATAGTCCAGTGACGTCGTCTGATGCAGCGGTTTTGGGCAACGACATGCACAAACAAGAAGGCGTGTCGCAACGATGCGACGGACATGGGCATGGGTCTAGAAAAACAGACGGCGGTTTTGTCATGAGCGTTGCGCTGAAGGCGTCTGCTGCCCTCATGCTGGTTCAGGTCGCGTTCTGGTCCAATCCGGCGCATGCCGACTGGCGTGATGATATCGGCACCTTTCGCATCGGCATCGTTGCCGAGCCAGGCGCCGGCAACACCGTTCCGGGGCTGGCTGTGTTGACCGACGCCTACACCAAGGCCTTGGGCATGAAGGTCGAGTTTGTCGTTGCGCGTGACTATGCCGCGTTGATCGAGGCGCAGGCCGATGCCCGCATCGAATACGCGATCTATTCGGCGACCGCCTATGCGACAGCTTCGCAGCGCTGCTTATGTATCGAGCCGCTTGTGGCTCCGGTCGATTCCGACGGCGCGATCGGCATCCGCTCCGTTCTGCTGACGCGGGACGGCAAGCCGCCCGACCTGGCGGCTATGGAGAGCCATCGCATCGCCATGGCGCCTTTGGACAGCGTCGGCGGTTCTCTCTTGCCATTGGCGGCCTTGGCCGAAGAAGGTCGCAAGGTCGCGGAAGACGCACCGTTTCTGGTCCATGCCGACTCGGCCGCGGCAGCCGAAACGATGCTGGTCGATGGCAAGGCCGATGGCCTGTTCGGCTGGGTGACGGCCGTTGCCGACGGCCAGCGGGAAGCATCGGGTACGCAGGCAAGGCTTGAAGCGGCAGGGCTTTCGGCGGCGGCACTTCGGGTCGTATGGTCGTCGGGCCTGCTGAGATATGGCCCCCACGCGGTGCGC
The DNA here is from genome assembly GCF_040321205.1 of Mesorhizobium sp. M0496. Taxonomy (NCBI): domain Bacteria; kingdom Pseudomonadati; phylum Pseudomonadota; class Alphaproteobacteria; order Hyphomicrobiales; family Phyllobacteriaceae; genus Mesorhizobium; species Mesorhizobium sp. M0496. The sequence goes on along the minus strand of NZ_JAMYRC010000010.1, from coordinate 11,559 downwards.
AGCGATCTCGACCCGGAAGCCAAGCGCCGGCTCACCGTGTTCCTCACCAACCTCAAGTCGACCACGCCTGATATCTACGACCTCCTGGAATCGGAGCATTCCGGCGGCTTCGCTATCGTCGCGCCGAAGGACTACGAGATGGCGGCTTCTATCGTGCGCTTCGTCTCGGGCAGTGGTTCGCGGCAATAGAACTCCGTCCGCAACGCCCTTCGAACCGCCTGGCGGCGTCTCGGTTCAACAGTTGGTGCAAGGGATCGTCGCGCTTCTGCGCGGACGCAGATAGTAGGTTTCGCTCATCGATAGGTTGTTGAAAGTCGAGCCCAAGCCAAGGCCCAGGACCGTCTTGTAGGTGAGAATGCTGTCGACGCGGATGAGGAAGGTGTCGGCGACCAAGAGTTTTGGTGGAACTGTGGTGGTGGTAGGGCCAGCGCCGTCGCGGCCATCGATCAGCTGGCGCGACCACTTTACCTGCAGCGGCCTCGTTATGTCGGTCGGGACCTGTATTGCCGTGATGGTGATTTTCGGTTTCGAGCGGGTGTAGGGCTGAAGGGTGACGGAACCGATCTCCATGATGGCTTTGAGAGTCGTCTGGTCGGCGGTCGGCTGCTGGGTGACGAGATCAGCCACCATGCTGCCGATACGACTGACCTTCTTGCTGGTCTCTATGGCTTGTGACGCCTCCATTGTCACAAGATACATGATCAGCAGAATAGGCATGATCAAGGCGAATTCGACCGCCGCGATGCCGCGGCGATCGGACCAGAATCGACTTGCTTTCCGCCAAATTCCCGTAGTCCCAAGATGTGCCCCCGCACGCATCATGCCCATTGCCCTTTTTCTTTTACTGCTCGCGCATCCGCCTCGAACTCAGTTGTCGAACGGCTCGTTCTGCCAGGTCACGGACGCGAAATGCAGAGTCTTGTTGCCGCCCATCGACTGGGCCAACAGGTCGGTCATGATGGGCCATTTGTAAAAGACCCGAAGCATGTTCCGCGACTCCGCCGCACCCGCCGTAACGACAAAGTTTTGCTCGGTGGTGCCGTTCGTCAGCTTGACATCGTTGTCCTTGATCTTGAAGCCGGCCAAGGCCGCGTCGGCGAATGTCGCATATTGGCGAAGGTCCACCAGCAGCTGAAGCTTGCAATCCTGGGCGACGATGATCTGCAGTTTGTTGCAGATCGTGGTCTTCAACCCGTCTTCAGTGACGGTGGCTGCCTTTAACTGGCCGGTGCGCAACTGGCGCGCGACATCGTCGGTGATGTTGGCCATCACTTCCTGGGCGGCGAACGAGATGCAGCTTTCCAGAATGGCAAAGACAAGCAATGCGAACGGGACTGAAAGGATCGCGAATTCGATTGCCGTGGCGCCGCGCCGGTCGCGAAGAAAACGGGCGAAAAACCTTGGGCGTCTCGCCTTGTGTTCGCTTGCGGAGCCGAATTCCTTGCTCATGTCTGATCCTGCCGATCTCTATGCGGTCTCGGAAGGAGCATTAGCGCAAACCAATTGAGGTCCGGTTCGAATGACCGTTAAAGTCGGCGCTGGCGTTTTAACCAGCCGATAACCTGAACGGCATTCGGCTACACCATCCTACCGGGCGACGCTCATCTCCGCTTCGGAGGACTTCTCCGCATCGCTCTTGTAGGAGCTTTCGCAATAAGGCGTGCAGGACATCGTCTGTATTTCGGCGCGCCGATAAATACGCACGGACGAGGCGGCCTGCCGCACGACGGTAACCTGCTCGTCGACGATCGGGCTGCCGTCGGTGTCGAGCACGACCAGATTGGTGACGCCGAAGCCTTTGCCGGTCAGCACGATCGTCGAGGCGTCCTGCACGGATGCGTCGGCGATTGCCGGGTTGCCGACCACGATCGTGTCCGCGGGACGCGACAGTTTGACGATTTTAGCCTGGTTCATCGTGACCTCGATGCCGGCGCCGGCCATGGCTGGCGCGACGAAGGTCGTGGCGGCAAGAAGCGCGGCAATCACGATTGACGATCTCGGCTGGGCCATTGAGGCGCTCCACGCAGGCAGACTGATCAACGGAACATGAACGAGATTGGTGAACCAACGGTTAAGCGCGCGATGTTGCCAATGGTCTAATGCTCGACAAGGCCGCCCGCGAGACGCGGTCCAGCCGGCGTCGCAAGCCCACCAAACCCCGATCTGGAAGGTTAGGCGGTACTTTAGCCCGAAGTTAACCACGCAATGTGTTCGAACCGGGAAAGGAATCGGTAAGGCTGTTTATTAAGCCGATCGAAAGAGCTTCTCCCTAGATTGGCAGCATCCGATCAACCATCACAGAAGTTGACGGAAGTGCTGTAACACGTGGAGTAGGAGCTCTCGAATGTCTAATCTCATCGCACGTTTTGTGAAGGACGAATCCGGCGCGACCGCTATCGAATATGGTCTGATCGCCGCTCTCATCGCGCTCGCCATCATCACTGGCGCCGGCACGCTTGGCACTGCGCTCAACGCTAAGTTCACCAACATCGGCGATCGCTTGAACGACGCACCTTGAACGACGCGCAGCTGATCGGCCTTATCGCCGAGCGCTGGATTACGTTTTGGAAAAGGGCCGCCACGTGGCGGCCCTTTTTCCATGCCGCTGCCGACATCAGTCGTCTTTTCGTTCCGGGCCTCATCAATCGTTAATCGAACATGCCTAGATTGAGCCCCGTGAAATCGGACAATAGGCATGGCGCCGATGCTTGAAGCCCTGATCTTCGTCGTTTTTCCGTTCTGCATGCTGTTTGCGGCGATCTCCGACATGCTGTCGATGACGATCGCCAATCGCGTGCCGGTGCTGCTTGTCGTTGTCTTCGCGCTGGTCGCGCCGCTGACGGGTATGGACTGGGCGGCCTATGGCGGACATTTCGCCGCTGGCGCCCTGGTCTTGGCCGTGACGTTCGGGCTGTTTGCAATGGGCGGCATGGGCGGCGGCGACGCCAAGCTTCTGGCTGCCACCGCGATGTGGATGGGTCTCAATGTGAATCTCGTCGAGTATCTTGTCGCCTCGACAATCATCGGTGGCCTGCTGACGCTCGCTATCATCCTCTACCGGAAGTCACTGCTTGCCGCTGTTACTGGCCAGAATCCGTTTCTCCGTCATTTCGCTGACGAGGCAAAAGGTGTTCCCTACGGCGTAGCGCTCGGCCTTGGTGGGTTGCTGACCTATCCGGATTCGCCTTTGATGGTATGGGCGCTCACCAGGCTGTCGGCCTGAGCGCGATTTAATTTCGTTGTCTGTCAGCATTGCCGCAACCGGTTCTCAACAGGCCGGCCCGGCCATTTTGGCCGGCCAGGCCACATTCCGGCTAATTTATGTAAACCTTAAATTAATCACGATCGTAAGTATTACATTAACCTTGTTTTGACGATTGCCGCTGCAAAGTCCGGCTTGGCTACGTGGTTTGCCAGGGCAGGGGTTCGGACAGATGCCAGCATCGCGATTGATAATTCTGAGCGTGGCGGTGGCCGCGGCGGGTGGCGCAGGCTATGTCGCGAAAAACATGGTGGCACCGCCGCCACAGGTCGTCGTCGATTCCGGCCCCCAGGCCCCGGCGGTGGCTCTGCAGGACGTGCTTGTGCTTTCGGGCGACGTTCCGATGGGCAACCCGATCGAAAACAACGTCGCCTGGCAATCCTGGCCCGCCGACGGCGTCAATGCGAATTTCATCACCCGCGCCGCCGAGCCAGAGGCGCTGGACAAGCTGAAAAGTTCCATTGCCCGTGTGGCGATGTATGCCGGAGAGCCTCTGCGGCGTTCCAAGCTGATTGGCGAGGGGCAAAGCTTCATGTCGTCGATCCTGCCTTCCGGCATGCGGGCGGTCGCTACGGCCATCTCGGCCGACACGTCGGCCGGCGGCTTTATTCTTCCGAACGATTTCGTCGATGTCATCATGACTCGCAGGGCCGATGCCAGCGCCGCTGGCGCCGGTTTCAACACTGAGACCATCCTCAAGAACATCCGGGTCCTGGCCATCGACCAGACCATTCAGGAGGACGAGGAAGGCAAGAAAACCAGGGTGGGCCAGACCGCCACGCTGGAACTGACGCCCAAGCAGGCAGAGATCATCACCGTCGCCCAACAAATGGCGGATCGCCTGACCCTGGCACTGCGCGCGGTCGCCGACACGCAGGAAAAGAATCTGGGTGAGGCCGACTATCTCGTTTCCGGCAATGGCCGCAGGGGAACTGTGAGGCTGATCAAGTCGGGCGAAGTTTCCGAAGTAGGGGCAAGGAAATGAGGCTAAGTGGTAAACTGCCGGCAATCGCAGCCGCGGCATTCGGCCTGCTGCTCGTCGGAACGAATGTGCAAGGCAGCGTTGTCGAAGCAAAGAACGCGCAGGTCACGGCATCGACGGCCACCCAGCGCGTCAAGCTGGGTCTCAACAAGTCGGTGGTCATCGACCTGCCGAGCGATGCCTATGACATTCTCGTCGCCAACCCGGCGGTGGCCGATGCGGTGACCCGCACCGCAAGGCGCATCTACCTGTTCGGCAAGGCGGTCGGCGATACGAACATCTTTGTCTTTGGCCCGAATGGCGAGCAGATCGTCAGCCTGGATCTGGCCGTCGAACGCGACGTTGCTGGCCTTGAGGATTATATCAGGCGCTTCCTGCCGACGTCGGCCATCAAGGTCGAACTGCTGAATGACAACGTCGTCCTGACCGGAACGGTCGACACGCCGCTGGACGCAAAACGCGCGGTCGACCTGGCGACGATCTTCGTTTCGGGCGGTGAAGCGACGACGGGCCAATATTCGCAGACCGCGGCCGGCGGTTCGGCCCAGAGCGGTGTCGACATCAATAATCCGGACCAGGAGCGCCGAACCAGCAAGATCGTCAACCTGCTCCAGATCATCGGCGACGATCAGGTCACGCTGAAGGTGACGGTCGCCGAAGTCAGCCGTTCGGTGATGAAGCAGCTCGGCGTCAACATGGTCGGCAGCGGTGGCAGCAACGGCATCAGCTATGGCGCGATCAGCGACAATTTCACCGGTCTCGGCAAGCAACTGTCGAATTCGGGCTTTCAGATCGGCGCGTCGGGGCTGCAGGCTTATGTCAACGCCATGGAGCAGTCCGGGGTCATGAAGACCTTGGCGGAGCCGACCCTGACCGCCGTGTCTGGGGAGAAGGCGACCTTCAAGGTCGGTGGTGAATACAACATGGTGACAAATGTCGACCAGAAGGTATCCACCGACAACCAGACTGGGTTGAAGACCTACACCGTCGAAAAGATCGAGTACGGCATCGGCCTGGAATTCCAGCCGGTAGTGTTGTCTCCCGGCCGCATAAGCCTGAAAGTACGAACCTCGGTTTCCGAGCCAACAACCGAGGGATCCGTATCGTTGTCCGAAGGCGTGACGAGTGCCGGCATGAACGCCCTTTCGCTTCGCAAGCGACTTGCCGACACAACGGTGGAACTGCCATCTGGCGGCTCCATGATGATCGCCGGCCTGGTTCGCGACGATGTCAGGCAAGCCGTCAACGGATTGCCTGGGCTGACAAAGATACCGGTGCTCGGCGCGCTCTTCCGCAGCAGGGACTTCGTGCGCAACGAGACCGAGCTCGTCATCATCATCACGCCCTATCTGGTGAAGCCGGTGGCGCGCAACGACCTTGCCAAGCCGGACGACAATTTCAACGCCGCCAGCGACGGCGCCGCCATGTTCCTCGGCCGCGTCAATCGCGTCTACGGCACTATGCAGACCGACAAGCCTAACGGCCGCTACCACGGCGTCGTCGGCTTCATCTACAAGTAAGCGGGGAAGCGGACATGTCTCAGTCAGCATTGAAGGCAAGCACCATCGCCACTAGGATGCGCCTTGGCAGTTCGCAGGTCTGCCGGCGAGCCGTTCCGGTCGTGGCGGTTGCAGTGGCGGCGCTGCTCGCCGGCTGCGCCCATCGCGACAGCATCACGGTTGGCGCCATCCCGGATGACTATCGCACCAACCATCCAATCGTGATCGCGGAGAAGAATCAGAAGATCGACCTGCCTGTCGGGGCCGGTGACCGCGGCATGACCGGCTCGCAGCGCGATACGCTTCTTGGCTTCCTCGACGGCTATGACAAGAGCGCCGCCCCGACGCTGACGATCCAGGTCCCGAGCGGATCGGCCAATGAGATTGCCGCGACGGCGGCCGGCCGTGATTTCGCCAGGCTCGCAGTCGCCAGCGGCATCAAGCGCAACCGCATCGTCGTGGTCTCCTATCAGGCCGGCTCGAGCGAGACATCCGCCCCGGTTCGCGTCTCCTATATCTCGGTGAGAGCCCAGACCGACAAATGCGGACGCTGGCCCGACGACCTCGTCGATACGTCGGAAAACAAGCACTATGCCGATTTCGGCTGCTCCTATCAGAACAATCTTGCCTCCCAGATGGCCAATCCGGCCGATCTGCTCGGCCCGCGCAAACCCTCCACAATCGATGCTGAAAATCGCGGCGCGGTGATCGATGTCTATCGTGCAAGAGGCATTTCGGACGAGTTCCTCGGCAATTCGGAAGTGACGTACTGAGCCGCCAGTCTCGGATTGAACAGGCCACGGAAAAGAGCATGACGATGAGCAACCTTGCCTACGATGCCCCGGTGGACGGCAGCGATACCTCGCAACAGGATATCGCCGCGATGCAGGCGTTGCGGCCGATCCCGCGCATCTCGATCCAGGCATTTTGCGAGACCGAGGGCGTTGCCAATCCGGTCGAGCGCGCCGGCGAGGATCGCCGCATGACGAAGGCGCATCTCAAGGTCCATATGGGTGGCGTCCCTACCGCCATCGAATTCTACCAATCGGCGCCAACGCCCAACCTGATCCTGCTGGAATCGCGCAGCGAGCCGAAGCAATTGCTGGAGCAACTCGCCCAACTCTCGGAATATTGCGATCCGACTTCCAGGGTGGTGGTGATCGGTCATTACAATGATGTCGGTCTCTACCGCGAACTCATCCGCAACGGCATTTCCGAATATGTGATCGCACCGGTGTCGATGGCCGACATCGTCAGCGTGGTGTCGTCGATTTTCATCGATCCGGAAGCCGAGCCGCTCGGCCGCTCGATCGCTTTTGTCGGCGCCAAGGGTGGTGTCGGCTCCTCGACGATTGCCCACAATGTGGCTTGGGCGATGTCCTCCCTGTTCAAATCCGAAGTGGTCGTCGCCGATCTCGATCTGGCTTTCGGCACAGCCAACATCAATTTCGACCAGGATCCGGCGCAAGGCATCGCCGAGGCGGTGTTTTCACCGGAGCGCATCGATGAAGTCTATCTTGATCGGTTGTTGACCCAATGCGCCGAGCATTTGTCACTGCTGGCAGCGCCTTCGACGCTCGAACGGGTCTATGATTTCGATCCCGAGGCCTTCGCGCAGCTCATCGACACCGCTCAGCGCAGCGTGCCGCTTTTGGTGCTCGATGTTCCCCATGCCTGGACGGGCTGGACCAAAAACACCTTGGTCAAGGCCGACGAAGTCGTCATCACGGCGACGCCGGAGCTGGCCAATCTGCGCAACACCAAGAACCTCGTCGACATGCTCAAACGGCTTCGTCCCAACGACCCGCCGCCGAAGCTGATCATCAACCAGGCCGGCGTCCCGAAGCGCCCGGAGATTTCGCCGTCCGATTTCGCCGAGCCGCTCGGCCTGTCGCCGATGTCGGTCATTGGTTTTGATCCGTTGCTGTTCGGCAATGCCGCCAACAACGGACGCATGCTCGGCGAAATGGATGCCAAGAACCCGGTTGTCGCGATAATCAACGAAATGGCGCATGTGCTGACCGGGCGCAGCGAAATCAAGGTCAAGAAGAAGGCCGGGCTCGGCAACCTGCTCGGCAAGCTCTCGCGCAACAAGAAGTGACGCTTCAGCAGTGGAATCGGTAGTCGATCATGTTTGGTAAAAGAGGCAACGACGACGGCAACCGGTTCACGCCGGAATTTCGCCAGCCGGCACCGGCGCCTGTTGCGCCGCCAGCTGCAAGTTCCGCGGACACGGCGGTTCTGGCTCGGCCCGCGGCTGCGCTAAGCGCACCTGTCGCGCCGCCGGTGCGCCGTGCGGTCGAGGCACCGCCATTGGCGCCTGAACCAAAGCGGGTACAGCGCGAAAAGAGCGAAACGTACTACGACACCAAGAGCCAGGTTTTTTCCGCGCTCATCGACACCATCGATCTGTCGCAGCTTTCCAAGCTTGATCCTGAAAGCGCGCGCGAGGAAATCCGCGACATCGTCAACGACATCATCGCGATCAAGAATTTCGCGATGACGATCGCCGAGCAGGAAGAGCTGCTCGAGGACATCTGCAACGATGTGCTCGGCTATGGGCCGCTCGAGCCGCTGCTCGCACGCGACGACATCGCCGACATCATGGTCAATGGCTCCAGGAACGTCTACATCGAAGTCAACGGCAAGGTCGAACAGACCGGCATCCGCTTCCGTGACAACCAGCAGCTCCTCAACATCTGCCAGCGCATCGTCAGCCAGGTTGGCCGCCGTGTCGACGAATCCAGCCCGATCTGCGACGCGCGCCTTCCCGACGGCTCCCGCGTCAACGTCATCGCGCCGCCGCTCTCCATCGACGGCGCCACGCTCACCATCCGCAAATTCAAGAAGGACAAGCTGACGCTCGATCAGCTGGTCAAGTTCGGCGCCATCTCACCGCAGGGCGCCGAAGTTCTCAAGATCATCAGCCGTGTTCGCTGCAACATCGTCATCTCTGGCGGTACCGGCTCTGGCAAGACGACGCTGCTCAACTGCCTGACCAACTACATCGACCGCGAGGAACGCGTCATCACCTGCGAGGACTCGGCCGAGCTGCAATTGCAGCAGCCGCATGTCGTGCGCCTTGAAACCCGTCCGCCCAATCTGGAGGGCGAGGGTGAGGTGACGATGCGCGACCTGGTCAAGAACTGTCTGCGCATGCGGCCCGAGCGCATCATTGTCGGCGAAGTGCGCGGACCCGAAGTGTTCGATCTTCTGCAGGCGATGAACACCGGCCATGACGGCTCGATGGGAACGATCCACTCGAACAGTCCGCGCGAATGCCTGAACCGTATCGAATCCATGATCGCCATGGGCGGTTATTCGCTGCCGCAGAAGACAGTGCGCGAAATCGTCGTCGGTTCCATCGACGTGATCATCCAGGCGGCGCGTCTGCGCGACGGATCGCGCCGCATCACCCACATCACCGAGGTGATCGGGATGGAGGGCGACGTCATCATCACGCAGGATATCGTCCTCTACAACATCAAGGGCGAGGACGCCAATGGCAGGCTGCTGGGAGAGCACGTATCGACCGGCATCGGTCGGCCGCATTTCTGGGAGCGGGCCCGCTACTATGGCGAGGAGCAGCGCCTCGCCATTGCGCTCGAGGCGATGGAGAAACGCGCTGACTGACGCATCCTGGGGCGTAAGGGTTCGGGCCAATGTTTGGAATTGACGGCACAGTACTGGCGTTTGTCGTGCTCGCCGGCTTCAGCGCCGGCGCCGTCGCCTATGCATTTCTGTTCACCCGGATCAGCAACGAGAAACAGGTCGGCAAGCGGCTCGAAACGATCAGGACCGCCGAGACGGATCGCTCGGTCGTCAAGGCTTCGCGCGACCGCGTGGCGGAAGCCACCAAGCGGCGCAAGTCGGTTCAGGACTCGCTCAACGAACTCGACGCAAAGCAGAGAACGAAGGACAGCGCCGTCAAAAAGCCGCCGCTGAAAGCCCAACTCCGTCAGGCCGGCCTGAAGACCACCATCGAGCGCTTCTATATATATTCCGCCGTATGCGGCCTCGTTTTGACGATGGCCGCCTTTGTGGCCGGAGCACCGATGCTCGCCTTGCCGGGCGTGCTGCTGGCCGGAGCGCTGGGCCTGCCGCGCTGGTTCGTCTCGTTCCGTCGCGCCCGCCGGGTCAAGGCGTTCCTCAACGAATTTCCGAACGCGCTCGACATCATCGTGCGCGCGGTCAAATCCGGCCTGCCGCTGAACGATGCCGTACGCCTGATCGCCAACGAATCGCCCGAGCCAGTGAAGACCGAGTTTCGTCGCATCGTCGATTCGCAGCAGATGGGCCTCTCGATCCCCGATGCGACCTTGCGCATGCCCGAAACCATGCCTTGCACGGAGGCAAGCTTCTTCGGCATCGTCATCCAGATTCAGTCGCAGGCCGGCGGCAATCTCTCCGAGGCGCTGGGCAATCTTTCGCGCGTGCTTCGCGATCGCAAGAAGATGAAAGCCAAGGTCGCGGCGCTGTCGATGGAAGCGAAGGCGTCCGCCGCGATCATCGGTGCGCTGCCCTTCATCGTCGCCTTTCTCGTCTACCTGTCGAGCCCGGCCTATCTCATGCCGCTTTTCACCACCAGCGTCGGAAATCTGATCCTTGGTTGCTCGGCGGTCTGGATGTCGATCGGCATCCTGGTGATGCGCAAGATGATGAACTTCGAAGTCTAGGATGCTGGCATGACCGAGCAAGTCATCAAAACCCTGACGGATCCGAGCTTCCTGATCGCGCTGCTGGTCGCAATAGCGGTGTTTGCGACCGCCGTCACCTTGCTGCCGGCGTTTGGCGGAAACCAGCTCAAGTTACGCATGAAAACCGTCGCGCTGGAACGCGACGAACTGCGTGCCAAACAGCGCGCCCGGCTAGCAGTCGAGGCGGATCGCCGTCGCAAGGGCCTGCGCGAGGAACAGTCGGTTGGTATGCGCAACATTGTCGACCGGCTGGATCTGAGGCGCGCGCTCGCCGATGAGGGCACGTTGCAGAAACTCAAGGTGGCCGGGTTTCGCGGCCAGAATCCGCTGACACGTTTTCTTTTCTTTCGTCTCGTGCTTCCCTTTGTCGGTTTCGCGCTGGCCGCAATCTACATCTTCGTGCTCGGAGGGTTGCCCGACAAGCCATTGGTCATCAGGCTGTTCGTCTGCATCCTCGTTGCATATGGCGGCTTCTACGCACCGGTCATCTATGTCAACAACCGCGCCACCAAGCGCAAGCAGTCGATCCAGATGGCATGGCCGGATGGGCTCGATCTGATGCTGATCTGCGTCGAATCGGGCATGTCGGTGGAAGCAGCACTCCGCAAGGTCGCCGACGAGATCGGCGCGCAATCGGTAGCGCTGGCGGAAGAATTCATCCTCACCAACGCCGAGCTTTCCTATCTGCCGGAGCGCAAGCAGGCCTACGAGAACCTGGCAAGCCGCACCGGCCTGGATTCGGTCAAGTCGGTGTCGCAGGCACTCGTCCAGGCGGAGCGCTACGGCACGCCGGTGGCGCATGCACTGCGCGTGCTTGCCGCCGAAAGCCGCGACATGCGCATGAATGCAGCCGAGAAGAAGGCCGCCGCCTTGCCGCCAAAGCTCACCGTGCCGATGATCCTGTTTTTCCTGCCGGTGCTTTTCGCAATCATTCTGGGCCCCGCCGGCATTCAGGTCAGCCAGCGCGGTATCTTCGGAGACCATCCGGCACCTGCAGCAAGCCAGTAGCGGCGAGGAAAATCCCTGTACGATATGAAGAAGCCCCGCGCGAAGCACCGCGGGGTCTTAAATTAAAGAATTTTGCAGTGATATTATAAAAAATAACACACCCACAAAACC